>JBAVYO010000084.1:0-32967 GCA_049698855.1 Terriglobales bacterium
CGACTATTTCGAAGAGCAAGCCTACCTCACTCAATCCGGCCAGCTCTACATCGAAGCCACGGCGATGGCGCTCGGCAAGGTGTATTCGTTTGGCCCAACATTTCGCGCGGAGAAATCAAAGACTCGCCGTCACCTCACCGAATTCTGGATGGTCGAGCCCGAAATCGCTTACGGCACACTCGACGATCTCATGAATCTTGCCGAAGGCTTCCTGACTTTCATCGTCAAGCGCTGCCTGGAACACCGCCGCCCCGACTTACAAACCATTGGCCGCGACGTAACGAAGTTAGAAAAAATCGAACCCCCGTTCCCGCGCGTGAGTTACGACGATGCTGTCAAGAACCTGCAGGAAGGCCACGCGGAAGGTGTGCTGGAAAACAAGTTCGAATGGGGAGGAGATCTAGGCTCGCCCGATGAAACTTATCTCTCTTCACAGTACGACAAACCGGTGATGGTGCATCGTTATCCGGCAAGCGTGAAAGCGTTCTACATGGAGCCCGATCCCCAACGCCCCGAACTCGCGCTCTGCGTCGACGTCCTAGCCCCCGAAGGTTACGGAGAAATCATCGGAGGCTCGCAGCGTACCGCTTCGCACGAATTGCTGCTACAGCGCATCAAGGAACACAATCTCCCCGAAGAAGCCTTCAAATGGTATCTAGACCTGCGCAAGTACGGCAGCGTCCCCCACGCCGGCTTCGGCATGGGTATAGAAAGAGCGGTAGCCTGGATCTGCGGACTAGAGCACGTCCGCGAAACGATTCCCTTCCCGCGCATGCTCTACCGCCTGTACCCGTAGCCTTCAACGGCGGAGAAATTGCTTCAACAATCGATTGAGCCTAACTTCATCGGTTGTTTCACAATCCCATACGACAAGGCTCTCCCATCCAAGTCTTGTCAGTCGTGTTCGATTGCTCTTGTCGCGCTTCTTGTTGCGTTCAAGTTTTGGTAACCAGTACGACGAGTTGGACTTTGGCAGTCGCCCATCAATGCAGCCCCGGTGCTGATGCCAAAAGCAGCCGTGGACAAATATGATTTTGCTGAGAGAGGGCAGAACGATGTCGGGCCGACCCGGTAGGTCACGACGGTGAAGTCTGAATCGGTAACCCATGCGGTGAACCAGCGACCTTACGCGAATCTCGGGCTTTGTGTCTTCGCTCCGAATTCGCCGCATGTTCTCGCTACGGCGGGCTATCGTCAGGCGATCCATAGTGGCCTGCGAGACTTACACGGCAAGATCAAGGGGAAGGTCTGCGATGTCCTTGAGACGTTTTCCGTCGACAATCTTCTTCAGGTCTTTCTGCTCTTCAATGAGTTTCTGAAGTTGTCCACCCGTTCGGGTGTCCGCTCCCTCGGTTGACTTGAGAGTTGCGACTATCAACTTGTTCTCGTCAATCTTAACGCGGATTTGACGGGCAATTTCCGCGCATTTCGCCTTCGCCTCGGAATCCTTTTGTTGACGTAGGAATTTCTTATCGCGTCTCAGCGCGATCAGTTCCTGTTTATTTTTTTCCACCAGCTCACGCTGCGGTTTTGAGGATTCCCGCCTCTGTTCGAATTCTATTTTCAGGCTTTCGACGGCATCAAGAAGCTCGTCCAAAGCAAAGTGATATACGCAATCTATGTCACCGGTACTCAAGGCAACAGACGCTAACCGTGCGGGAAGCGGCTCTCCCGTCACGACCACGATGTGCGGCTGATTCCCCTTTCGATTCCTACTCAAGTTTTGCGCTTCGAGACGTGTGTTCTGAGATCGGTCGCTACGGATAGTCCATTTGCAAGAAATAGTCGCATGCAGCAAGTCTCTTTTGGACTCTTCTCCGGTCGTCCCTTTCGGAGTCCGCAGACAGCTCCGTGTGCCTACCGTATCGTCGACTACTGGAGTGCGTTCGGTCGGGCCAGGAATGTTGTTGATCTGTTCATCCGACAAAGTCTTGCGGGTAACGATTACATCGGACGAAACCAAGTAGTCTGATCCTAAGGCGGCGGCGAGCTCAGGATAATTCTGTGCATATTTATCTATTATCTTGAGGTGAGCGTATTGCTCATTTTTGGCAAGGGCCAAGCGGTCCCGTCGGGATATTTTCCTAACTTCCCACTCTCCAGGGCGCAAGTGCCGTAGGAGCTTGAATGTCGCTTCTACAAATGAACAGACGTGTTTTTCGAAATTATCACCAGCAGTCTGCGGGGCTAATCTCCTGTCTCGGGCTGGAACGTTCCGGATCCTGTCAGCGATGGCCTGCGCAATAAGAACGCTCGTCGTGTTTGCTTCATCTGCATTGGACACGACCTGCTTGCCTTGTTTTTGGGAGTCTGGAACAAAGCATAGTGGATCGCCCCTAAGATCCTGATGGAACTTCTCTCGCAGTTCTCTGAGCTTTGAGGGCGGCACGGTGGTTAACCTGCCCAAGAATACCCTACCCGGCAGCAATAACAAGTCCGCGCGCAAGAAGTGCAGTGCTCAACTGGTTACCGAGCGCTCGCGCGACGGGAGGGGGAAAAGCATTGCCAACTTGCCTATACGCCGCGGTCTTTTTTCCCGCGAAGCGCCAATCGTCAGGAAAGCCCTGTAGACGAGCAACCATGCGGACAGTTAATTTCGGCATTCCCACGAAGTCCCTCGGCGGCGGCGCGTCCGCGACTCCGTGGCCATCGACGTCTAGCGTCGCCCAAGCGCGCTTTGCGCGGGTTGGGCCCAGGTCCGGCCCTCCGTGTTTGAGACTGCCGCCGACAATTGTCGGGGCGATCTCATTGGCTCGCGCCTTCCAAAGCTTGGCCCCTTTCCACCCACCGGCAGCAATAAGGTCATGCAAAACCTCGCCAACAGTCGGAGGAAGGCAGAGATTCCCAGTCGGCCAACTGAAATCGTCAAACAAGTCCTTGCGCACCGCGACAAACACAACTCTCGGCCGCAACTGTGGAACCCCGAAATCTGACGCATTGAAAAGATGCCAATCACAGCGATAGCCCATCTTAGTCAGTTGCTTCTCAACGTATAGGCGGTAGTCGCAGAACACAGCGTCGAGTATGCCTCTGACGTTTTCAATCATCACGGCTCTGGGCTTGGCTTCCGAGATAATTCTGATGGCCGCTGGAAACAGGTTCCTTTCGTCTTTGTCGCCCAATTGCTTCCCGGCAACGGAAAACGGCGGGCATGGGAGCCCACCCGAAACGATGTCAACCCCCTCGTATCGAGTCGCATCGAAATTGTGGATATCGGTTTGAACAACGTTCCATTTCGGGCGGTTCAGTCGGAGGGTCGCACAAGCATGGCGATCCCATTCCACAAGGGCTACATGGTCAATACCAGCCTGTTCCAGGCCCAGTGCTTGACCCCCACCGCCAGCACACAGTTCAAGCGTCGTCAGTCTTTTCATTTTCAAGATGCTCCGTATATTACCCGATCAACCAGTGCAAACCGATATCCAATCTCCCTGGCGAAGACACACCAAGGGACGTATTTCCCACTAGCGGCCCATTCAAGCCCGGTTTTGGCTTCAGTGGGAACGTTCGAATCAATCCAGGCTTCCGCCGCATTTGCCTTTGGGTGGCGCAGCGCTTTCCGCGCTGCGATTAAAACCTTGCCTTTGAATCCGGCTTTACGCCGCTGAGGGACGCACTTCATCGGATTCCGTGTCATTGGCTGGGCTTAATCAGACGTTCCCTAAAAGCAATTCTCGGCGCCCTCGGCGTCTCGGCGGTGAACAAAAATCACCCGATGCCCTGCCCGCCCGCTTCCCCGATTCATCACAAATTCACTGTGATGGCCGTCCTAGCTCCTGCACCAAAATCTGTGCAATCCTCGCTCTTGAACTGCGTTCGTGACTGGGCGACTGTTAACTAGAAAAATAATATGAACATTTCATCAATTTTCGATTTTCTTGTGAATTTTTCGGACGCTCGAACCTCAAAAAATCAGCCAAATTCACGACTCGCGTCCGCTAAATCCAATGTTTGGAAGCCTTTACAATTATCTACTTTGCAATGAATAACTTAACTGTTTTCGAGGGGAGGGGGGAGGGTTATTTTTCTAGTAATCTCGCCGCGCCTCGAAATGCACTAGCAATTCGAAACGCAAGCAGAGCACTCATTCATATCAGCAGCCAACTTCATTCATAAAGGAGCAACCATCATGTCATCATCTTCCTCCACTCCATCCAAAAAATACCCCTACGGACTTTGTCAAATGCGAAGCGCCAATGGCGATCCCTGCAGAATGCCGGCTCTCCATAGCGAAACGTGTTGCCACTACCACAAAGTCATGGGCAAAACTCCTATCATAGGCGGCGATGAATTCCTTCCTTATCAACACTTCTACCTTCCGCGCCTCGAAGATGCTACGTCCATCCAGACTGCAATTTCCGAAGTTTGCGAGCTGATGTTGCATCGCCGCATCGAGCCCAAGGAGGCTTCCGCGCTCTTCTATGCCATGCAGGTCGCCTCCCAGAATTTGGAGCCGCAGGCCTTGCCGCCGGCAACCATTCAGGCCTGTGCCCAGCAGCCTCGGCGTCGCGGACCTGGCCGTCCCCGCAAGGTAGCGCCCGATTCTGCGATACTGGCATAGCCGTGGAAAGCCGGTGCGTGGGGTTGCACTCCCAAAGTCTGAGATCGAGATAACCCGAGTCTTGAAGGTTCTCTCGGCGTCTCGGCGGTGAAAAACCGCATCCAGCGGCGAAAAAACTTATGCCAAATCGCCCAACCTACAGCAGCATCACTCCCCGCCAGATTCGCGTCATTGGCGTTCCACTTGACCTTGGCCAATCTCGCCGTGGCGTTGACATGGGTCCATCCGCCGTCCGCGTTGCCGGCCTCGAAGCTCGTCTCGAGGGCATTGGCCACGTCGTCGAAGATGCTGGCAACGTCGCCGTCGCTTTTCCCGAGCAGAAGAAAGAAGGCGATGCGTCCGCAAAATATCTGAAGGAAATCACCGCCACATGCACCAAGAGCGCCGAGCTCGTCCTGAAAACACTCGAAGCCGGCAAAGTTCCGCTCGTGCTTGGCGGAGATCACTCTGTCGCGGCGGGAACCGTCTCCGGCGTGTCCGAATTTTATCGGCGGCAAGGGCAGAAAATCGGGCTGCTCTGGATCGACGCACACGCCGATATAAACACGCCCGAGTCATCGCCCAGCGGCAATGTGCATGGCATGCCGCTCGCCGCGATCATGGGATTGCCTCCGCATGAACTGGGCAGGATTTACGACTTCTCGCCAAAGGTTGCGCCGGAGAATTGCGTGCTCATCGGCGTTCGCGACGTGGATAACTTCGAAAAAGAAAACATTCGCAAGGCGGGCGTCGAAGTCTTCACCATGCGCGACATCGACGAGCGCGGCATGCGCGCCGTGATGGAAGAAGCGTTGCGCATGGCTAGCCGCGGCACTGCTGGTTATCATGTTTCGCTCGACATGGATTGGATCGACCCGGAAGACGCGCCTGGCGTGGGAACTCCGGTGTGGGGAGGCGCGACTTACCGCGAGGCGCATCTTGCCATGGAAATCATCTCCGATCACGGGCGCATGTTAAGCATGGAAATCGTGGAAGTGAATCCCGTGATCGACGAGCGGAATCAGACTGCCGACCTCGCGGTCGAGCTAGCGCTCTCGGCGTTCGGAAAGAAGATTCTGTAGGATTTCTGTCGCTTCGCGCGAGAAGGCCGATTTTACCTAATTAGGAGGACAGCGTCGGCGCCACTGCTTGCAAATCCCTATTCGGGATTTGCATTCCCAAAATCACCGATGCTGATCTCTATTCTTTTGGACTCCGTCGCCAGATCGGGAGTGCAGGGTTCCAGGTGTGCACTTCCTTTTGAAAATCAAAAGCCTTGCTTTTCACGCCGGCGCCCACTGGCACACAGCTCTCTGCAATCTCTGCGATTCTGGCATCGAGCCGCTTACGCAGCTCCGGATTCGAAAACTGCTCGACGATCGCCGAGGGCAATAGTTCACCTCTGCCTTCGCAAAGCGGACACTTCACCTTTGCTTCCTGTTCCAACATGAGAACTCCCCCGCGCATTCCAGCAGGATAAAGCTTGTGCATTCCGATTAAACGCCGCAGACAGGGCTATTACAGTGACTTTTGCCTGTGCGGTGGGTGACGCGCCTCACAGGGGTGAGTAGTGATCTAGGTGAAACGTTCTGAAGAAAATAGCCTGAAACTTACGCCGCGCGTCCAGTCATGGGCGCATCCATCTCCCGTGTCCGCTGCCACGTATAGATAATGCGGTGGACAACTGTAATCGTCGACAACGCGGCGATCACCCACAATGCCGGCGCCATCACATTAAACAACGCTCCGATGATCAGCAGCACCAAGCGCTCTGGGCGTTCCATGAAACCAACGCGGCAAGTTCCGATGAGCGACTCGGCGCGGGCGCGCGCATAGCTCACCATGATGGCGCTGATCATGGCAATCGCGGCCAGCACGACATAGAAGAAGCGGCTGCCACGGCCGTAAAACACCAGCAATCCCAGAAACAACGACGCATCGCTATAGCGGTCTACCACCGAGTCGAAAAAACCGCCAAAGCGCGTGACGCGGTTGCTGGCGCGCGCCACTCGTCCATCCACCAGATCGAAAAATCCGCTGCCGATAATGACCAATCCGGCGTAGAAGAACAGCCGCCGCTGGTTCTCGCCGTTGGCATAGCCAAACAAAAACGCGGCGTAAGTATTCACCACGAGTCCCATCAGCGTCAAAACATTTGGATTGATACGAGAAAGCGCCAGCAGGCGCACGATGGCGTCCAGCAGAACTCCGCAAGCGCGGCCAACGCCGCTTGTCCAACTCATAAAGCCCAACTCATATGCAGCAACCGCATCCGCACTCACTCATTTCGATTCCGCTTCCGGCCCGGCTTGGGCCAGATCGTGCATGGTAGAAAGCTTTAGGATCTCCATTTCGCGATTTCCACCCGGCGTCACTACCACCGCGCTGTCGCCGACTTTCTTGTTGAGCAGCGCGCGCCCGATCGGCGATGTGGTCGAGATCTTGCCCGCCGCCACGTCCGACTCCTCGCTGGTCACCAACTGATACTCCATTTCCGTTTCTTTGAAGTTGTCGTAGACGGTCACCGTTGAACCCAGTCCCACCTTGTCCTTGGGAATGTTGTTCATGTTGATCATCGACAGCTCGCCCAGCCGCTGGCCGAGTTGCCGCACCCGCGCCTTCAGAAACTCCTGGCGCTGCTTGGCCATGTGATATTCGGCGTTTTCGCTGAGGTCGCCCAGAGCGGCTGCTTTTTTCAGCTCGCGTGGAATGTCATAGGAGAGCTCGCGCTCAAGCGTGTTCAACTCTTCCTGTAGCTTCTTCTTGATTTGTTCGGTCATGAAATCCAGAGATAGGCGCGAGGGCTATTATACCGCTCAAATGTAGCGCGAGCGCTTGCGCGCGTTTTCTTATCGCTGCTGGCTCTCGGCAGCATCGCAGTCCGCCTCTTCGATTGCTCGTCGTTTCGCCCTTTCATTCGCTTTCTATGGGATGCTCTCTGCTCTACTCGTGCTTGCCATCGCTGCGGTGTGTTCCCGGCCTAGTCTGTCAGTGATGCTCTCGGTGTAAAGCGTAACGGGGGCACCCCCCTCCCCCGGGTCTATTGGAATCAAGACTTTGGCGATGCGGTGGGCGGAATGCGTCTTTAGCTGTGCCGCTCGATTCCGGTCGCAGTGCTAAGTCATTTTTTCCTTTGTTTGGTTGAGTTGTCTATGACGTGGGACACATTGAATTTGTGACGAATCGAGTTCCGAAAGGGGATCCCGACGCACGCGTACCGACCTGCAAGCCGCGAGGCATGACGAGCCAGGCTATCAGCAGCATCGCAGTCGAGAGACTGCCCACCCAAGCCAAAACAGGGCTTGAGTGGGCTACCTGTGGGGTACAGCAACGCTGAAACCGCTCCGATCCGAGTTTATTTTCTGCCCGCCTCAATTTCATCGACGATGCGGTCGATGTGGTAGACGTGCCGCATTGCCTCAAGCAGGGCGCGGCTGTCGACTGCGACAGCGCGGTTCTTTGCCGCCTCGTAGCCGTAGTCGCCGCCGAGCGAGAAGATGTTTCCATCAAAGATCAGGCCGACGACATTTGCGTTTTTGTCGATCAGCGGACTTCCGGAATTGCCGCCGATAATGTCGTTGGTGGTGGAGAGGTTCATCGGCGTCGAAAGATTGAGAGACCCCTTCGCCTTGAGCCAGCTCTCGGGCAGTTTATAAGGGTCTGCTCCGGTGGCGCGCTCGAAAAGGCCGCCGATAGTCGTGTACGGTTCGACCATCTTGCCCTCGCCATTTTCAAAACCTTTTACCGCGCCAAAGCTGAGGCGGGGAGTAAAGGTCGCATCCGGATCGACGCTGGTTCCATAGATCGCAAACCGCGCTTTGGCGATCCTTTCCGCAGCGGTTCGGGTGGGGGCGTCTACACGCGCCTCGTTGTCTTTGCGCACGGCCAGCAATTCGTCATTGATGGAAGCGGCGAAACGAATCATGGGATCGGTCGAGGCCGCGACTGCGCTTGCGCCGCCTTTGTAGAGTTCTTCGCGCAGCTTCGCATCTTCCAGATGCGTGCCGCTGACCAGCCTGTGCGCGAGTTGCTCCGGCGATTCCTTGCCCAGCATTTTGCGGACGAACGCGTCGTCTGTTCCGAGGTCGCGCCGAATAGTGCTGAATAGGAACGACAGCTCCAGTTCTTCAAGATCCTTGTACACGGGAACAGGAGCCGACAGTCCCTCCTGCACCTCGACCAATGCCTGGTCGGTAAACTCTGGGAGGCGATCGCGGTTCGGTTTGGCGCGCTCGGCTGCCGCCCGTACCAGGGTGATTGCATCGCCGAGTAAACCGCCGCGGAAGCCACGGCTGCTCAATGAATTGCTGCGGACGAAAAGCTTCGTGCGGACGTCTTGAATTTGCTTGATGTCATCCCAGGCGGAAGCGTATTCGGCGAGCTTGGGATCCTTAGCCGTGGCGGCACGCAGCTCCTGTTCTTCCTTTACTTTGGTGCCAAAGAATTGCGGATCGATCAAGGCCTGCTGGCGGCCGATATAGACCTTGAAACTGTTTTCGAGGATGAACAAGTCCTCCTTTGCCTCGCGGGCCGGTTCGGGTCCTTTCGTCATGAACTCTTCGAGCAGACCACGGCGCTCCGCCAGGTACGGGGTTCTGGAAGGAAAAAATATGTCGCGCTCAAACGCCAGCTGCGAAATAGTCAGGCCACGGCTGGTGCCGCCGGGGTTGCCGGCTACGAAAACCAGATCGCCATCTTTGGTACCGTTAGCGCTCCAGTGGAGATAATGCGGAGTGGCTGCCGGCTTGCCATCTTCGTAGGCTCGAACCACCCCGATATCGAAATCGAAGCGCGGGAAATTGAAATTGTCGGGATCGCCGCCGAATTGCGCGACCGAAAACTCGGGCGCAAACACGAGGCGCACGTCGTTGTAGCGTTTGTAGTGGTAGAGATCGTAGATGCCGCCGTGGTAGAGCGAAACCAAGTCGCAGCGCACGCTCTTATCGGATCCGCAGCTCTGCTGCAGCTCGGCTCGTTTGGCGTTCAGCGCCTTGTTGGCGTCGTCGCCGGTTTTGCCGGCGACCGCATCCTGCACGTCCTTGGTGACGTCACGAATTTCGACGAGCTGATCAAGTTCGAAATCCGGGCACTTGCGCTCTTCGGCGGGCATTTTCGCAGCAAAGCCTTCTTCCTGGAAGTTCTTTTCCTTCGTCGACAACTGCGCTACGCATTCGACTACACAATGGTGATTGGTCATCACCAGTCCCTGCGGAGAAATAAACGAGGCCGAGCATCCGCCGGCGATGCGCAGAGAGGATAAGCGGACATGGTCGAGCCAGTCCTGCGAAGGCGAGAAGCCGTAGGTTGCCGCCACCTTTGCGGATGGGAAATTGTCGAAGGTCCACATGCCTTCGTCGGCATGGGCGGCCTGGGAAAAGGTCAGGCACACGAATAATAGCGCCGCGACCAGTGCCGCGGACTTGCATTGAATTTTTGTCATGATTGCGTTCCTTTGAGATGTTGTGTTGCGACTCTTGGCTGGAAGCCAGGAGAGCAGGCCACGATTGCGGCCGCTTACGATCACCGGCTGGCCGTTTTCTTGCCAAAACTATCATCTGCTGCGCAAGCAAGGATCGTCAAGCGCAACAATACGAAAGACCGTGAAATTTGAGCGAATTGACGGCGCGTCAGCGGTAGGCTTCGCTGCGATGACGAACGAGATGAATATGGAGAGTGTCGTCAGGTTCTTCGGTAAAGCGTACGCGGCAATCGCCAACGCGAAGCCGGAAGTTACCGGACTCGATTTCAAGCAAAACGCGGGAAGGATTGCTCCCTCCCGCGCGTATTCATGCTAACTAGCTGCTAGTCGCGGACAAGAGTGTCCGCGCCACCGCAAACTTACACAAGTCCCTGATCGAGCATTGCATTCGCGACCTTCAGGAAGCCAGCGATGTTGGCGCCATTCACATAGTTGCCCGGCGTGCCGTACTTCTCGGCCGCTTCCAGGCAGCTCTTGTGAATCGAGATCATGATCTTGTGCAGACGATCATCGACCTCTTCACGCGTCCAGGAAATGCGCGCGCTGTTCTGCGCCATTTCGAGTCCGGATGTGGCCACGCCGCCGGCGTTCGCAGCCTTAGCTGGACCATAAAGCACCTTGTGCTCCAGGAACAGCTTGGTTGCGTCGAGCGTGCTCGGCATGTTCGCGCCTTCGCTGACGACCTTGACGCCATTCTTAATGAGATTGGCCGCGTCTTTTGCGTTGATCTCATTCTGTGTGGCGCTCGGGAACGCGCAATCGGCCTTGATGTTCCACAGCCAGTTGTGGTCGAGCTTCTTGTCGGTCGGGTTGTACACGGCTTTCTTGAATTTGTCCGCATACTCCTTGATCCGGCCGCGCTGGTTGTTCTTCAGGTCGATTACGTATGCCAGTTTCTCGCGGTCGATGCCGTCGGCGTCGTAAATCGCGCCGTCGGAATCGGACCAGGTCACCGGCTTCGCGCCCAGATCGATCAGCTTCTCAACCGTGTATTGCGACACGTTGCCGCTGCCCGAAACCAGACACACCTTGCCTTCCAGCTTGTCTTTCTTCGTCTTCAGCATTTCCTGCGCGAAGTAGACGCAGCCGTAGCCGGTCGCTTCCGGACGAATCAGCGAACCGCCCCATCCCAGGCCCTTGCCTGTGAGGACGCCTGTGAATTCATTCCGCAGCCGCTTGTACTGGCCAAACAGGAAACCGATTTCGCGTCCGCCCACGCCGATGTCGCCGGCGGGAACGTCCGTGTCCGGCCCGATGTGCCGGCACAGCTCGGTCATAAAGCTCTGGCAGAACCGCATGACTTCGTTGTCGCTCTTGCCTTTGGGATCGAAATCGCTTCCGCCCTTGCCGCCGCCCATGGGCAGCGTGGTGAGCGAGTTCTTGAATACCTGTTCAAACGCCAGGAACTTCAGGATGCCCAGGTTCACCGATGGGTGAAAACGCAGTCCGCCCTTATATGGCCCAATCGCGCTGTTCATCTCAATGCGGAACCCGCGATTTACCTGCACTTTGCCCTTGTCGTCAAACCAGGGCACACGGAACATCAACAGTCTTTCGGGCTCGGTAATACGTTCCAGAATTTTGGCTTCCTGGTACTCGGGGTGGCGCTCCAACACGAGCCGCAAGGACTCGAGTACTTCGAGCACGGCTTGGTGAAATTCCGGCTCGGCTGGGTTTTTAGCTTTTACAAGGTTGAGAATCTGACTAATATAGTCGCCCGCCGCGTGCTTCTTTGGCGGTTCCATCACTGCAGTCATAGGCTTGCCTCCGAAATGTTTAAAACTGAACGAATTTGTCGATTGTGAATCGTAGAAGTAATTTTGATTGCCGCTGAGTGCGGCCATAGCTATTGGATGCCAGGGGGTGATGCTCTGCCGTGACTTCTGTCACCGGATTGGGTGATCATTGGGCGCACGCTCTGTGCGTTGAACACGGAAACGCCGCGAACTGACAGTCGCGGCAGTCTTTAGGTTACGTCCCGGACTCTGGTTTTACAACCGTACCTTCCGCGGTAACAGGGAATTCTCGTTAGTAGATCCGATTAGTCTGTGCTCCACGTCATCTCAATACGCACCGGAATGTCATTCTTTACTGGCATAGTCAAAAGCGAGGGCGGATCGATCTTGAAGTCGGTAAGTGTGGAGGGAATCGTTCCCGAGATTCGCGTCTCGTTTCCTTGGCGGGTCAGTTGAAAAGGAACCTGCTTGTATTGCGCCGTCTGTCCGGCAAACTGGACCTCCAGATCGGCCTTGAGCGAAGCCGACGCGGCGGCGGCCTCCGGCAACCGAGTGCGCACCGTGACCATGGGAAATTCCGCTCCCCGTGTAACCTGGAGCATGTGCAAATCGCGATTGCTGTCGCCCGAATCGAACGATTTGACGGGCACGGCAATCAGAAATTCACACGTTCCATCGTGGCAAACCCCCTTGCCGCGGGCGGCATGGCTGACGCCATCGACCTGATGCAGCGGGTGAGACACATGGTAGGACAGCGTGCTCTGCTTGAGTATCCACTGGCCTTCAGCTGCGAAGGCGTGAGCCGCTGCCAACAGCAGAAAGGCCACCAGCATCTTCTTCATAAATTCAAGCGTCATAAACCCAGCTCAGAATTTGACTGATACCGACAAAAGAGCGGCACCGTAGGCTCCAGCGGTGATGATCGCCACAGGACCGTGAGCGGAGGCGATGCCATGAACTTTTTCACCATTATTCTTTTGGTTGAAAGCCATCGCTCCCAAAATCGGGGTCGCGATCATTCCCGGCCCGTGAATCCAGGCCAGAATCTTGTGCACGCGAATTGGCCCACGCGTTTCTGTCCCCGGCACTCTTGGCGCGCGGATGGCATAGTAGGCGGTGATACCGTACAAGTCTCCGGTGAGCGATCCCAACGCGACGTGCAGATCGCGGGAAGCGGAACTCGTGTCGCGGCCACCTGCGTTCATCGAAGTGATAACCGTGGCCGCTAGAGGAATGGCGGTGATCAAACCCATGCGCTGGTGAATCTTCAGCATGTGGGATCGCTTATCGAGCAAGGCTTGCTCGCGCGCGTTGGCTTCAGTCTCCGCTGGAGAAAATCCGAGGTCGCCAAGAGAAGGGGTACTTTGACTTGATGGAGCGTTGGGCAGATTCTCGGGTGGCGCGGCCGCGAGTGGGGCGTCGGTACCCGAAGTCGAACTCCCTTCTGGCGGCTCCGCGGGCGGGGAAGCTACGGAAATGTCCAGCTGTTGCGAAATGGGGGGAGACAGTGCGGCTTCGGCAGAGCCACTGCCAATTCCTTCCGCGGAAACGGAAACCTTGTATAGGCCTAGTGTGAGGTTGGGCAGGAAATATTTTCCACTGGCGTCAGTTTGGGTATCGGTCGATTGGCCGGTACTTGCGTTCAGGGCGGTGACTTTGGCGTTGGGGACCATTTTTCCGGAAGAGTCAGTGACAGTGCCTGAGAGCGCGGCGGTCACGCCCTGCGCGCACGCGGGAATTTCTCTCAGAGTGAGAATGAAGAGAACGCCCAAGCCAATCGCAAGTTTCGTTTTGAGATGCACGAACCGTTCTCCTGCCTTCCGATTTCTTCAAGAGATGCGGCACCGCGGTGGTCAGGATGTACGCGGACCAAAAATTAGAGCACAAACTGGAGACTCATTCGCGTACTGCGAAACGCGATACTAAAACCATGTTTGCCGCCGATAGTCTCGATATTCCTCGCCAAACTTTTCTTCCAGAACTTTCGCTTCGCGCCTGGCCCGCCAGAGCTGGAGCGGAATGACTGCCACCACTATCACGGTGAGGATTGGATTCCAAAGCATGATCGCGACCCCAATTAAGAAAATTTCGCCTGAAACGTAAATAGGATTGCGAATCCGAGAATAAATCCCCGTCGTGACCAGCGCCCACGCTTTCGGCGCAATCGAGAACGACCGGCCCAAGGTATAGCGCGCCGCAATGACGCCCGCCAAGCCGATTACAGCAAGCGCCAATCCAATCAACCGCACCGGCCCCCGCGATCCCACAGGAGATATAGACAACTGCCACAAAGCCCACGCCCCCACCACCAACGGAACCCCAACCCGCCATATCACGCCGCGATCCATTAAGCCCTCCTCAAGTGGAGCAAGAAGACTTTACTCCACAAACCCTTGCCGCACCGCATGAATGAAATCCGTATAGGCCGGTTCCAGCCCTGCGGCTCGCATCTCGATCGCGATCTGTCCCCGGTGGTAAGCGGAGTGCATGAGCACGTGCATGAGTACATCTTCCACGCGGCTGGACCACGGGTCGCCCTTGCTGTTGCGGTATTCGATCTTCTCATTGAGGCCGCCAGACCCGAGCTTCGCCAAAAAATCTCGCCACGCCAAGGCCATTTCATCTGCCAGCGCCGCGCACTCCGCCACAGTCGAACCCGGCCAGACCGGCAAGCTCTGCTTCTGATTTTGCAGGCGCTCCAGCCATAGCTTTTCTGCCGAGAGAATGTGTGCGATTCGTCCAACGCTCGCGCCGGAAATCGATCCGCCGGCTTGCATCGCCTTCAAGCATTCGCGATTTGCCCAGTGGTCGTAGGTGAACATTCGAAGAAAGTCGCCGGTGTTCATCGAATCCTCCTTTTCTACCGTGGTCTGCGCACATTGCGGCCCGCTGCGTAGAAAAGATACGATGGCAGCATTCGCAATGACAAACGGCGAGAGCACAGGCGGAAGGCGTCGATACAAGTCAACCGCCCGCACAGGAAAAATGTGTGTCGGCGGGCCGCTGGCCCGTCTTGGCGGGGCAGAACCCCGCCTCCACAGAAGCAGTCACATAGCCCTTCTCACGATCAGCGTGCTTCTCGCTGCGTTTCTTTTGTCCGCGATTGCTTTCGCACAGACGCAATCGCAAACGCGCGATCAGTTGCTGCAGGAGATCGACTCCGGTCAATGGCGACAGGCGATCGTTCTTGGACAGCAATCGGTTTCGCGCTGGCCGCGCGATTCACAGTTCCGCCACTACCTGGGCGTGGCCTACTTCAAAACCGGGGACTTGAAGCAGGCCGAGGATCAACTGGCGCGCGCCCGCGACCTCGACGCCAAAGATGCATCCATCCGCTTCGACCTGGCGCTGGTGTTCCTGAGCCAGGATGACTACGTAAAGGCAGCCGTCGAACTGCAGGCCTCGAACAAACTCAATCCTACGAATGCGCTCGGCCACATCTTGCTGGGCCGCGCGTATCTCAACTCCAATCGCAGCCTGCAGGCTATTGACGAATTCAAGACCGCGCTCAAGCTCGACGCGTCGATTCGCCTGGGACACTACCATCTCGGATTTGCCTACGCCAGCCTGGGCCGCGACGACGAGGCCATCGCTGAATATAGGGAAGAGTTGCGGCGGTCGGGCGAGTCGCCCTCGGTCGTGTATGAACTGGGGCACTCGCTTCTTGAGCGCGGCCAGTATGACGCAGCGATTTCGAGCCTGCTGCGTGCTGCACAGCTCGATCCGCCGAATCCCGACGTTTGGTACAACCTGGGCAAGGCGCAGTTGGCGGCGGGGCAAGCGGCTCCGGCGGAGATTTCTCTGCGCAAAGCGATTGAGCTCAAGCCAACCGATCCCAGCCCGCACTATCAATTGGCTCGCGCTCTCGAAAAGCTCGGCAAAGCCGAGGACGCCAGCGCCGAGCGGGAACGTTTCGCGGAACTCAAGAGGTCGCAACGACCCACGGCGGGCATGGCCACAGGGCGGGATCAGTGATGATAAGAGTCCTGCGTCTCACGATAGCCGTTGCTCTGCTTGTTGCCCTCTCCTGCGACGGCATCCCTACCGCTTTGGCCCAAGCGACGCAAACACACTCCTCGCGCGAACAGAAATCGAACGCGGCCAAGCTGGCAGCGAAGACGCCGCCATCAACACATCCTCTCTTCGCGGACGTCACTCGCGCCGCCGGCATCGACTTCCACTTACTTTGTGGCAGCCGTGAAAAGCTGTACATCGTCGAAACGCAATGCGGAGGCGCTGCCGCATTCGACTACGACAACGACGGCTGGCTCGACATCCTTCTTGTAGACGGCTCGACCATCGAAGATTACAAAGCCGGCAAGTGCCATCCGCCGAAGCTCTATCACAACAATCACGACGGCACGTTTACCGATGTATCCGCGAAATCGGGGCTGAATTTTTGCGGCTGGGGATACGGCGTCGCGATCGGCGACTATGACAACGATGGCTGGGAAGATGTCTACATCACCGGCTATCACGGCTCGGCTCTCTATCACAACAATCACGACGGCAGCTTCACCGATGTAACCGCGAAAGCCGGCGTCGCCAACGCCGCCGAATGGGGAACTAGCGCCGCTTTCGGCGATTACGATAACGACGGCAACCTCGACCTGTTCGTCGCCGACTACGTCGATGTCGACATGAACAATCTGCCTCCGTTTGGCGTCGGTCCATTCTGCCAATATCGCGGCATCCCAGTGAACTGCGGCCCGCGCGGACTCAAGGGCGCTCGCGACCGTCTTTACCACAACAATGGAGACGGCACGTTCACCGACGTCACCGAAAAGCTCAACATCGATCCCGACCGCTACTACGGGCTGGGCGCACTTTGGCTCGACTATGACAAAGACGGCTGCCTGGATCTCTACGTCGCCAATGATTCTTCGCCCAGCCTGCTCTACCACAACAACTGCAAAGGCGGTTTCACCGAGGTTGGCGCCGAAGCCGGAGTTGCCTATAGCTCAGATGGCCGCGAGCAAGCCGGCATGGGTATCGATTCCGAAGACTACGATCGCGATGGTTGGCCCGATATTGTCAAAACGAATTTCTCCGACGACACGAAAAATCTCTACCACAACGACCATAACGGCGAGTTCACAGACATGGCTGGCCCGGCGGGAATCGCCGCCATCGGCTATCCATACCTTGGCTTTGGAGTGAAGTTCTTCGACTACGACAACGACGGCTGGCCCGACATTTTTATGGCGAACGGCCACGTCGATGCGCAAGTTGAAGGACAAACCTTTGGCGTGGGATACGCCGAACGGCCATTCTTATTTCACAATCTTGGCTATCAAGATAAAGTCGGGAAATTTGAGGAGATCGGCGAAAAGTCCGGCCCTGCGCTAGCGAAGAAATACATAGGCCGTGCCGCGCTCGCCGCCGACTTCTGGAACCGCGGCCGCATGGATTTGCTCATCACGAATATGGACGGCTCTCCCGTTTTGCTGCGCAACGAAGTGCCCCAGCCCGGCCATTGGCTGCGCCTTAAGATGGTTGGCCACAAATCCAACCGCGACGGCTTCGGCGCACAGGTCGAAATTACCGCTGCTGGTTTTAAGCAGTACTCCGAGGCCCGGACTAACAGCAGCTTCGAAAGCGCCAGCGACCCTCGCTTGCATTTCGGGCTAGGCGCCGCGACCCGCGTTGACTCCATCGCCGTCCGGTGGCCCAGCGGTCAAGTTGATAGGCTGGGTCCCTGCGCCGCCGATCGGGAGTTGGTCCTGGAGGAGGGTCGGGGCGAACAAGGCCGCGGCGCGGTTGCGCCGGCATCGACCGGGTCCAAGCCCGATCACCCGCCTCGCTAGCAGCCTTCGGACATGTGTGGCGGATCAGCCAGAGGCGGGTGATTGGGGTCACATCTTGCGGTGATTGTAGATACAGAATTTGGAATCCAGGCGCAAATGGCCATCCTATTTATCATAGTTTTTCTGTGACGATCACATTCTAAACTATTGAAAAATAAAGCGATTACATTTGGTGCCACAAGTGCCCCGCTAACCCAAAAGCACTACATGGGCACGTCGAAAGAAAATTGATCCAAGCAAGCTTACGGACAGACAGATAGACCAAGGCAAGCTTCCATGGACGCAACGACAATTTCGCGCGACAGGTTTCAGGGGGAGACGATGAAAAGATTGCAGTTCTGCTTCGCAGTAATCGCCGTGCTGGCTTTGAGCTTCAGCGCATTCGCACAGGTTCAGAATGGACAGTTTTCCGGCACCGTGACCGATCCCAGCGGCGCCGCCGTGGCCAATGCCAAGGTGACGATTAAGAACACGGCGACCGACTTAATCGTCGGCGCCACCACGAACGCCAGTGGGAACTATGCAGTGAACTCGGTGCCGGTGGGTTCTTACACTCTTACTGTTGAAGCGTCCGGATTCAAGACCGTATCCAATAGCAATGTGCCCTCGAACGCCGGTGTCATCACGCACGTGGACTTCAAGCTTCAGATTGGCAAGGCTTCCGAAGTAATCGAAGTTACCGGCGAATCCGCGGCCGTCGATACAGAAGACTCTAAACTGGCAACGACCATAGGTTCGACTCAAATCGCCAACCTGCCTCTCAATGGCCGCAACGTCTATGATCTCATGCAGTTGGCGCCAGGTGCCGTGAACGTGATGGGTGTCGATTTCGAGGCGGGCCACAACACGGTCGTCAACGGGGTGCGCGAGGACTTTAACGGATTCCTGATCAATGGTGTTTCGAACAAGGATATAAGCGGCGGTAATAACAACGTCCCCATTCAGGACACAGTTGCGGAATTCCAGCAATTGACGTTGAACATGTCGGCGCAGTACGGCAGTAGCGCGGGCAGCATCAATAACCTCGTCACCAAATCGGGCACCAACAGCCTGCATGGAAGCGTTTGGGAATATCTGCGGAACAGCGATTTTGATGCCAACGATTACTTCCTGAACTCACAGGGCGTGGCCAGGATACCGCTCCATTTCAATCAGTTTGGTTTCACGGCAGGCGGCCCGATCATCAAGGACAAACTCTTCTTCTTCGGCTCTTATCAGGGAGATCGATTTGTGACTCAGGGTACGCCACAAACGATCACGGTGGAATCGCCGGAATGGAGAACCGCGGTTGAGTCCGGCAACCCAGGTTCCGTTGCTGCTCTCCTGTATTCGAATTTCGCCCCTTCTGTAGTTGGGACCCCGTCCCAGACGCTCGATCAGTACGTCACAACTAACATAGGACTCGGCACCGCAGGTACCCCCGACTACACCTCGTGGCTTTGCTCCTCCTCTGGGCCGAAGCTTATTCCCATCATAGGAGTTACGGGCAACGATATAACGAATGCCGGGGGGGCCTGTCCTCTGTCCGTAACCCCCGGAACTTTCAATCGAGGCTCAGCTTTCCTGAACAATAGCGTCGCCGTCTTCGGCAGCCAGACTCAGACGCTCGGAAATTTATTCAACGGCAATGAAGCGATGGGTCGTTTCGACTATAACTGGAGCGTCAACAACCGCATGTTCGCGGAAATGAACTGGGATCATAATACCGACAGGTTCGGGGGCAATAACTGCAACTCGAATTGCACACGTGGTTTCAGGAATCCGAACAACGATTACTTCCCGAACGCGAGCTTCAGCTATGTACACACGTTCTCGCCCACGATTTTGAATGAACTCCGTTTGGGCTACACCCAAAACAATCTCCAGATCACCGCCAATCTGCCGGGCGTGCCCGACATCAGTTTTCAGGACGCCGTAACCGGATTCGGTTCCTATAACGGCTACCCCCAGTACTTCAAGGATCATGAATACAGCTATGGAGATATGGTTTCAATTACCCATGGCAACCACAGCTTCAAGATTGGAGCCGACCTACGCCGTAATCTGGAGAATAGCCTGTTCAGCGTGGCGCGCGGCTCATATGAGTTTGCGGATCCGCTCTACTTCGCCGCCGACACCCCGAATGGTCAGGCTGCGGGCGTAAACCCAGACTTTTGCACGAGTCTGGCCTGCAATACGATTAACGGCGATCCCCAGGCCTTCCTCCAGCCGAGCATCCGCCACTGGCGTAATTGGGAAGTCGGTGCGTATTTTCAGGATGACTGGAAGACGACAAAGCGTCTGACGCTCAATCTTGGACTGCGTTGGGATTTCTACAAGCGGCATACAGAGGAAGACAACCAGGTCACGACCTTTATCCTGGGACCGCCTTCAAGCATCATTCCGGGCATCGCTGGACAAGTAATGGATGCCAACGCTCCTTTCGGAAGTCCGGGATGCCCGGCGACAATCGCCCCGAACACCCAGATTTTGGCGGGCGTTTGCGGCCCCGGTGGTTTTGCCACGGCAAGCAGCTTAGGTCCCAACAAGTATAACGACTTCGGACCTCGCGTTGGATTTGCATGGGATCTCTTCGGCGACGGCAAAACCGCGATGCGCGGCGGTTTTGGTATCTCGTATGAGGGCACTTTGTATAACCCGCTCTCCAACTCCCGCTGGAATCCTCCTTTTTATTCTTTCAATGCCGTCGGTTCGTACTACGGCATTCCGGGTACTGTCATCTACGGACCGACAGTCTGTCCCACTCCTTCAACGTGCGGGCCTTCCGGCGCACCGCCTTCATATACCGGGACGGGAAGCAATCCCGGACAAGGCGCGGGTGCGCAAGCTGTTGGCAACCTGACTGGCTGGGACTACACGAACGGGGACTTTGCATTCCTGACTGGCATTGTTCTGCCACAAGGTATCAAGGATCCATACGTCTATAACTTCTTCTACGGCATCCAGCGCGAAATCGCTCCGAAGTGGGTAGTGGAAGCCAATTATGTGGGAACCGTGGGCCACAGGCTGTTCCGAGCGCAGCAGATCAATCGTGCAACCGGAGGAGCTTTGCCTGTGGGCGCCACTCTCACGAACAATATTGGAGAGAACGTAATTGGTCTGGGTGGATTCCCGAATCCAAATTATGCCGTTCTCCGCAATTGGCAGAACGCGAACAACTCCAATTACAGTGGATTGCAACTGGCGCTCAGGAAGCAGATGACCCATGGCGTGCTGTTCAACGCCAACTACACGTATAGTCACTCCATTGATAATGGTTCGTCGTGGCATGACGCGGCTACCACAGCGGCGGGCGCGGCGGCGGGCGATGGCTATAGCACCGACGACGTATATCCCGGTCTCGACCGCGGCAATTCCATTTTCGACGTTCGGCATCGTCTGTCACTGAACTATGTGATTAATTTGCCTGGTCAAAACCTTCACGGGGCCACGGGGGCCGTCCTCGGGGGCTGGTCTCTGAATGGCATCTGGTCATTCCAGAGCGGCGCACACTGGTCGCCATACGCACGCAACACACCATCCTGTCTGGTTGAGCTCGGAGGCAATTGCGCTGGGGGGGTACCTTCCGCACCCTGCGTTGCTGCGGACATTCCAAATAACTGCGAGAACCTCGGGGGCGAGTGGACTCTGGATGCTCAATCACCGGGCGTTGATCGGCCCAATAGCAATATGGCCCATTTCTCTCAGAGCCGTGATGCTTGGAAAAATGGTTGGGGGCCCGGCGGGACGTTCAGCTTTTTCTCGGCGACTGCGCCTGCCTCTTACTCAGGCACGGGTTTTCCGACCTTGTCTGCGCCTTGTCTGGCTTGCGTCGGCAACCTCGGGCGCAACACCTTTACTGGCCCGGGACAATGGAGTTCTGATATGACGCTGGTCAGGAATTTCAAGTTCACCGAACGCATCAACCTGAAGTTCGAAGCCTCGGCGTTTAACATCTTTAATCGGGCGAATTTCCTGCTAGCGACGGCTGGGGGTGGTGCGCACAACAGTCTCGACGACCCACAGTTCGGGGAGGCCGGCGGAACTCTCGATGGCAGAGACCTTCAGTTGGGATTGAAACTTACCTTTTAACTGAAGCCTTTGATACGCTGGGCCTGTCCGCTTGACGCGGGCAGGCCCAATTATTTTGGCGGTGCCTGCATGGCAAGACTCGCCCGACTGCGAAGGATCCTCCTTTATTTGGCAGGTTTTCTCTGGATTGTCTCCGGAGTCTTCGATGCAGCTGCCCAGGAGTCACTCGGCTCCATCGTGGGGCGGATTCGTGTCGTTCGTGGTGACGCTCCGACGCAGCGCGTTATGGTTTTTCTCGACCTGCATAAAACACCCATGGATAGTACCTATACGGACTCGCAGGGCACATTCGGGTTCCATAACCTTCTTCCGGAGTCTTACGAAGTGAGAATCGAGGACGATCAGTACCAATCCGTTCACGTGACAGCCGACATTCGTCCGATTTCTCTTGCACCGACTGTGATGCTCGATATCCAGTTAACTCCGAAGAGTTCGACGAACGCCGTTGCTCCGGCCTCGCGCCAACAGGGTAGTAATCCTAACCTGATGGACATTCGCGAGTACTCCAGGAATTTTCCCAAGAAGGCTGTGAAGGAATTCGAGAAGGGCGCGCAGGCGGATCGCGACAACAACAAAGATGAAGCGATTGCCCACTATCGCAAGGCAATCGAACTCGCTCCTGACTTCTATCCTGCACACAATAATCTCGGGTCGGATGAACTGAATCAGTCTCACCTGGAGGCGGCCCACGCCGAATTCGAGAAGGTCGTTGAGCTGAATCGGAGCGATGCCATGGGGTACTTCAATCTCGCCAACGTGTGCATGCTGATGAGCCAGCTTCCGGATGCGCAAAACTTTCTTAACGAGGGTTTCAGGCGGCAGCCGGATTCGGCCTTCGGCAAGTTCTTGCAGGGAACGCTGCACCTCCGCACCGGCAAGCTGACCGAGGCCGTAGGACAACTCCACGCCTTCCTGAACGCGTTTCCCTCCGGCCAGTTCAGAGACCAAGCACAACGATTGTTGCAGCGATTGGAGCGGTCGAACAGTGCGCCGCCCAGCACCAAAGGTGCCGCTGACAGGCCGAATTAGTTTGGTTGCCTCGGGCGTGATTTCACCAGCTGGCACATCGACGCGCTGAGTTGGCAGGCTCTCGCATACTCCGTCTCAGCGGCTTTTGTGTTGCCGAGTTTCTCGTAGTCGAATCCCAAATTCAGATGCGCCTCGGCCAGCTTGGGATCGAGTTCGATAGCGCGCTGATGCTCGCGAATGGCATTTGCTATGCGCTTTGTTTGCGCATAGCAGATGCCAAGATAGTTGTGGGTGCGAGCGCTGTCCAGCCCCAGGCCGATAGCTTTTTCCAGATGGATCGCGGCGGCTGTATAGTCTTTATGCTCAAAAAGCAACATCCCCTCCTCGCGCTGGCCTGGAGCAAAGTTCGGCTGAATCGCAATCGCTTTCTCGAAGTCCGCTTGCGCGGCCGTGGGATTGCCAGCTTGATCCAGCAATCCTTTCTGATACCACGCGCGGTAATTTCCCGGATTGATCTGTGCCGCCTTATCGAGCCATTGCCGGGCTTCTTCGCCGCGGCCCAGCTTCGAGAGCGCCAGCGCCAGCCCAGTCATGGCATTGTCGAAATTTGGATTCAGTTCGAGGCAATGTGAAAGTTCTTCCGTCGCTTCGTTCCACCGCTGCCCGCGCAGCTCCGATTCGCCAAGCATGAAGGGAATCACGTACATTCGCGGGTCTCTCTCCTGGATGTGATGCAAAAGCGCGATCGCATCCTCGTCCCGGTTTTGCTGGAACAGATCACCCGCTTTCAGAATCGTGTTGAACTCACCGATTTTGTCCTTCGGATCGGGCAACCCATTCTTCAGCACCTCGGGCGAAATCGACGCGCGGAATCCGAAATAACCGAGCGAGCGCAATTTCTCCTGCGCCTCCGGAGTCAAATTTCCCGCACCTTGGTTCGCTTTGCCCGCTTGTTCTTGAAAAGGATTGTGCGCGGCCAGCGCCCGCAGCTTTTCGCGCATCACGGCCACGGTGGCAGGTTGCTCGTCCGCAATATTGCGCATCTCGTTCGGATCGCTGGCCAAGTCATACAGCTCCGGCTTAGGCGCATCGATGAGGTGAAACTTCTCGCTCTCAAGCGCGCGCAGCGGGCTCCATCCGAACGAATTGAGCGGGTAAAACGTCTCGCTATACGCGGGATCTTTGCCGCTCTTCGCGCTCATAAGCGAGGGTGCCTGGAATTGCGCCTGAATCGAATCCTTCACGCCCGCCAGTTGCAAGAGCGTGGGAGCGACCGCTGCCGTTTCTACCGGCTCGCTCTTTCGGCCAGCCGCAACCCCGCTTCCAGCGGGCGGTTTCACAATCAGCGGAACGCGTACGGTCGAGTTGTAAACAAAAAATCCGTGCTCGTCTTCGCCATGCTCGCCAAGGGATTCCCCATGATCGCTGAGCATGACGATCAGCGATGAATCGTAAAGCTGATTTTGCTTCAGCCACGCAATCAGCCCGCCGAGCTCATGGTCCGCATAGGCGATCTCGCCATCGTAGAGATGGCCGCTATATTCGCTGCCAAACGGCTCTGGCGGGTCGTAGGGGCTGTGCGGATCATAAAGATGCAGCCACAAAAAAAAAGGCCGCTTCGGCGTCTTCTTTAACCAGGCAATCGCATGTTGCACGCTTTCATCCGCGCGCCGCTCCACCAATCCAATATCTTTTGTTGCAAACTCCGATGCTGCAAAGGCGTCATCGTAATAGTCGAAGCCGCGCCCCAGTCCCCAACTCCGGTCTAACACGAACGCGCTCACAACCGCTCCGGTTGCATAACCTGCCTGATGGAACGCCTGCGCCACCGACCGAAACTGCGGCCCCAGCGGCTGCCCTGTGAAATCCTGCACTCCATTTTGAAAAGGATAAGTCCCAGTCAGAATGACTGCATGCGAAGGCCACGTCAGCGGAACCTGCGAAATGGCGCGTTCAAACACCACTCCATCATGCGCAAGACCGTCGAGGGTGGGGGTCTTCACATTGGCCGCGCCATAACAGCCCACGTGATCGGCGCGCACAGTATCGATGGTGATCAATATGACCGATGGCTTCGGAGATCGCGGCACGACAGTATCCTTCCGCGCTCCTGCCGCCCCCTGCCCAAACGCAGGAACTCCAGCGGCCATTCCAGCCATCGCCATCAAAATCAGAATTGAGCGGCGCTTCACCATATTTCTATTGCGGCGATGCCTGCTGCCGCTGTGCCCGCTCTCGTTCCGACGCAGCCTCGGTGATCAATCCTTTTGCTTCCAGCGCCTTTGCCAGCGATTCATGCATCTGTGGCTCATCTGGGGCCAGTTCTACCGCCTGCCGCAATTCCACGATCGCGTCGTCCACCTTGTCCAGATAAAGCAGCGTTTCTCCCAGCGCCCGATGCCCGCGCGCCAGTTCTGGATAAATTGTCACGGACTTCCGGAACGCATCCGCCGCCTGCTCCAGCTGCCTTTTTTGTATGTACGCCACTCCAAGGTTGAAGGCGGCATCGAAGTTCGTTCCGTCGAGTTCGAGCGTCCGCCGCAGCGTGGCAATTGCCTCGTCAATCTGCCCGGCATGCGCCTGCGCCATGCCCAGGTTAAACACCGCCAGCGCATAATCCGGACTCAACCCCACAGCCTTCTGAAACTCCGTCACCGCGTCTCCGTACATCTTTAAGTGGGAGTAGTTCAGCCCCTGCATGTAATGCGCCGGAACCGAGTTCGGCTCCGTCTTGATCATCGCTTTTAGATTTTCGATCGACTCCTGATAGCGTCCATGCTGGCTCGCCGCCATCGCATCGGAAAATTCCTCGTACGTCTCAATCCGATCCTTCGGGTCCGGAAGATTGCGGCTGCTGATCGCCGGATCGCCGCCACCGGAAAACGCCGCGTACCCCAGCGACTTCAGCCGCTCCACCAGCGCCGGGTCCAGGCTCGTTTTCTCCGCCAGTTCCTTGCCTGCGCTGTACTCTCGGATCAGCGCAACCAACTTGGCCCGCATTTCCTCGCCGACCGCCTTTTTTTCGCCGAGCAGATTGTGTTGCTCTCCCGGATCGCCGGCCACGTCGTACAACTCCGGTTTGGGCGCATCGATGAAGTGATACTTCGCATTCTCGGCGCCGCGCAGCTCGCTCCAGTTGAAATGAATTCGCGGCAAAAAAGTTTCCCCATACACAGTTCTCTCTCGCGCTGCGGACTCGATATCAGTGCCGCGAACCTGCGCCAGCAGGCTCTTACCCTGCACCTGTGCTGGAATCTCCACGCCAACCGCCTCCAAAACTGTCGGCATCAAGTCGACCAGCGAAACCGAATCCGAAACGGTCTTGCCGTGGGCAGTGTCCGGGACGCGAATGATCAGTGGCACGTGCATGGTCGAGTTATAGATGAAAAATCCGTGCGTCTTTTCGCCGTGCTCGCCCAGTCCCTCGCCGTGATCGCCCGCCAGCACAATGATCGAATTTTGATAAATGCCATTATCCTTCAAAAACCGCACCAGGCGGCCCACTTGCTCGTCCGCAAACGCAATCCCGCCGTCATAAAGCCGGCCGGCATATTCGGTCCGATAGGGTTCCGGCGGGTTATATGGAAAATGGGGGTCGTACAAATGCATCCACAAGAAGAATTTCTTCTGCCAGTTCTTTCCCAGCCAATCGAGCGTCGTATCGGCTACGACATTTCCCGGCCGCGACATCTCGTCCATATTGGCTTCATCCAGACGGTTGAAATCAAAATGGTCGTAGTAGAAATCGAATCCCTGATTCAGCCCAAACCGCGAATCCAGCACTGCGGCCGCCACCACCGCTCCAGTCGCATACCCCGCTTGCTTCAGTACGGAAGCCATCGTGGGTTGCGCCGCGCTCAGTTTGTTCACGCCGAAATCGTGCATCCCGCTCAGCATCGGATACGTCCCGGTGAGCATCGTTGAATGCGAAGGGAGTGTTACCGGCACCACCGAAAACGCGCGCTCAAAACGTGCGCCATCGGCCGCCAGTGCATCGATGTTCGGGGTTTTGATTTGCTTGTAGCCGTAGCATCCAAGATGGTCCGCCCGCAGCGTGTCGATCGTGATCAAAATGACGTTCAGCGGCGTTGGTGCGGCAGCTTGCGTTTTTTCCGCCGACTCGCGGCTCCCCTGCGCTGCCGCGAATGGAATCGCCGAACATAGAATGGCAATCGTGAGCGCAAGCAGCCGCGCGTGCGCAATTCCCCGTGAAATTCTGTGGCGTTTGCGGTTCAAGTTCGTCCTGAGATTTTCCGGAACTGCCCTACAGTTTATCCCAAGCCCAACACCGCCCGCGCCAATGCCTTGTGATACGCTGACCCAGATGAAGCGACTCAGCATCGTCTTTATTGCACTTTTTTTCGCTGTTGCGGCCGCCCAACCCGCGCTTCGGGCACAGTCTTCGCCGACCGCCACCGCTGCCAGCTCCGGCTCCAAGCCCGACGTCTTTCTCATCACGATCGATACTCTTCGCGCCGACCACGTTGGCTGCTATGGATATAAAGACGTCGAAACTCCCACGCTCGACTCGCTCGCCGCCGACGGCGTCCGCTTCACTCATGCCTACACCCACAGCCCGATCACCAATACTTCGCACACCACCATTCTCACCGGATTGTTGCCCAGTGTGCATGGCGTGACCGACTTCGGAATCCCGCTCTCGCCGCGGCACGCAACCTGGGCCAGCTTGCTAAAAAAGCAGGGATACCAGACTGCTGCGTTCATCGGCGCGGTTATTCTCGACAGCAATCAACTCTCGCCTGGCCTTGATCGCGGCTTCGATTTTTACGATAACTTTCCCGCCAAGACAGAAACCAAAGAACGCTGGGGCCGCGTGGAACGACGTGCCGCAACAGTCGTCGATCACGCCGAGTCCTGGCTTGAGCATCATCCCGCCGGCTCGCACTCTGTAGCCCCACGCTTCGTATGGGTGCATCTCTACGATCCGCACGATCCCTACGAGCCGCCGCCGCCGTTCTCCGAAAAGTATGCCAGCCACCTTTACGATGGCGAGATCGCCTACGCCGATTCCGCTCTTGGCCACTTCATCGCCACGCTAAGAAAATCCGGTGCCTATCAGAACGCCATCATTATTATTGTCGGCGACCACGGTGAAGGCCTTGGCGAGCACGGAGAGGAAACTCACGGCCTCTTTCTTTATGACTCCACGCTCCACGTTCCACTCATTATCAAAATGCCCGAAGCCGCTCATCGCGGTCTGGTCGTTGACACCCTGGTTCGCACTACCGACATTCTTCCCACTGTGCTTTCTCTGACCGGCACGCCGGCGCCTACTGAACTCAACGGCGAATCACTGATTCCTCTCATCGGCGATCACGCCAACTCGCAGACCACCCGTTCGCTCTTTGGAGAAACCGACTACCCTCTGCGCTGGGGGTGGGCGCCGCTTCGTGCGCTGCGTGAGCAGAATGCCAAGTTGATCGAGGCCCCGCGCCCCGAGTTCTACGATCTAAAGGCCGATCCGCACGAACTCAAGAATATTTACTCCGCTCAAAACGCGGACGTAGCTAGCCTGCAATCCGAAATAGCGAAGTGGGAAGCCAAACTTCCTGCGCCGCTGACAGGGTCTCAGGCCACGTTAAATCTGCCAGATCCCAAAGACAAAGTGAAAGTCCAGAATCTGCTGCATCGCTCGATGCTGGCCTCGGACGACGGTCGCGCCGCCGAATCGCGCGATTATTTGGAGAAGGCTGTTCAGATCGATCCCGATTCCGCTGTCGCTCTGCGACAGTTAGGAGAACTGGATTTCGCTTCCCAGGATTATGCGAAAGCTGCGACTCATCTGAAGCGAGCTCTCCAGTTGCGCTCCGACGATTCCACTGCCGCTTTCGAGTTGGGTGAGGCGCTGGAAAAAACCGGCGATTACGCTGGCTCCCGCGACGCGCTCGAAGCCAGCCTAAGGGTTCTTCCGAGCCAGATGAGCGCGCGGCTTCTATTAGGCCAAGTCTATCTTCAGTTGAAAGACGCCACCAACGCCGAAGACCAATTTGAAGCTGCGCTATTAGTGGAATCCGATAACAAAGAAGGACGAATGGGTTTGGCGCAAGCCCAAATCATGAAAGGAGAAGCGGCCTCAGCCTTGCCAGACTTAGAGGCACTTACTAAGTCGGACCCGGAAAACGCCGAAGCGTGGCGTTTGCTATCGCAAGCCTACGACGCCTTGCACCGCCCAACCGATGCCGCCAAGGCCAGCCAAAAGGCGGCCGCACTCGAGAAGAAATAATGGGGGCTAGCCGTGATTACAGATCTTCGACTCGGCCGCCTGCGCCTCTGTGTACTCTGTGCCCTCTGCGGTTGGGCCTTTTCGACGGCTGCTAGTAGGAGGTTTTGGGGGTCATTCCGCCGCCGGTAGCCTTCTCAGGTATCACCGGCAGTGAATGTTGATCTCCGCCCTACAGCGCTATGCACATCCAGAAGCTGTCGAATTGCTGGCTCTGGGTTTTGCTATAATTTGAGTTCTGTCGCGATCAAGCGGGCGGCAGTCGCGCATGGCGCTATCGTCTAGGGGTTAGGACGGAAGATTCTCAAACGTCGTGCCCGGTGTTGACACAACGCAACTTACCTTATTTTGCAATCACTTAACTTTAGGTTGGCTTAGGTCGCCGGGCCACTTTTTAGGCGACTTTGTTGCAAGTTTAATTGCAAGTTGACGTTGGTGATTTTTTTTTGGTAGCCCCGACGGAAATCGAATCCGTATACCGGCCTTGAGAGGGCCGTGTCCTAACCGTTAGACGACGGGGCCACTATTTTTGCAGGTGTGCCGTAAGCCGCGACATAGCCTCGTGCAGGTCGCCACTGTCCACAATATTGTATCGCGAAAAAACTGAACGCGTCCTGTGGCCAGAAATTTTCCTTGCAATGTCCTCGCTTACGCCAGCACGCCGCAAGTTGCGGACACCTGACCGCCGCAGGTCGTGTATCACAATACCGTCGTACCCTTTGTCGTGGTCCTCCGGGTCGCGCCATTTGCCAAGGCCAACAGCCACAGCGGCCTTACGGAATGCCTTCACAAGATTGGTGGCGCAGAACACTGCCCCTGCCGCCTTACGTGTTGACCGCAACGTGTCGGCAAGCTCCACAGGCAATGGCAGCAGCAGTGGCTTTTTGTTCTTAACCTGCGAGCCAAGCAGCCTGACTTCAACGCGATCGCCGTCGAACACTATCTGTGGCCACTCAATTTTCTTGGCTGCGCCAACGCGGCAACCAGTCATGTACATATAGGACAAGATGGGGCGTAATTGCGGCGGCATGGCCTCACGCAGCGCGTTAAATTCGTCGGCGTAAAGGAAGCCCTCACGCGGGTCGCTCTCCTGCAACATAGCAATGTGGGGAACGTCGGCAAGTTTTCGCTCACGCTTGGCCAGCACCAGCATTCTGCGCAGCAACGCCAAGTTGCGATTGATGGTTGAGGACGCAGCGCCGCTGGCCTGCCGCTGGTCAATAAACTCCCGTATAAGGTCTGTTGTGATGGAAGCCGCGTGCTGGCCTGCAAAAAACTTATCGAGGTGGAATAAGGCGGAAACTGTTCGGCGGCCGTCTTTGCGCGTGGCCAGTGAAGCGTGGCCCTGCACTGCGTAATCGGCCACCAGTGCATCCCGCAAATCTTCGTAACGGAATTTCTTGTAATCTTGCGCGGGCCGAAGGCCGAGACCATGCTCACCCATTCTTCGCTGAAGCAGCCGCTCGGCAACTTCCTTTACAACGGACTTCGTGGACTCGCGAACAGTTCGGCCACCGGCCCGGTACCAAATGTACCAGTACCGCGACCCACTGACCTTACCGATGCTGCCAGTGCCGCGTGGCCTGCGCTTCATAACGCGAGAAGAATAGCATTACCTACCCTGAATTCGTAAGGTGACAAACTTTGTCATTGTTTCCATGTTACGGCCCATGTATATTAACAACACTGGAGCGCACCACGGCACCATACCTATTGCTCCTGTGGCCTTGTAAGCCCTATCAAGGAAGGCCAGCCGGTCGCAAACCCGGTAATTCCAAATAAGTCACATCCACGGAATTGCCGCTGTGTCACAAACCACCACTCACACAACAACGGTATTACCTCGTTTGCTTGGCATTCGAGATACGGCGTCTTACTTGAGCTGCACCATTTGGGCTGCCCGCTCGCTGGCATGGAGCGGCGCAATTCCCTGTCTCAAAATCGGTAACCGTGTCCTGTTCGATAAAAATGATTTGGACAGATTCGTAGACCACCAGAAATCAAAACTATCGCAATAACAACAAGGAGAATCATTATGCAAGCAAGAACCAAAGTCTCACCAAAACGTCATTCACGCTATGCCATCAACAAAACACTGGCAAAGCTCAGCGCGCAAATCGATAGCGCAATTTTGACTGCTTTCGCTCGCGGCCATAAAGCTGGCACGCGTGCTGGTTATGCTGAGGCCAAATACATCGCCAGCCAAGCCAAGGCCAAAACAAAGGTGTAACAGCGATCTGACAATACTGGAAGGTAATGCGCGGCTGACTCCTGCGCCACAAAGTTTTGTATCAAGATTCCACGTCTAGTCAACGTGGATACGGCTTCACGGCCGTCCCGCTTGCCTTCCAAGCAAAGTATCCGGTGGTCGGCACAGGCCACCGGATTTACTTAAATATGACTAACGAACTCACTCGCGCGATTTTGCACTACAAGGCCACGCTCAGCGGCGGTGCTTACATTGGCACGTGCCCGCTATGCAGCCACCATTGCCTCGTCTTGTCCGCAGGCAAAAAGCATCCAGTTGCCTGCCACTGTTTTAGAGACTGCCCACAAGATGCGCTGTACAAACTGGTGCGCACCGTGGCTGAAGCCAACACGCCAATTGCCACCAAGATTCCTGATGCACCAGCGCCAAAGACGTTTACCGAGTCGGAACTGTTTGCCAAGCTGGCACCAGCAGAATCGCAACGCACAACGGCCTTACCATTTTTGGAGCAGCGCGGCATTACGCTGGCCGTGGCGCAGCAGCACCGGCTTGGCGTCGTCCACATCCATGGCTGCCAGCGCCTCGTGTTGCCTTACCTTGCTGGTACATTCTCCGAGCACATATTTCAACTACGCTATCGTGCCTTAGATCCGAGCGACGATTTGCCGAAGTGGACTTGCGAGAAGATTCAACTTGGTGTGCGCCGCCTGTTTAACCTGCCGCTGCTTGCTGGATGGTCACCAAACGACGTACAACCTTTGGTAATTACTGAGAGCGAATTGGATTGCCTTATGCTTTTAAGCATAGGCATTGCCGCGTGCAGCGTGGACACGGCCTATCACAAACTCTCCCCTCGCGATTTAGCTGCACTACAAACGGTCAAATATTTGGTGCTGGCTTTTGATTTGGACGAGGCAGGCAATGCTTGCACCGCTCGCTTTAAGGCCGCGTTACCGCAGGCCAAAATCTTGGAAGGCTTTGGAGCAAAGCACAACGTAAAAGACCTTGGCGAATTGAGACTAAAAGTCGGTACTGAGGCATTTGCCGCTGGGTTGCAACGTTTTTTGCAGAAGGGCAAACATGGATAGTCAATTCGGTCTAATCACGGGAGCCGCTGGTTGTGGCAAAACCTATACTGTGCGCCAGCAGCTAAATGAAGACTCCGGCTGGGGTCTTCTTACGGCCACGACTGGTGTCGCAGCCCGCAACCTTGGCGATAACGTTCCGACTATCCATAGCGCTTTAGGCTTTTTCGACATTACCAGCCTTCGCACCCTGAGCATGAACGGCGATTTGGCAAAGGCCATGCGCAAGGTAAAGAAACACCACGAAAGGATTGTGATTGACGAAGCCTCAATGTTGACGCGTGAGGCTTTACAAGTCTTGCACAACAACGCGGAAGCGGTCGGACTGGGACTTTGGCTGGTTGGAGATTTTTTACAATTGCCTCCCATTGTGCGAAATGACGAGACGCCCAGCCCTTGGTGGGCTTTCCAAGCACTCTGTTGGCCCAGTTTTGCAAACAACACTAGATGGCTGACTACAAACTACAGACAGTCGAATCCAGAGTTCCTTGCTGGCTTAAACCATCTTAGGTCTGGCCATGGCAATGCCGCCACGGCAACCTTTAGACGCTGCGGTGTTAACTTTACGCGTCAATTGGATTACAAATTTCCCGGTGTAACCATTGTGGCGACCAATCGGGTGCGCGGCGAGTTTAACGATCGTATGTATGCCGCACTGGACGAGACAGAAGTAATCTATCAATCCGAGCGCTGGGGAAAGCAACCCTCAGCGATCACCCAAAACCGGCCAGTGATTATCACCTGAAAACCGGCCAACGAGAGTAGCGTCCGGGACATTGATTCCCGCGGAGGCTTGTAGGCTCCGTGGGCATGGCCAATGTCTTGAACGA
>JBAVYO010000085.1:0-2114 GCA_049698855.1 Terriglobales bacterium
GCTTCGCGCGTAATCATGGAGCCCACCACGTTGCAGATGGCGATGCTCTTCGTTCCCTTGGCTTTGGATTCACGCTGGGCCGCGATGGTATCGGCGGTCTCGCCGGATTGCGAAATCAGCATGGTGAGTGTATCGGGCGCGAGGATGGGATCGCGGTAGCGCCATTCGCTGGCGTAGTCGACCTCAACGGGAACGCGCGCCAGGGTTTCGATCATGAACTTGCCAGCTAGTCCGGCATGCCAACTGGTGCCGCAGGCGGCGATATTGATTTTCCGGAGAGCCTTGAACTCAGCTTCGGTGACTTGCATTTCATCGAGGAATATCTTGCCCGTGTCCTGCGAGACGCGGCCGAGCGTGGTGTCGCGGACGGTGCGCGGCTGCTCATAGATTTCCTTGAGCATGAAGTGCTTGAAGCCGCCCTTTTCCGCCATGATCGGATCCCAGGTGATGCGCTGCGGCTTGCGCTCGACAACGTTACCGTCGAAATCGGTGACCTTTACGCCCTGCTGCGTGATGATGGCGAGGTCGCCATCGTTCAAGAAGAAAAGGTCGCGAGTGTGATCGAGCAGCGCAGGGACGTCGCTGGCGACAAAATATTCATCCTTGCCTATGCCAATTACTACAGGCGGTCCATTGCGGGCCGCGACGATCTTGCATGGGTCGTCGGTTGCAATCACGACCAGCGCGAAGACTCCGGTAAGCTCTTTGACAGCCTTGCGAACGCCTTCCTCAAGCGAGGGACGATGACCGTTCCCGGTCTGGAGATAGTGCTTCTCGATGAGGTGCGCGATAACTTCGGTATCGGTCTCGGTGGTGAACTTATGGCCTTCGGAGATAAGCTTTTTCTTGAGCGAGAGATAGTTTTCGACAATGCCGTTGTGAACGACAACGATCGTGCCTGTGCAGTCGCGATGAGGGTGAGCGTTCTCTTCGGTAGGGCGGCCGTGTGTGGCCCAGCGCGTGTGACCGATGCCGTAGGTGCCGTCGAGTGGCCTAAGGCGGATGACTTCCTCGAGATTCCTGAGCTTGCCTTCGGCGCGCCGAACCTGGAGGCCCTCGCCGTTTCCCGCCACCGCAATTCCGGCCGAGTCGTAGCCGCGATACTCAAGCTTCCGCAACCCCTCGATAATGACGGGGACAACTTCCTTCTTTCCGACGTACCCCACAATGCCGCACATCTATGAAATTTCTCCTTGGTGGCGTGTCCGCGAGGAAGCGTCGGCTGCCGGGCTGAGATCAAGCGACATGTCACGGAAGACTTGGAACTGCGCGGCCGAAGCCGTACCCACCTAAAACCTACTCTTCGAGGGAGAAGCGAAACTCCTCAATCACGGGGTTCGTCAGAACTTCACGGGCCATGCGTTCGATTTCCGCTTCCGCTTCGGGCCTGGAGACACCATTTTTCAAGGTGATTTCGAAATATTTGCCCTGCCGGACTTCCTCGAGCCCGTGGTATCCGATCTTATTGAGGGCGCCTTGGATGGTTTTGCCTTGAGGATCGAGCACGCTCTTCTTCAGCGAAACGTAGACTTGGGCTTTCATCGACAAGGCGATTATACGTCAGTGGCACGGAAGTTCATCTGGGGTTTTCCTTATGGAAGGTATTCCGAATGGACCATTCCCTAAAGTTCGGCGGGGTGCTTTGGCGAAGTGATCTTGCGTGTGTCAAACCGATGTACAACATGCGGAAAAAGGCTGTAGCCCGCGCAGAACGGCAAACAGGCTGCTAAGAAAGCTCTGATTTAGTATCCGCAAAAAGCGGAAAACCACAGGGTACACGGAGGCCCCCAGAGACTTAATCAGAGCCCCTAAAAGCGCAATTCTATTTTCAGCAACTTAGCGGCACGAGTGGAAGAGGCTGCGGAAAAAGTCCCAGGAATGCAGATTCCTCGCCGTCCTCACCGCGCAAGCGCGGTTGCGGACGATTCGGAATGACAAAACTAAAGGACTTGGCGGTGCGGCCGAAAGCCGCACCCTTTCAAAACAGGTACAGAAATGACTTTTTCCGTAACCTCTGGAATTCGTACCCTTCCCTGATTTACTGGGGTGCTTCCGTTTGGTCAAGGGCGGACAATCGGCGGTCGATTTCGGCCAAGGACTGCTCCAGCATGGAG
>JBAVYO010000086.1:0-10050 GCA_049698855.1 Terriglobales bacterium
ATGGTTCGTAGATTGGCAGGAAAATATTGGCGGTACGTTTATGTGGTCGCTCGATGCGGACTACGACGGCCATTCGCAGGACCTGCTGGATGAGATGTATGCAGCAAGTCTGCCGCCGGTCAACTAAAACATAAGGAGGAAGGTGTCTGTATTTCTCTGATTACAGCGCTTCAACCATGATTACGCGATGAAAGGACTTGTTGTGAGCTGAACTGGTGCTCCGCCTGAAGTCCGGGATGCGGAATTGTCTCGAAGCAGACCCATCAACCGTCCGGACCTTCTGTCCTGACAGTCTACTTTACTGCGGCTTGGGCGGTTCGGCTGGTTTCTGATCCTCGGGCTTCGGTGTGGTGTCCTTCTTCACTTCCTGCCCCTCATACGTGATTCTCGACTTCGATCCAAACCGCTTGTAGTTCGTGTATTTGATAATCTCGCGAATCTTGATGTCACCCAGGCTGAACTTCAGCGTGTCTTCGGCTCGCGTATAGGTCGGGAACCAGTATTGGCCGTCGATCTGCTCGCGCCAAGTCGTGAATTTTGGGAAAAGATTCTCCTGCCCTTTTTTCTTGCGGATGTCGGGCACCGTCTTCCCGTATGTTTCTACGATCTGAAAATCATGGTCATCCACCCAGATGCGCCCCTGGAAATAGCGCTTCTTGCCGACGATCTGCTTGGGTGCGATATCGAAAACATAGGTGTTTAACTCATCCTGCTTCTGCTGCCCCACATATAGAACGTCGTACTCACCAACCTCATCCGACGTCAGCACAAACGGCAGGCGGTTTTCGATGTCGTCAATATCTTCTTCCGTCATCTGAATCCGCTGCAACGTGGGTTGCGGCGCGAACACCACATTCTTGACCTTGCGCCCCTGGTCGTCAAAGGTCACATCAAACACCTGCTGATAATTGCCGTCGGGTGTGTCGCCATCGAGCGTCATCACCTTCACGTCCTGCCGAAATGTGTATTGATCGCGCGCCTCCTTGAACTCTTTTTCTTTGGCGGCGAACCGCTTGACGATCTCGTCGACCGTAATGCCCTTCGGCTGCGATTTGTCGAGTGGACCTTCCTGCGCGCGCGCCGCGTTCGGCAACGAGAGAATCGCCGAGAACACAACGGCCAAAGCTATGAACGCCCGCACCACGCCGGAAATCGAACTCAGAGATTTTGAAAAACGTGATGTTGAGTGGCGCAGCGCTTTTAGCGCCGCAATGAAGTCATTCTTTTCTGACAGAGCTTCAGTCCCTGAGGTACACGCTTGGGGCGGCGAGGCAGTTCGGAAGGGAAATCTCATATCGGCATTCTAGCGAAAATCGCCGCGGAAAGGATTTAACGGCAGCCCCCACCCCCAAGAGCCGCCGTGCGTCAGCTCTTCATGAGGGGGTGGAAGACTGCAGTTCTGCCTAAATCTTTCGATGCATCCACAATCCAAAAGGTAGCCGGATTTACTTTTCTTTACGAAATAGGAGAATTTGAAGTAGTCGCTATCCTGGAAACGCCCCGGTCGCTAGCGGCGCACGCCAAAACATTCGGAATATTGCCCTAGTTTTTCGGTGCCTGCTCAGCCTTCTTGTTCGCGTCCTTGATCATCTCGTCCGTTTCCTGCTGGAGTTTGTTCTGTATTTCGTCCAGATATCTGCTAAGCGTTGGCATCATGGTGTCCATGGACTCACTCATGATGGCCGGCATATCCCCGTCCGGTTGGAGACGAATAGAACGCCAGCAACGCGTTGATGTCTCCTTTAGTGAAATGGCGCTGATAAACCGGAATAGTCGCCTGCATCATTTCGTCGAAAGGCATGTTCCTGTACATATCCCCCAGTTGCTTGGACATGCGCTGTTCATAGTCTTCGGGAAGCTTTTCTTTGTTCTTAAGATACTGCTCATGCAAAAGCGTCTGCATCGATTTCAGCATAGAGTCGACAATCTTGTTGACTGAATCGCGAGCATGCACTGTTTCGAAGTACGTTTGGACGTCTGCGCTGGACGCGGGCGTGTTGTCGGTGTCTTGAGCAGAAGCGCTGGCGAACGCGAAACACAGAATCGCGGCAAGCAAAAATCTCACCATAAGGGCCTCCAATAACCGGGAGCAGCATAATATATCCGTCCCATACAATCCATCGATTTCTCGAGATATTGGAAGCGGATTGCAAGGCATGTTAAAGCTAGCGCTTCATTGCCCATCCCATTCCCCACTCCACCAGCCCCGGAAACATTTGATATAGCTTTACTACCGGAATCATCGTCCACGGAACAATCACTTCGCGCTTGTTCTTGCGATAGCCGTCATAAGTCGCTCGCGCTACCCGCTCCGCCGTAATGCCTTTCACCGACTGCGGACGCACGTTGCCTTTTTTCACCGCCACCATGTGCGAGCCGAATTCGGTTTGAATATAGCCAGGACAAACCGTCAACACATTGATGTTGTCCCGCCGTAATTCCATTCGCGACCCCTTGCCGATGGCGTTCAGGGCAAACTTAGTTGCCGAGTAGGGTGTCATGAACGGTACCGGCACATGCCCGGCGACACTGGAGATATTGATGATCGTCCCTCCGCCCGACTTGCGCATCGCCGGCACCACTGCTTGCAAGCAAGCTACCGCGCCAAAGAAATTGGTCTCGAACAATTCGCGGCAAGCGGTCATCGCCATGTCGGCGACGGAGTCGCGAATGCCAACTCCGGCGTTGTTTACCCACACATCGACACGGCCAGAACGGTCGAGAGTTGCATCCAGCGCGTGTTGAATCTCCTCTCGATTGCGCACATCGCAAGCCAGCGCCAAGGTCCGCTCCGCATGGCCGACCCGAGCCCTTGCGGCCTCGGACCGGCTGACATCGCGCGATAGTAAAACCACGTTTGCACCGTGGTCGACAAAAACCTTGGCGATCGCCTCGCCGATTCCCATGGAAGCGCCCGTCACCACCACGACTTTCCCGTCCATTTCCATGCCGACTCTTGTATCTTGTGCCACGCGGTGAAGTCAAACGGCCTAGCTCTCAGCCTTCAGCTCTCAGCTTTCAGTATGAACACCAAGGCGATGGCTCTTACTGAGAGCTGACAGCTTCCGCTGGCGTAAAATCGTTACACCGGAGACGCCGTGAGTTCGCTGCTGCCCCTATTTCCGCTCGATCTCGTGCTACTTCCGGGCGTTCCGCTGCCGCTGCACATCTTCGAGCCGCGCTATAAGGAAATGATCGCTGAGTGTCTTGAGGGGAAGAAGCCGTTCGGCATCGTTCGCGCCTCAGAGGAGGGCGTCGCCGGCATCGGCTGCACCGCCGAGATTGTCTCTGTCACGAAAAAGTACGACGACGGCCGCATGGATATCCTCACGCGCGGCGTCAACCGCTTCGAGGTGCTTGAGGTCAATGAGGAACGCTCGTTTCTCCGAGCGGAAATCGCCATGGTCCCGGACGATCCCAGCCGGCCCGCCATCGAACTGATCGAGCAAGCGGTGCGCCTGCACGCGGAAATCGCCAAACTAGCCGGCGCGGAGCCGCCGCCAGCGGACTCTGGGGACGCCTCGGAGGCCGAGGCAATCGAAAATCTTTCCTTCCTCCTCGCCGGATCGCTTCCACTCGACCTCGACTTCAAGCAGAGCCTGCTCGCGACCTTGTCGGAAGAAAAGCGCCTGCAAGCCTTCGTCGAGTATCTGCGGGCCGTGCTCCCCGGCCTGCGTCGCGCCGCCAACGCCCGCTGGAATTGAGAAGAGCTGTTGGCTCTCAGCTGACAGCTCGCCCGCGGCGTATAATCCGCCTAAGGTTGCGGTAGCCGCTGGCACCCACGCCGGCGAATCCGGGGTCAGGAGTTCCCACCATGAGCAGTGCCCGCACATTGGGCGAGTTGCGTACCAGTTCCTTTTCAGAAAGCCGGCTCGGCTCGCGCCGAGTGAAAGACGAGATGCGCGAAAATCTAATGGCGCGCTTGCGGCAGAACCCCGATGAGCCTATCTTCCCCGGCATCGTCGGCTATGACGACACGGTTGTGCCGCAGATCATCAACGCGATTTTGTCGCGGCACAATTTCATTTTGCTAGGACTTCGAGGGCAGGCGAAAAGCCGCATCCTGCGTGCGCTCACCACGCTGCTCGATCCCGAAATGCCGTACATTGCCGGCTGCGAGATTCACGACAATCCTTATGCTCCCATCTGCCGGCGGTGCCGCGACCTGGTGGCGAAGGAAAAAGACGCGACGCCCATCGCGTGGCTCACGCCCGATCATCGCTACGTCGAAAAACTCGCAACGCCGGACGTGACGATTGCAGACCTGATCGGAGACATCGACCCGATCAAGGCCGCGCGCGGCGGCCACGAACTGGCGAGCGAATTCACTGTTCACTACGGCCTTCTTCCCCGCGCCAATCGCGGGATCTTTGCAATTAACGAGCTCCCGGACCTAGCCGGGAAAATTCAGGTGGGTTTGTTCAACATCATGCAGGAAGGCGACGTTCAGATTAAGGGCTACCCGATCCGATTGGCGCTTGACCTGGCGATTGTGTTCAGCGCCAACCCCGAGGACTACACGGCGCGCGGCAAAATTATTACCCCGCTGAAAGACCGCATCGGGTCGGAGATTCGCACGCATTATCCCGCGACGGTGGAGGAGGGAATTGCGATCACCGCGCAGGAAGCGTGGCTCAATCGCGTGAACGGGCGCGAAGGCACACGGCTCAGCATTCCGAAGTATGTACAGGAAGTGATTGAGCGGATCGCATTCATGGCGCGAGAAGACAAGAAAGTGGATAAGCGCTCGGGCGTAAGTCAGCGGTTGCCGATTTCGGCAATGGAGAATGTTGTGTCGAATGCCGAGCGGCGCGCGCTGACTCATCAGGAGAATACTGTGGTTCCGCGCATCAGCGATATCTATGCGGCGCTGCCCGCGATCACGGGCAAACTCGAACTGGAATACGAAGGCGAGATGAAGGGTGCGGACCACGTAGGACGCGAACTGATCCGTGCCGCCATTGCCAAGACGTACGACACACATCTGCAAGGCGTGAATATGAATCAGATTGTGCAGTGGTTCGATCTGGGCGGAGAGATTCAGTTGAGCGACAACGCGGGCGCCGGTGAAGTGCTCGCAGGGCTGCGGCAGATACAAGGTCTCATGGAGAAGATGACGAAGCTGAACGTCGGTCCGAAGGATAGTCCCGAGATGCAGGTATCGGCAGCAGAATTCATCCTCGAAGGGCTGCACGCGCACAAGAAAATCGGGCGTAATGAAGAGCGCGTTTTCACAGCGGGCGAGAAGTCGCCGAAAGTATCCGACAAGCCTGTGTTCGAAAGAGAAGAACCGGGGTTTGGGAGGAAGAGGAGTTTTAATTAAGTTCTCAGGTGTCAGGTATCAGGGGAAAAACGGGAAGCGACTTTCCTTTGCTGCTGCTTCCAATTCTAGGCCTTAGACCTGATACCTAAGACCTGAGACCTGTTTCATGAAACGCATCCGCTACAGCAAATACGTACCCGACCCGGCGGGCGAGATGAGCATGGAAGATTTGCTCGGCGCGCTCTCCGACTATCTGCTGCAAAGTGGGTTCAATGAGAATTTCTGGTACGAAATGCAGGATGGCGAGCAGACGCTCGACGACTTGCGGCGCGCTATCGAGCAGGCTCTGCTGGATAGCGAGATGTTCGACGAAAACATGCGCGAACGCCTGCAGGAAATGCAGATGGACGGCCAACTGGAAGAGCTGATCGAGAAGCTGATTGAGCGCATGCAGCAGGAAGACTACATCTCAATCGACCCGCCGCACGATCCGGCGAAGCAATCGAACGTGAGCGGCCAAGTCGGAGATGCGCAGCAGCAAGCGCGGTTTGAAGTCACCGACAAGAGTCTCGACTTTCTCGGGTTCAAAGCGCTGCGAGATTTGCTGGGGTCGCTAGGTAAGTCGAGCTTCGGGCGTCATGACACGCGTGACATGGCGACCGGCATCGAAGCGAGCGGCGCGTCGAAACAATATGAGTTTGGCGACACACTGAACCTCGACATCACGGCGACGCTATCGAGCGCGATCCAGCGCGAGGGCCTTGGGTTGCCGCTGAATCTCGAATACAACGACCTGCAAGTGCATCAGTGCGAGTACCAGTCGTCGTGCGCGACAGTGCTGATGCTGGACTGCTCGCATTCAATGATCCTGTATGGCGAAGATCGTTTTACGCCGGCGAAGAAAGTTGCGATGGCGCTCTCGCATCTGATTCGCACGCAGTATCCCGGAGACTCGCTTTCGCTCGTGCTCTTCCACGATTCGGCCGAGGAAGTTCCGCTCTCGCAGTTGGCGCGGGTGAAGGTCGGTCCTTATTACACGAATACTCGCGAAGGCCTGCGCATGGCGCAACGCCTGCTGCAACGCCAGCGCAAAGACATGAAGCAGATCGTTATGATCACCGACGGCAAGCCGAGCGCGCTGACTCTTGAAGACGGCCGCATTTACAAGAATGCTTTCGGGCTCGATCCCTTGGTGGTGAGTGAGACGCTCGAAGAAGTCTCGAAGTGCAAGCGCGCGGGAGTGCTGATCAATACGTTCATGCTGGCTTCGGATTATGGTCTGGTGCAGTTCGTGCAAAAAGTGACGCAGATGTGCCGCGGCAAAGCATACTTCACGACTCCTTATACACTGGGGCAGTATCTGCTGATGGACTACATGTCGCGCAAGACGAAGACGATTCACTAGGGATTGCAGAAGGCAGAAGTTCGATTGCAGAAGTTAACGCAAAGCGGTGCTTTTGGCCGGCGAAGCTCTGTTCATGAAAAGCGATGCTAAGTTGACCCCGACGGCGGCAGCGTCCTAACATTAACTACGACGGCCCTGAGGCCTTCGGCATGATCGGCCAGACAGTCTCCCACTACCGCATTCTTGGAAAGCTGGGCGGTGGGGGCATGGGCGAAGTTTATGAGGCCGAAGACACGCGTCTGACGCGCCGCGTTGCCCTGAAGTTCATTCCCGAGGAAATGGCCAAGGACGGCAAGTCCCTGGATCGTTTCATGCGAGAAGCCCGGGCCGCCTCGCAGCTCAACCATCCCGGAATCTGCACCATTCACGACATCGAAGACAACGGCGGCCATCCGTTCATTGTCATGGAGAAGCTTGAAGGCAGCAGCCTGAAAGACCTTCTCCGTACCCGGCGGATGGAAGTCGACGAGATTCTCGACATAGGAACTCAGGTGGCCGACGCGCTGGCCGCCTCGCACGCCAAGGGAATCATTCATCGCGACATCAAACCGGCCAATATTTTTGTCGCGCAGAACGGGCAGACGAAGATCCTCGATTTTGGCCTGGCGAAGATGGTGCACGATCCGAACTCCAGCGAGGCCGCGCTGGAAGATTCGCTGACTGCGATGGGCGTGATTCCGGGGACCGCGATTTACATGGCTCCCGAGCAGGCGCGGGGCGAGGAATTGGATCCGCGCTGCGATTTGTTTTCGCTGGGAGTGGTGCTCTACGAAATGGCGACCGGCAAAAAGCCATTTGCCACGGGCAACATCATTACTTCGCTCGATGCTGTGCTGAATCACAAACCAGTCGCGCCGCTACAACTCAATCCCAAGTTGCCTCCGGACCTGGAAGGCATTATCGGCCGCGCGATGGAGAAGGAGCGTGGGCATCGCTATCCGACCGCGCTGGCGATGAAGGGGGATTTGCAATCGCTTCGTAAGGAATCGGAGTCTGGGGGCAACAAAAGTGCGCGCATACGCAGGGCTTTGCCATATCGCATTGCGACCAGCACATTTCAGGCGAGCACCAAGTGGTCGACTTATGTGTTGGTCGGCGTCTGCGCGTTGCTGCTCACAGTGTTGATTGCGGTGGGGGCGTGGTGGTTCAAATACAGGGGCGCAATTGCCGGCGGGGCGGCGAAGAACACAATTGCCGTGCTTCCGTTGCAGAATATTAACGGCGATATCAGCGTCGATTTTCTGCGTTTCGCACTTTCCGATGAAATCGCGAACACGCTGACGTACACGCGCAGTCTGGATGTTCGTCCCTCGGCGATTACAAGAAAATTTGCCGGCAACGATGTCGATCCGCAAAAGGCGGGACTCGATGTGCACGTCGCGAACGTTATCGCGGGCCATTTTCTAAAACAGGGGAATCAGCTACGAATCACGATCGAGGCCATCCAGGTAAATGGCGACCGGCTGTTATGGCAAACGAACGTCATTGCGCCAGCTGATGACTTGATCGGCATGCAGTCACAGATTGCGGCCCAGATGCGGCAGGGACTGCTGCCAGCGCTGGGAGCGGCAGGCGGCTTCCTCGATACCGGGACGCGGCCGAAGAATGCGGAAGCGTACGACCTTTACTTGCACAGTCTGGCGCTGCCGCACGATCCCGGACCCAATAAGGACGCGATCGCGGTGCTGGAGCACGTTGTTCAGGTGGATCCGAGCTATGCGCCAGCATGGGAGCAGCTCGGGCTGCGCTGCTACTTCGACGCGGATTACTCCGACGGCGGCGAGACTATGTTTCAGCGTTCGAATCAGGCGTGCGAGCGCGCGGTCGCGCTCGATCCTAACCGCATTGTTGCTGCGAGCCAGCTGATTGCGAATCGTGTGGAGCGAGGCGAACTGAGCAAAGCTTACCTGGCCGCGCAGGAGTTAGTGAAAAGGCGTCCCGACAGCGCGCAGGCCCATTTCGCGCTGAGTTACGTTTATCGCTACGCGGGGTTGCTGGAGCAGGCGGCGAGTGAATGTGACACGGCGGTCGCGCTCGATCCCGGCAACTATGCCTTCCGCTCCTGCGCGTGGACGTTTGCCGAACTTGGAAAAACGGACCGGGCCATGGATTTTGTCCGGTTGGATGCGGGTTCGGAGTGGGCTGCCTATGCGACGCCGTCGATTTTGCTGCGTGAAGGAAAAGTCGCGGAAGCACGCGAGGCCGTCAAGCACATGCCGAGCACTCCGCGTTATCATCGCGATCTGCTGGAAGCTTGCTTACAACTGCGGCCGGCTTCGGAACTCGACCGCATCGCGCACGAGGACGAAACCAATCTGCCTACCGATCCCGACCCGGAACTCTGGTATTACCAGGGTGCGATTCTCGCGTTTTGCGGCAAGAAGCAAGCGGCGTTGCACATGCTCGAGAGCGCCGTAGAGCAGAACTACTGCGCCTATTCGGGCCTGCTTTCAGACCCATTGCTGGCGAAGCTTCGTACAGAGACAGCGTTTGACAAAGTGTTAACCGCCGCGAGTTCGTGCCAGCAGGCAGTTCGGCCTCCAGCCAACCCAGCTGTTCGCTGAGAGCGCATTCCGGGCGAGACATGCCGAGAAATAATCTTTGGTTTGCCTGCTGTGCGGCCGGTGCAAGCTGGTACAATCCCCGGTTGCGCATCATGACTTTCTCATTTGCAGTTCCTTTCGAGAAGACTGTCCCTTAATCAGGAGCTCACCATGACTTACCTAAGAAATTTCTTCGCTTTGGCGATTCTTGCATGCACCTGCCTGCTCGCAGCCCAGGAGGCGCAGGAAGGCCGATTGTTACTATTTCCCGATATTCACAAAGACAAGATCGCATTCGTGTATGGCGGAGACTTATGGCTGGCATCGAGTGCCGGTGGAACCGCGCGGCGGGTTACTTCGGATCCGGGGCGCGAGTTGTTTCCGAAGTTTTCGCCGGACGGGAAATGGCTGGCATTTACTGGTCAGTATGACGGCAATTTTAACGTCTATGTCATGTCCTCCGATGGCGGCCAGCCCAAGCAACTTACTTTTTATCAAGGACAGGCGGAGCCGCTCAGCGATCGCATGGGAATTTTAAACGAAGTCGTCGGCTGGACACCGGATGGAAAGAGCGTCGTTTTTCTTTCGCGGCGTGACGCCTCGAACGGCTGGACCAAACGTCCTTTCATGGTGAGTGTGGATGGGGGATTGCCGCAACCCATGCCGATGGACGAAGGAGGTCTGCTCTCGTACTCGCCTGACGGCACGAAGGTCGCGTACAACCGGATCTTCCGCAATTTTCGCCAATGGAAGCGTTACACCGGAGGGCTGGCGCAGGACATTACGATTTACGACATCAAGAATAATGTCGTGGATCAGGTGGTGCCGCACACCGAATA
>JBAVYO010000087.1:0-10369 GCA_049698855.1 Terriglobales bacterium
GAGTTCGATTGGATGGGGACTTTTTCTTATTCCGATCAGGAAGGCGCAGGCGCTTTCGCACTCGATAAAAAGCTGCCCACGCGCGAAATCGAGGCGCGCCGCAAGCGCCTGATGTCGATTCAGAAAAAAATCAGCCGTGCAAAAAAGAAAGAACTAATCGGCCGCGAAATCGACCTTTTGCTAACCGGCACGTCCGAAGAAACGGACTTGTTGCTCGAAGGCCGAACCGCCATGCACGCGCCGGAAATTGACGGCAAAGTATTCGTGAACGATTATCCCGCGGAGAAATATGCCAACGGCTCCGCACCGCGCGAAGGCGAATTCTACCGCTGCCGAATCACCGAAGCGCACGACTACGATCTGGTCGCTGAGATAATCTAAACTAAGAAGTTAGAAGTGAGATTGAAGAAGTAAAGCACCCAGAAACTAGCAGTTTTTGCTTCTGCAATCTGACTTCTTATTTCTGCATTTCTCTCATGCCCCGCAAACGCACCATCAAGCTCCGCTGCCCGATCTGCGAGAAGCCGGTGACGAACTCCGACTCCGACTTCCCTTTTTGCAGCGACCGCTGCCGCTCGATCGATCTAGGCAAATGGGCCACCGGCGCGTACGTGATTCCCGTAACCGAAGCAGACGACCCCGATACCATGCCAGATGAGGCCGCGAGGCCGAATGATGACGGCGACACCGATTGACCGTGAAGCACACATCTGAACCCGCAACAAGCGACCGCAACCCCAGCGCGCCGAACGGTAGCGCCGGCGTCCCACCGGCTGTCTCGGGGGCGTCTCGTCCCCGCGCTCCGCTCTGGTCCACCCTAATCGCCACCTTCTTCGGAGCCGGACGCCTCCATCCCGGTCCCGGCACCTGGGGCTCCGTCGCAACCGTGATCCTGTGGGCCGCCGTCAGCTCTCAAATCGCGCCCGCACACCGCACGCTGGCCACAATCATCGCCGCGGCAGCCGTTACGCTCATCGGCATTCCTGCTGCCACGCGTGTCGCGCGCGCCTACGGCAAGAAAGACCCGCAATTTGTCGTTATCGACGAAGTCGCCGGACAGCTTGTCGCGCTCATCGCCGTCCCTCTCGCTTGGAAAACATTTCTCGCGGGCCTTATACTTTTCCGTGTCTTCGATATTTTGAAGCCGTTTCCAATCCGGCGGCTGGAGCGGCTCCCCGAAGGCACCGGCATTGTGGTGGACGATCTCGGCGCAGGAATCTACGCGCTCGCAATCATGCATCTCTTGCTGCACTTTGGACTTCTAATACCGTAAGTGAATTCCGCCGAAAGAAATCCATGAGCCTCTCCGACAAACTGCTGGGCAAGAAAACGGTTAACGGCAAACCTCACATCGAGGCCATCACACCCGCTTGCGCTCTGCCCGGTGGCGAGGTCCGCATCACCGGCAAGGACCTTCGCCCGCCCGAATTCCGCCGCCCCAGCGTGCGCTTCGGCGACGTCGAAGGCTCCGTCCTCATCAGTTCCGACGATTTCGTCGTGGCCCGCGTTCCCGAAGGCGCGGCTTCCGGACCGATTGTCATCGGCACCAACGGCCACGTCAGCAATGCCCACACCATTCAGGTTGCCGCGCCCATCGCCGACAATCTTCATCCCGTCACCAATCCCGCGTTCGACCGCGACGGCAATCTCTTCGTCACTTTTTCCGGCTCGCGCGGCGAGAAAGTTCCCGTCGCCATTTTCAAAATCGGCCGCGACCATACAGCCTCTCCGTTCCTAAACGACATGATGAACGCCACCGCCATCGCCTTTGACCGCGGGGGCCAAATGTACGTCTCCTCGCGCCACGACGAAGCCGTCTACCAGGTTTCGCCCGATGGAGCCGTCTCCACCTACGCCGAAGGCATGGGCGTCGCCACTGGCATCGCCTTCGACCGCGACGAAAATCTTTTCGTCGGCGACCGCAGCGGCACCATCTTCAAAATCGCCCGCGACCGCCAGATCTTCGTCTTCGCCACGCTCGAGCCCAGCATCTCCGCCTATCATCTCGCCATCGGCCCGCACGGAGATCTCTTCGTCACCGGCCCTACCACCTCCAGCTTCGACTCGGTTTACAAGGTCGATCCACACGGCAGCGTGTCCGTTTTCTACCGAGGCCTGGGACGCCCGCAAGGCATGGCCTTTGATATCGATGGCAATCTATATGTAGCCGCGTCGCTCGCCGGCAAACGAGGCATTGTGAAGATCACGCCGCAAGGCAAAGCCAGCCTTGCAGTCGCCGGCAACGGCCTGGTAGGACTAGCCTTCGCGCCCAACAACTCCGCCATCCTGGCCACCAGTTTTTCCGGACCGCCTCCCACCGGCGCCGTCCACCACATAGCGTGGGGTATAGAAGGCCTGTCGCTGCCGCCCGTGTAGAGCGGTCGCCCTCGCCCGCTGCCGTTGATGTTGATGTTGGGTCTTGATCGTGAGAGGGCGGCGGGTACCCCAGTACCAAGCAGCAAATAGCGAGTTAAGAACCAGGAAGCAAGCCAGGAGCTAGCAGAAAAGCTAAAAGCCCAAGAGCCAAAAGCTAATGGCTAAAGGCCAACAGCTACTTCTCATACACAGTTGGCAGCGGACCTTTTTCCAGGGCCTGGCGGTCCCAGATCATGCCTTCGCGCGTGTAGCTTGCCAACTCGAAATCCTGCGTGAGTTCGAGCGCGTCGGTAGGACAGGCATCTTCGCACAATCCGCAGAACATGCAGCGGCTCAGATCGTAGGTGAAGTTGGTGAGTTCTTTTCGGCGCGTCTTCTCATTGCGCTCGCTGGTGACCACAATCAAGTGTTCGGGACAAGCGAGAGCGCACAGATCGCAGGAAATGCAGAGGCTCTCGTTGGTATCGGGATTGACGTTGAGGCGCGGCGCTCCGCGGTATCGCTCGGCAACCATCGGCCGCTCGAACGGATACTGCTCGGTATAAATCTCCTTGGGATGCTGATAGCGGAAGGTCACACCAAGCCCCTGGATCAGGTCGACCAGGAACACTTTGCGCAGGATTTCGGTCATTCCCATAACCCGCATAGGATACCACTCTCGGGCTGGGTCGATTTGTGAGTGCAATCACAGCAAAACCGCGGCGCGAGCGCACCGCGGTTTGCCGAAGTCCTAATTCACGACCTGCACTAGAGACGAGTTGGCAAACGACAGATAATAAGCATCCCCGTTGTAGACGACCTCCACTCTATGCGAACCGTGGGTCAGCCCCGTGATCGTGCACTGCGCAACACCGTTGTTAAGGGTTCCAGTTCCCACTTGCTTGCCGCCGACGCGAAATTCCAGCGTTTCTCCATCGGGCGGAGGCCCGGCGATCGAGCTCACTGTAACGGTGAGTGTGACCGCCTGACCCGCGACTGCGGGATTCGCCGAAGAAGTGACGGACGGCGTCATGTGCGGCATCAGAATGATCAGTTGCGTCGTTGTGGTCAAGGCGATGTCGCCATAGTCGTTCACCTGCATGGAGTAGGGCTGCGTTCCTCTCCACAATTTGGCCAGGGTCACGAAGCTCTGCATTCCTCCCGAAGGCGTCCACAAAAAGCCATTCAGCACGTTTTTGCTGAATGTCGTCAGCGACGTGCCAACAATCCATCCCTTGTTATTGATCGCGAGCGCCGTACTCATGTCGCCACCCAGCGTGCCCAGATCAACCATGCCACCAGATTCTGTCCAGGAGAATGCGTGCTTATCTCCATTGGACGTGATGGTTCGGCCCACGATTGTGCCCGAGTCATTCACCGCCATGGCCAGTGTTCCGGGAACGCCAAAACTTTGAAACCCATTCGCCTGCGTCCAGTTGAAACCGAGGACGTTCGTGGCTCCATTGGGATAGTAGTAGCCAACCACTTCGCCAGAATCATTGATGCCCATGGCCGTTGCGCCGCCTGCGCTGGTCAAGCTCGGCGTCAGGTCCGTCATGCCACCGCTCTCGGTCCACAGGAACGCATGCTGCAGGTTTGCCGCCGTGTACGACATGCCCACCACTTCGCGGCTTGCGTTCACTCCGCTGGCAGCGCTCTCGGAGCCGCCGAGGGTCCCCAGCCATTGCGTGCCGCCATTCGAATCCCACAAGAAAGCTTGCAGATCGCTGGAACTTCCCAGTTGGCCCACTCCTGCAACGTCGTTCCCCGAATTGAGGGCCACACCGCTGTTGTGACCGCCCGTCATGCCCAAAGTGGTTTGACCGGCCAAACGGTTCCACAACGACACGTTAACGGTCGTCGGAGTCTGCACGTCGACGATAACGTCTCCTGCATTGTTAATTGCCGTCGAAGTGTTGCCTTGGGAGTTCGCCACTCTCACAATGTTGAAAGCCGCTTGTCCGAGCGCCGCCGTTGCCAAACACCCAGCAACCCCCATCACAGCCAGAACCTTCACAATTTTCTTCACTGTACAACCCTCCCGGCCGAGCGCTGCCCACACGTGCCATCGCGCGCGCCCTGCCTGTACTGCCGAAGGTGCAAATCCCCTGCCATCGCGTATTGCTTCATTAATTGTCGATATACGACAGATAAGGCTAGCGTTATGTTGCATCTCAGTCTGCGGCGAAAGCCCTTGCTGGACGGGCGTTTTCACGGCCGGAGTGCATCGGAATGCATAGAAGTTCCCTTGCGTAGGCCAACCTCAACAGCTCATCCCCCATTCGGGCCATGGATCGCATACACTCTTCTCCGAGCCGGCGAAGCCCAGCTTGCCGGTCGATTTAGACTTACATTTGGTGAATCCCGATTGCTTGCCCCACCCCAATTCAGCGCGGACGAACTCTGGATGGAAGAAGCGCTTCGAGCCGCTCAGCGCGCGCTCGAAGCCGGCGAAGTCCCGGTTGGCGCCGTGGTTGTGTTTGAAGGCAGGGTGGTGGGACATGGGAGCAATCGCAATCTGAGCGAGAACGATCCCACCGCCCATGCCGAAATCGTCGCGCTGCGCGAGGCCGGGAAGAACCTGGGGAATCACCGCCTAAGCGAGTGCGAACTGTTTGCTACAATTGAACCGTGCGCCATGTGTGCGGGAGCGCTGGTCCACGCGCGCATCCGCCGATTGGTGTACGGTGCGGACGATCCCAAGGCAGGAGCCGTTCACTCGGTGCTGCAGGTGATCAACCATCCTGCGTTGAATCACCGGATGGAAGTGCGCGGAGGAGTTTTGGCTGGCAAGTCAGCAGAGATCGTGCAGGAGTTTTTTAGAAAGCGTCGTTAGTCGTCGATCGTTCGGGAGCTTTCAATTGCGGTCGGCGGCGCTGATTTGACTGCGCCGGCTCGGCTTTTACTGGCAACTGGATACTGGCAACGGATTACTGGTAACTGGCAACTGTTTCTCCGGAGAGGTGCGTGAGCGGTTGAAACGATCCGCCTCGAAAGCGGACATACCTTAACGGGTATCGTGGGTTCAAATCCCACCCTCTCCGCCATTAATTCCCCGTTTTCTGGCGGGGTTCATCCATCGCAAGTTCAGTGCGTGCTCTCTATGGCTTCCACTGGCAACCGCCCCGAGACTCCATTCGACAGCATTGAGAACGCGCAGGACTACCTTCGTCTGTTGCTGGAAGCGATTGTCGAAGCACGGAACGACATCGCGGCGGATACCGCCACCGCGGAACAGAACGCGTTGCATCGGCGAGTCGAGGCGCTCCGCTTGGTTCAATTCAAAATGGAAAAACTGGAGCATCATCTGCGCAGCGGCAACCGCGAGCTAAACGATCTGCGCACGCTGCGCCGCCTGCTGCTGGAAGAACGCCACTAGACGGCAACCCTACGCCCGCAACTTCTCCGCAAATTTTTGTTCCAGCTTTGCCAGCTTGGGCGAGATCACAAACATGCAATAAGGTTGCCGCGAGTTCTCGTTGAAATAATTTTGATGGTAGCTCTCGGCCACGTAGAATTTCGACGCTGGTTCGACCGCCGTCATAATCGGCTCGGAGAATTCCTTCCCTGCCGTCATCTCGGCGATCACGTCTTCTGCAATCCGCTGCTGCTCTTCCTCGGTATAGAAAATCACGGAGCGATATTGCTCGCCCGCGTCGTTGCCCTGCCGGTTCAGCTGAGTCGGGTCATGCACCGAAAAAAACACGTCTAACAACTCGCGGTAACTGATCGCATCCGGATCGAAGGTAATCCGGACCACCTCCACATGCCCCGTATCGCCGCCGCATACATCCTTATAGCTGGGATCGTCGACGTGCCCACCCATGTAACCCGACTCCACTTGGCTGACGCCTGCCAGCCGTTGAAAGACTGCCTCTATGCACCAAAAACAACCGCCGCCGAAAATCGCCGTTTGCTCTTTTGCCATGATCGTTAGATTCCCGTGAGTGTCTAAAGTTCCGGATATCATTTTTACCGCATTTCGACCCTACTGCACTTCGAGTGACACAATATCGCCATCGCCGTCGGAACGTTCACGGTAGTTGACCGCGACTTTCTTATTGGTCCAGTTACATGAAAAGTCGTCCGCTCCGATCAGCACCAGATGTGCGCTGTCGTGTACGTGGAATTTCATGGATTTCGCGGCCCATGCGATCGTCAGCACGGCCTGCGGCGCTCCGGAACAATCTATCGAGACGAGCTTGCCTTTGATGAAATGCATTGCGGCCGGCGCCGATTCCTGCACTGCTTCTGGCGATGATGGCTGCGACTCGTTCTGGCGGGCTCTGGCTTGTTTTTCAACCCGAGTTTGAAAATCGTCCATCTGTTTCTTGTAAGTGAGCGCCTGCTCCAGACTCTGATTGGCCCGCGTGGCAACCTCCGGATCTGCGCTGCCTGCCAGCCTTTGCAGGATAGCAATCGCGTCGTCTACTCGACGATTCGCTAAGCAGATGCTGGCCAGGTTAAACAAGTAGGATTCATTGCGCGGAGATAGCTCGAGCGCCTTTTTCATGCTCGCGATCCCTTTTTCAGGCTCGCCCGAAAATGCCTGCGTGAACCCCAGCAGCGAGTAGGCGTCGGCCAGACTTGGATCGAGTGCGATCGAAGTTTCCAACTCCTTCTTGATTTCAGCCGATTTCGCCGCATTCAATGAACCCTGCTGGTTTAACACCATTGCGTAATAAAAGTGGACGCGCCCATCTTTGCTGTCGAGTTGCGCCGCGCGCCGCAGATACTCGGTTGCGTGCTCATAGTCCTTCTCTTGCAGATAAGCAAAGCCCGCTCCCCGCAAGGCGGCAACGTTCTCCGGGTCGGTTTTGAGGACATCCTGAAATTCGGCCGGCGCGTTGTCCTTATAGTCCGGACTATGTGCATGGATATCGGCGAGAAGAGCGCGCGCATCGGCGCTGCTTACCGGCGTTACCGTGAATTGTGCGGCTACAATGTTCGCCGGCGTCGGAATCGGATAGTACTTGAACTTGCCGCTGCTCAAGTAACTTCGAAGAACTTTATCGAACTGCTCCGGCGTCATCCCAAAAGCCTTTAGGAAAGCTTGCTCGACCGGTTTCTTATCTTCAATGCGCAACGCAAAATAATCTGCGAGCTTCGGGATCAGGCGATTGTCATAAAAATAATGGACCACCAGGCTCGACTCCGCGTAAAACACGTTACGGTGGCTTCCGCTCTCGTTGTAAGTCTTCGAATACTGTTGCACGCGAAATAGATCGGCGACGTGCATCATTCCTTCGCCTTGCAGGATGCGATAAGTATCCTCGGGAATCTTGCCGACGCTGGCTTGTTTGCTGTCGACTTCAATACTCGCAAAATACTCCGCGAAGCCCTCTTCGAACCACGGGTCCGTGCGTTTGGACATATTCCCGTTCATCAATTGGTGCGCATATTCGTGGAAGACCACCGACCAGGGATTCTCGACCGACATATCGAGTAAGATGAAACTGCGATCGGTGCCGCCCTGGAATAATCCCGCATCCTCGGTAGCTTTCCCATTGAAAATCGGCGCCATCTGCCGCATTTCCCTGGACGATTTGAAGGCGACAATCTGTAGCGGCACCGGCAGACTTATGTGCGCCTTGGTCATCAAGGCTCCGAACACCGACCGCATCTGCTCAAAATGCAGCGCCGCGTCGCGTCCCTTTTTGTCACCGGCATCGGTAATCACCGAAAAATTCGGCGACCGCACCTCCACCCACGTCGCATCACCCGCAAAACCAAGCGGCGCGCAGGCAATAAGAAGCCCGAGGGCGAAGCAGATTTTGACGAATCTCATACCAACTCCGCGAACAGAGATGTTACTTCAATTAGCGGAGTTAGCATAACTATTTTGTGAGGGAAATGAGGATCAGGGCTAAAAAATGAAAGCTATCCAAGAAAGAACTTACAGGGATACTGCAAACGCAGTTTCCTTCCACAGACGCGCCATTCACCACCAGAGCGCTAAGAGCGAAGCAATCCCGATCCCGGCGAGCAACGGCCATCCGACATGACGGCCTCGACTGGCCACCGCGTCGTAGAGTCCGATACCGGTAAAGGCCACGCCCGTTGCCGCCAGTGCCCAAAACCTTGCCGTGGATGGATTCCGAACCAACTGCACCAGAATCAAGGCCAGCACCAACCAGGTAAGGCTGGTTATATGCCATGCCAGACGAAGTATGAAGCGGGCAAGTTCGTTGGCAAGAATGCCGTCTCGACGCGCCAGCAGAGGGCCAATCAACCGCTGTTCCCCCAGCACCGAATGCACGACGGAGGTGACCAACAGCAATATCGCCGCCACGAAAACCAGACCGTTCGACATGCCGGGCGACCTTTAGTAGTGGGTTTCTTCTGCGCTTTCTAACTTACACCGACACCGTAAACGAAGTTTCCGTCCGCGTCACCGGCCGATAAAGGGTGTCGCGCTCCACCGGCTCGCGCCCGGCTTCCTTGATCAGCCGTATGAAATCATGCCGCCGCAGGCCTTGCGGTGTGGTCGCTCCCGCATCGTGATAAATCTTTTCCTCGACAACAGTCCCGTCGATATCGTCCGCTCCAAAACGCAGCGAAATCTGCGCGATCTTTGGCGTCATCATCTGCCAGTAGGACTTGACATGCGGGAAATTATCGAGCACCAGCCGGCTCACCGCAATCTGCTTGATATCGAGCATGCCGGTCGTCGTCGGCAGATGTTCGAGCGGCGTATTCGCGGGATGAAACGCCAGCGGAATAAATGTCTGGAAGCCGTGCGTCTCATCCTGCAGCGCACGCAGCTTCAGCAGATGATCCACGCGGTCTTCGTCGTTCTCGATGTGCCCGTAGAGCATGGTCGCATTCGACTTCAATCCGATCTCATGCGCCATGCGAGCCGTGTTCAGCCAGTCGTCGCCGTCAATCTTGTGATCGCAAATGATGTGCCGCACGCGGTCGGCAAAAATCTCCGCGCCTCCGCCGGGCAGCGAATCCACGCCCGCTTCTTTCATCTTGACGAGCGTCTCGCGAATCGAAAGCTTCGACCGCTTTGCCAGATACGCTACTTCGACCATGGTGAACGCCTTCATGTGCACCTGCGGAAAGCGTTCTTTCAGCCCGGAAACAAGATCGAGAAAATATTGAAACGGCAGATCGGGATGTAGCCCGCCAACGATGTGAAACTCCGTGATCGCCTCTGTGTAGCCCGTGGACGCAATCTGAAACGCTTCTTCGAGCGCCATCGTGTATGCGCCCGGAGCGTCTTTCTTGCGCCCAAACGCGCACAACCGGCACGCGGCAATGCACACGTTCGTCGGATTGATATGGCGATTGACGTTGAAGTACGCCTTGTCGCCATGCATGCGCTCGCGCACCAGATTCGCCAGCCAGCCGACGGCAAGGATGTCGCCGGTGCCGTAGAGGGTGAGCGCGTCGGAATCGTTCAGGCGCTCGCCGGCGAGGACTTTGTCCTTGATCGGAAGGAGACGCGGATCGTCGGTCTGGAATGGGTGGGGGCTTGCCATCGTTCTAATGATAACCCAGCCTTCGTGCACGAAACGACATGGGGTAGAACCGGTCAACCATGGTTTCGGCGGGGCATTGACTTAAAGTATTATATTGACTTTCGCCGTCGCTATGGCAACATATAATTATCAGATAATACTCCGGGAGGCATCTCATGCTCGATACCCGTGAAATCCACTCCTTGACCGATTTCCTGCGCAACCACAAGGCGCACGTCAAGCGACTAAAGAAGACGCAAGCCCCGGAAGTGCTCACCGTGAACGGCAAAGCGGAAGTCGTTGTGCAAGACGCGGCCAGCTACCAATTAATGCAGGATCGCTTGCACCACATGGAAACCCTGGCGGCAATTCAAGAGGGAATGGCGAGCGCCGAACGCGGCGAAACGAAACCTGCCACTCAAGTGTTGGACGAGATGCGGGCCAAATATGGCCTATCGCGTTAGCCTCGCAGCACCCGCCGAAGCGGATGCCTACGCAGCGTTTGATCGCATTCGCGCGGCTGCTCCCCTACACGCGGAGAAGTGGCT
>JBAVYO010000088.1:0-21151 GCA_049698855.1 Terriglobales bacterium
GAAAACCAGACAGCCAATCCCGGCCAGCGCTGGTGGTAGTTCAAGACCGTCGAGGATCACCAGATGCTGAATTCCGGCATCGCGAGCAATGAAGGCCAGACGGTCGGCGGGCAGATCATCGGCCAAGGGAAGATAACAGCTGCCCGCCTTCCAGATCGCCAGCACAATCTCGGGCAGGGCAACCGAGCGTCTGGTTAATACTCCAACCACTTTTTGTCGTGTTACTCCACGGGACAGCAGCGCATGGGCCAATGCATTCGATCTGGCATCCAGCTCGGTATAGCTCTGCATTCCTCGTTCGGAGACCAGCGCCGGACGATCCGGCTGACTCCGGGCCCAGCGCTCGAACAAGGCTAGAAAACTTGGCGCCGGACTCGGCAAAGAGGGCCCGTGTTCCCAGCCAGCGAGTAACTTCTTCTCTTCGGGCAGTAAGTCGGGCAAGGGAGAGTCCGACAGCCGTTCACTACAGGCCAGAAAGCGCGCCCATCCCGCCAACGAGTCGATCCAGCCCCCAGCCGTTTCTTTTTCATAGATGGCGGCATTAACGTACCACTGCAGAACCAGGCTGCCGTCGGGTTGTCCTTCATGCACCAGGACCATATCCTGAGCCGGCGCATTCGCGCGAAGGTCATAGCCAATTTTCTGGGAGGTGCCGGGGAAGTTCTTAGCCGCAGCCGCTGGGTTTTCCGTGACTGCGAGGTCGCATAGGGGATAACGCGCCGGATGCGGCGCCGCAGCGTTTGCCTCGCGGAAATCCGAATACATGCGGGCGAACGGATAGCGCGAATGCTCCAATCCCTCCGCCAGACTCCGCTGCATGTTTCGCAGTGCCTGTTCAACAGACTCAGCCCGGCACACCCTGCACGGCAGCGGCAGCAAGTTGACGTAGTAGCCGACAATTCGCGCCTCTTTGACCGAGTCGCGCATCGAAGCCGCAGTGCCGATCAGGAACTCAGGACGGCCGGTCCGCCTGCGCACTTCCAGTGCCATGATCGTCAGCATCAGCGAGTGCAGGCTGGCTCCGTTCTTCTGCGCAAGCTCGCGAAGACCGGCTGCGGTCGCAACATCCAAATGGACGCGGAAGCAGTGTGATCCCTTGGCATTACGCGCTGTGCGGCTGAGAGGGCGGGGAAAATCCAACGGCCATTCGTCGAACGGCTGCGGAGTGTCGGACGAGGCGCTGCCAAAGTTGCCCAGCATATTGCCTAACATCGTCCGCCAATACCGCGCGTCATCCTCGCAAGCGTGACCAGTCAGATAGCGCTCCTCCCGGCCGGCTGACTGATCGAAATAACCGGCCACCGGGGGCACAGTTCCGCCTTCAAGCAGCGTGGAAAGTTCGTCTGCCAGCACGCCGAGCGAAACACCGTCTCCAATCGAATGGTGAAGGACAAGCCAGAAGACAAACTGATTTGTGTCGAGCACATGCGCCAGTCCTGCACGCCACAAGGGAGGATTTTCCATTATGAAAGGCGTGGACTGACGTTCCCGGATATTCGCCAAAGTGGTTGGCATATCCAGCTGCGTGGAGATCTCAAAATCGCCGGAGAACTCCGATCGAACGGATCGTCGCAGCACTCCATTTCCGTCTTCTTGGAAGTACGTGCGCAGCGCATCGTGCCGCATCGCCAACTCGGCCCACGCGGACTGCCATTGCGCTGCGGGTGAAACTTCTCCGCATAGGGGCAGAATTAGGCAAATGTTGAAGCCGCGGGTGTCGAGACCTGCCTGTTCTGCCACCCAGAATTCGCGTTGACCCTCCGTCGCCCGATCTGAAGAAAAGTTTTCCCGTGAAACCGTTGTGCTCAGTCGACTGACGCGTTGAGCGAAGCCGCGCAGAGTGGGTTCTGCGAATAGTTCACGAGCGGGGACAGGATAGCCAAGCATCTGCTCGATGCGATATGCCACGGCAATCGCCAGCAGACTGTGACCACCGAGCGAGAAAAAGTCGTCATCGCGGCGAATTGAAGCTTGGCCCAGCAGCTCGCTCCACAATCGTGCGATCTCCGCTTCCAAGCCAGCTTGTGGTTCAGAACCGTTACCGAGTGAAGACCGTTCCGGCAACCTCGCCATCAAAGCTGCTTTATCCACTTTGCCGGAATTCGACAAGGGAATCTCGCCAACGGCAATCACCGCGGATGGGATCATATACGCCGGCAGGCGACCGGCCAGATACTCGCGCCACCCGTCTTGCGTTGGCGATTCCATCCCCTGCAACGGACGAACGAAGGCCCACAAGCTGTGCTTGCCGTTATCGCCATCGAGAAGGGCCACTGCCTGCGCAATATCGGGATGGCCGCTTAGGACGTGTTCGATCTCGCCCAACTCAACGCGAATGCCGTTCACCTTCACCTGATCGTCGACGCGTCCCAGAATCTCGATCTCGCCGTTGGCGTGCCAGCGGCCTAGATCGCCGGACGGGTAACGTCGGCCCCAGGCCGTGTCCAGAAAAGCGGCGGAAGTCAGGTCAGGGCGTCCCACATAACCGCGGGCTAGACCCATACCGCCAAGCCACAATTCTCCTGTCATCCCAGGGACTGCCCGGTTTCCCTCCGCGTCGCAGATATGAACGCTGGTGTTCGGTAGCGGACGGCCACCCGAGAAAAAACTGCGGCTGCCGGGACGCAATCGGCCCAACGTGCTAGTGATAGCGTTCTCAGTGGGACCGTAGGCGTTGAAGTATGCGAGGCGGCCGGCGTATGTCTCTATGTCTGCGGCAAACGGCGCCTCGCCGCCGGTTACCAGAATTCGCAGCGATGGCAGCATCGCCCCCTCAAAAAGTCGCAGATAAGTTGGGGTGATGTCCGCTACTGTGACTTTGACTTCGGACAGGAAAGCTCGAAAGCGGTTCGGCGAACTGAGGACGTCATAGGGAACCGGGCACACCGCCGCGCCAAACGCCAGGGGTAATCCTATATCCGATAGCGAAACATCGAAGGAAGGCGACGCGAATATCAGGGTGCGGTCATCCCGCGTCAAGCCATAGGCTTCGCCCACGCCAAGCAGCGAGTTGACGTAGGCGTCATGGCCGATCACCGTGCCCTTAGGCCGGCCTGTGGAACCCGACGTATAGATGATGTACGCCGCGTCTCGTGCCCCTGCACAGGGTGGCGGACGATGGTCGTGGGAGCAACGGAATTCCGCCCCCAATTCTTCCGGGCGCATCGCCGACGGCAATGCGCCCGGCACAGCCAGTCCATCCAGCACGATTAAGTGCGCGATTCCAGCATCGCGCGCCATGAAGGTCAACCTATCGTGCGGCAAATCGGCGGACAGCGGCAGATAGGTCGCACCAGCTTTCCAGATGCCAAGGATCGCTGCCGGAAGATTGGCGGAGCGCCCTGTTATAACTCCGATGACGTTGCCGGGAACAATGCCCTGCAACAGAAGACAATGGGCGATGACGTTAGCTTCCCGCTCCAGAGCCGCATAAGTCACCGTGCGAGTTTGCGTGATGATAGCGGCGCGATCTCCTTGTTTGTCGTCGCCGTTCAGGGCGTGCTCGAATAACTCGTGCAATCGCAGCGATGGCCGCGCCACTTTCGCACCGTGCTCCCAGACTTCGAGCAGCGCTGCCTCATACGGTAGCAGGGCAGGCAACGGATTGTGCGCTCGCTCGGGATTACCCGCCAGCCATTCCGCCCACCCGCGCAGCGAGTCAAACCAGGACCTCGCCGTTTCCTCGGTATAGAGAGCGGCATTAACATTCCACTGTAAAAGCAGCCCACCATCGGCCAGCGTTTCGTGGATCAGAACCATATCCTCGCCGGGCGAAGCCCCCGTAAGTTCGTACGCGAGACCGGAAATTGGCACGAGGCGAAGTGACGAGGATGCCACGGGCAAAGCCGGACCGGATTTCGGATTCTCCGTGACCGCCAAGTCAAATAGCGGATAGCGCGCGGGGTTGCGATCTTGCGGGCGTTCATTCCAAAAATCGCGATACATGCGAGCGAACGGATAGCGCGCATGCTGCAACCCCGCAGCCAAGGATGTCTGGGTCTCTCGCAGTGCGGCGCCGAAAGCGGCGTCGCGTGGTATGTGCCATGCGATGGGCAGCATGTTGACGTAATAGCCAACCACGTTGGCTTCGACGGCGCTGTCTCTAGTCGACGCGGTGGCGCCAACGATCACACTTTCGCGACCGATGCGCCTTCGTGCTTCCAGCGCCAGCAAGGTGAGCATCGTCGCATGCAGACTTGCCTCATGCTGCCGTGCGAGGGCGCGCAACCCCTCGGCGATGTTGGCGTCGAGATGCGCTTCGAAACGGTGGTTTCCGGGTTTCGTGGTAATGGAGCGCGTGAAATCCAGCGGCACTTCGGCAAAGGCCTGATCGGGTTCACCCGCGAGAAGGTCGCGCCAATAGCGGGCGTCGGCGGAGCACGCCGCTCCGGCGAGGTACGTTTCTTCCCGGTGAGCCGACTCTCCGAAATCGCAAACCAGCGGAGGAAGTTGCTCCTTCCGCAGCAGGGCTCCGAGTTCGTCGACAATGATTCCGAGGGATCGTCCGTCGCCGACGGAGTGATGCAAGGCGAGCCAGAACAGCTGTTCACCGGAGTCTTCCACCTCGACCAGTCCCGCCCGCCACAGTAGCGGCGTCCCCATTGCGAAGGCCTCGCTCTGGCGCTGCCTGACAAAGGCCCGAGCGGCGGACCGATTAAGTTGAGTCGCGGTTTCGAGCTGCGCAGTCAGCCCCGGCACTACTCCGCGGCGCAGCCGGCCTTCCTCATCTTCGTGGAACCATGTCCGCAAGGCTTCGTGCCGCGCCACCAGCGCCGCCCATGCTCTGTTCCAGTGGTCTTCGTTCCGTCCAACTCTGTTCAAGGAGTTTCCGGATGGCATCCCGCGCTCGACGGCACATAGCAGTGGGATTGTGAACGTGCGGGTATCGAGCCCGGCCCTTTCGGCCACCCAGAATTCCATTTGCCCTTCGGTCGCCAGATCGCTACTGACCGCAATCGCAGCGGGAGCGCTACTCAGCAGCTTAATTCGCTGGGCGAAGGCGGCCAGAGTCGGCCCGGCGAAAAGCTCTCGCGCCGGAACCGGCCTGTCCAATTCGATCGAGAGCCGGTGGGCCATAGTGACGGCCAGCAGACTGTTGCCGCCCAAGGCGAAGAAATTGTCATCACGCGAAATCCCGCGCGCCATGCCGCTCGCCAAAATCTCTTTGCTCGGCGAGCCGGTTGTGCGCACATTCTGCAACAGGTCCTCCCACACGGCGGCGATCCGCATTTCCATCTCGCCGCGCGGCGGGGTTTTTCTGTCGCTATCGTTCTGCTCCCTGGGAAGAAGTAGCAACGCATCCCGGTCGATCTTTCCGGCGAAGGTCAAAGGGATCGCCTCAACGGAAGTCACCGAAGCCGGAACCATGTACGTTGGCAGACAGCCTCCGAGATGGCCGCGCCATTCATCCTGGGCGGGCATCTCGGCCCCAGGTCGCAACCGGACGAATGCCCGCAAGACTTTTGTCTGCTCTGCAGCCGCTTCCACCAGCGCGACCGCGTCTTCTACGGCAGCATGGGATCGCAGAGCCTGTTCGATCTCACCCAATTCCACACGCTGCCCGTGCAATTTGATCTGGTCATCGATGCGTCCCCCGAGTTCCAGGCGGCCATCTTCGGTCCAACGCCCCAGATCGCCCGTACGATAAAATCGCCCCTCCGCCGTCTCGATGAATCGTTGGGCGGTCAACTCGGGGTTGTTCAGATACCCGCGCGCCAACCCGATCCCGCCCAGCCAGACTTCTCCCATTTCGCCCGGCGACGCCGCGTCGCCGTTCTCGCGGCGAATGGAAATGCGAGTATTTGCCAAGGGCCGTCCCACGGCGAGCGGGCGGCTGATATCGGGCTGCACTGAGATCTGTTCCGCGCAGACAAAAATGCAGGTCTCGGTGGGGCCATAGGCGTTCCATAACGCGACATGATTGGCGTAGTGGCGCGCGTCGTCGTAGATCGGGGCCTCTCCACCTGTGATCAGCACACGCAATCCGTCAAAAGGAGTCTGCTGGCTCACGCGGAGATAAGACGGCGTGTGAAAGGCCACCGTCACGCCGTGTGTCTTGTACCATCGCTTCAAAGCCCAGGGGTCGTCGCGCAACGCCCGTGATATCGGCACGATGGACCTTCCATGCAATAGACCGATGCCCAGCTCCCAAAGAGACGCATCGAAGCCAGGGGTTGCGACCAGGGAAACGCGGTCTTCGGGGGTGAGCCCATACGTTTCCTCGCTCATGTAGGCGACGTTGACCAGCGCGTCATGCTGGATCAGGACGCCCTTGGGCATCCCGGAGGTTCCAGAGGTGTAAATGATGTAGGCCAGGTCCCGTGGCGTGCCGGCGATCTTCGGCCGCACAACATGGGGAAGCCACGCGTTCCGCTGCTTGTCTTGCTCGGACGTGTCGGGACTTTGATCGAGACGCAGAATCGTCTCGACCGCCGCTTCCAGTGCTGGCGGAACGGGATTTCCATCGAGAACGATCAGCAGCCTGGCGCTCCCGTCTGCGGCCATAAAGGCAAGACGCTCCGGCGGCTGTTCGAGAGCCAGCGGCAGATAGGCCGCTCCCGCTTTCCAAATCCCGAGTATGGTCGCGGGCAGGTCGGCCGAGCACTCCGTCAGCACGGCCACTGGCTCCTCGCGGCGAACGCCATGGTCGAGCAGAATCCGCGCAATGCGGTTGGCGTGTCGATCTAGTTCCGCGTAGGTTTCGACGCCAGCTTGGGTAATAACGGCAGGCCGATCGGGGTGGGCATCGGCCGCGATTTCAAAGAGTTCATGGAAGCGCTGCGCGGGACGCGGGTGCACCGGGCCCTGTTCCCACTGCGCCACACGCCGCGCTTCGTCAGGCACGAGCGATGAGCCGATCCTGGTCGAGACTTCGGTCGAAAACTGCTGCGGAAGCGCGCGCGAATGCATGTTCAAGAACTCCAGAGATTTCAATGCGATTGCACCACGGGAGTTGGTTGCGCCGTGAGGTCCGGCTCCGTTACGGAAGTGGATTGCACCTGGGGAATCGGATGGCTCTGATCGATGATTACCGGTGTGCCGTTCCGATAAGCGTCAAGGAAAATCGGCTTGTCTTGCAGTTCACCCTCCTCATCGAACTTGTAGCTGCCGTTCGCGCCTTGCCACGGTTCCATGAATCGTATGGCGTAGGAGAGATCGAGGGGGTTGACTGAACCTGTGGCTTGAACCGCTTTCGCCAAGATGTACAACGCATCATAGCCTTGCGCCGCCCAGGTATCGGGCTTGCGCCCGAACCGCGCCCGGAATCTGCGCACGAACATTTGGTTCTCAGGAGTTGGCGAGCTCACGTCGTAGTAGTCGAAGAACAACGCCCCCTCCAACCCCGCAGCCCCGGCTCTCGCACGCATCTCAGGCGTATCGCTGAAAGCGCCAATGATTTCCGTTTTGAGGCCTACCTGGCGTGCCATGCGCAGGAAATCTCCCGCCCAAGGTTCCAGTCCCGCAAAAAAAATCGTATCGACGTCGACTCCCTTCAGTTCGTTGACCGGCAATCGAAAGTCGGCATGCTCGTGGGAGTAGGGCGATTCGTATACCAACTCCGCGCCCAAGGAGTCGAGCGAGATACGATACTGATAAGCCAAATCCTCCCCGTACGCTCCCTGTTCCCAGATCAGTGCGACTTTTTTGTGACCTCGATCTACCGTCATCCTCGCCAGCGAGCGCGCAATCTTGTTGCCCGATACAATGGTGCGAATCACGTAATTGAATCCGTGGGTGGTGATCGAAGTGCTATTGGCGCCGACGATCAGGTGCAGCAACTTGCTGGACTCATAGACGGTTGAAGCCTTTACCGCAATGCTGCTGTCGTAGTAGCCAAGCACCGCACTCATCTGGGGAGTGTTAGAGAATTCAACAGCGATTCTCTTTGACTTTTCCCAATCGAGTCCGTTATCCCTTATGACCAGGCGAACCGGGATGCCACCCGCTAGACCGCCCGCGTTAATCTCTTCCTGCGCAAGCTGAAGACCCTCCGCCATGCCGTCTTGGTTCACTGAAAATGGCCAGCAAACTCCCACAACGATTTCCTTCTGCGGACCGTTGAGAATATGGCTCCTTCGTTCGCCCATGCGGTCTAAGGACTGCCATTGGGGAACGAGCGCATACGCCAACAGTCCAAGCGAGAATATCGGGAGAAGTAGTTTCTTCATGCTCACTCTTTCCCTCCCAAAATGAGCGGCAGTCCGCTCTTGCCCGAACCAATCACGACGACTTTGGCATTAGGCGACTTGGACAACTCCTGGGTTGCCAGAATTCCCTGCCAGGCGAGCACGGACGGAGTGAGGCTATTGTTGATTGTGTTGTTGTAATCGCGGATACCGGCGGATTCGATGCGCTTGCGGTCGGCTTCTTTCGCCGCGATCGAAAGCCGGTACACATACTCCTCATCAAGCTGTTGCTGGGCCATCTTGGCTTCGATGGCCTCGGAGATCTTCAGTGGCAGCGTGATACTCTCAATCGGCACGTCATCCAAAGACACAAATCTCCCCCCCAGATGCCCCTTGGAGAGCGCGCTCACCCGCTCCTGGATCGCCTTCTGCGTGGTATAGATCTCTTCGGGTTTGTACTGTCCGAACACGGTTCGCATCACCGACCGAATCTCGGGACGCACCACCACGTTCACGTAGTCCGGTCCCACGCGTTGGTGTAGCAAGGGCAGCGTATCTTTCTCCAGGTAATAGCGCACCGAATATTTGACTCCTACTGTGAGACCGTCGACCGTCAGGACGTTGATCGAGTCCGTGAACTGTTGCTTGCGGACGTCATAGACATACATCCTGTTGATCGGAAGAATGACGTGCAAGCCCTCCCGATATACCGTGTCGATCTGTGTGCCACCGCCTAGACGCCGCCACAGAACGCCCAGTTCGCCGGGGTAGATGGAAACCACGATCCGATTAAAAAAAAGGATCACAAAGAAGCACACCAGGAACGAGACGAGGATCAAGTAAGGTGCCTGGTGCTTGCAAAAATCTCGCGCACCCCTGAATTGAATGGAGACCCATTCCCGAGTCGACTTCATTCCTCACGATCCTCATGCCCGTGCAACTCGCTCGCCTCCCAGCTCGCCATCTCCGGGTTTACCCGCGTGCGACTAGTCGCGTGGACTCGGCAATCGCCCCATGTCAGATTCAGCGCACACTCCCACCCCATCGATCTCCAGGCTGTTTCCCGGCGCCAGAGGTCAGGCTTTGCGCATAGTTGCAAAATATAAAAACAAAAGGCTCACAAAGGGGGTGACGATAATGGAGCAGAATAGAAATCCCCAAAATCCTATGCGTCGGTTGCGCCCCAGAATTGCAGCCACCAGGCACAGCGCTACATATCCCGCTATGCATTCCAGGTTCATGGTGCTAAACCGTCGCTTCGTTGTTGTGCCCTATGTTCGTGCCAGTCGCTGCCGCGCGGCCCTCTTCGAATTTCGCCTTGAAGTATTCCCTCACCGCTTCGGGATCGAAATTGAGGAATGTCCCGCCGGATTCAAAATGCTGAATGAACACGTTGCCCAGCGCCCAGGCGTAAGCCCCGCAGAACACGGCCATCGCGGGTGCGCCGGCAAGAGAGCCCACTACCGGAATCGTTTTCAACATGCTGCCCAGAAAACCGCACGCCAGCGAGTGCGGCAGAATAAATCCGGCCATGGAGCCGATTACCGCTTTCCCAGTGCTTTCCTTGAACGGGATGCCGTAGATCTTTGAAAGATCGGCGATCATCTTGAGTTGTACGCCGGAAACGGCGGCCCAATCGACGAAGGGGACCGGTATTAGCCCGGCGCCCATGGAAATCCACATGTACTTCTTGACAGTCTTAAAGGCTGCGATCTCTTTTTCAGTCACGATAATTGACTCCTTATTGACCTCGATGGCTGCGTTGTAAGTGAGTAAGGCTGTTAGCGGCACGACTTCACAGGCAGGCGTACTATGGGCAGGACAGGTGGGATACGGTCATCGATAAGAAATCATGGCCCTCCTGGTGACTCACTCAGCTGTTGGTGTTTAGATCTCACGAAGTCTTACTGCCACGACTTCTTCCACATTTTGTCTGGTGCATACTCTGCACGATCGCGGCCATCCTTGAAGTCGGCGTGGGCCAGTGTCATCTCTATGAATCAAGGGTCAGTCGGACCAAAACGAAACTGCCTTGGGGGCTGGAGTGTGCCGGATTGCTGGCTAAAAAGCCAAACTACCGGCGTTCTTCCCGCAGAAAGCTCTGACTGGTGATGAAGCAAATGCGGGCCTCAGCTTTTTCGGAAAGCCGAGCTGGCCAGACTGTTGGCATCTGTGTGATCGCCACTGACGATAATGACCCTCGATCGCGCCCTCATGGGCTCTCTCGAGGGTCGCTTTTCTTGCGTCGGCATAAGACCACAATCGATCTTGGAGCCACTAGGTATTTCGTCCGCTCTAAAGGGATTCCGTCGTCCGAGAAATCATCTGGACTGTGCAAAGCCGTGTCCACGATTCTCTTCCACTCCTGTGCTGTTCCCTCCTGCACATTGAACTCCAACTCTTCCCAGTACCCATTGATCATCGCGTAAATGTCATCGTCGCCCTGAGAAGCGCCGTGCAGACAGAATGCCAGGCTGTGCGAATCGTGGGACAAATCGACCGTTGGGCCGACGCCGTACCAGGAAACATCCTCCCGCCAAAACCTGCTTCGGCTCAGCGAGGGATGATTTTTCCGGAACGCAATCATCTTCTTGAAGAACAGGAAAATGTCCCTATTAGATCGGAGTTGACTCCAATCCAGCCATCCAGTTTCGTTATCCTGGTTGTAGGGATTGTTGTTGCCAAATTGCGTGTTCAGGAACTCGTCCCCGGCCCGAAACATCGGCGTCCCATTCGACAAGAAGAGCAGACAGCAGAAATTCTTTACCTGCTTCCGGCGCAGCCCGAGGACTTCCGGGGAGACGGCCTCATTCCCTTCCTGCCCGCAATTCCAGCTGTAGTTCGCGTCGGTGCCATCCTGATTATTATTTCCGTTTTGCCAATTGTGCTTGCGGTCATAAGAGACCAGATCGTAGAGCGTGAAGCCGTCGTGGGACGTTACATAATTCACACTCTGATATGCGTGATAGGCTTCGGTGCGGCTGTCTGGAAACAAGTCATCGCTGCCATAGATACGTCGCATCACCTCGGGAACCATGCCTGTGTCGCCCTTAACAAAACGACGAACGTCGTCGCGAAACCGGCCGTTCCACTGTAGCCACGTCAATCCGGGGAATCCTCGCCCGAGCTGATAAGCGGCTGTGTCCCAGGGTTCTGCGATCAAACGCACCCGCCCCAATTCCGGGTCCGCGGCAATTTCACTGAAGATGGGCGCTTGACCCCAGTTGAGCGATCCGTCTGCATTACGGCTGAATACCGACGCCAGATCGAAGCGGAATCCGTCGATATGCATCCCCCGCTTCCAGTAACGCAGACTATCGATCACCATCTTGCGCACATGTGGTTGGCCGAAATTCAAGGTATTGCCCGTGCCCGAGTAATTGGCGTAGGGGTTTGCCGGGTCGGAGGACAGCATGTAATAACCGGCGCTGTCGAGACCCTTGTAACTGTAGATCGGCCCTTTGGAATCGCCCTCGCAGGTGTGGTTATATACGACGTCCAGCACAACGCTGATATCCGCCTGATGAAAAGCTTTCACCATGTTCTTGAATTCAAGACGCTGGTCTTCATCACGGTGTGTGCTTGCGTACTGGGCATGCGGCGAAAAAAAATTCAAAGGCATATAGCCCCAGTAGTCGCCTTCTTGTGGATCACGCTGAAAAACCGGCATCAGTTCTACAACCGTCACCCCGAGTTCCTTCAAATAGGGGATCTTTTCGACAAGACCGGCGTATGTGCCGGCGCGCGATGGGTCGACACCTGAGTTTGCGTTCTTGGTGAAACCTTTCACGTGAAGTTCGTAGATGACGGCATCCGACTCATGATATGGAGATCGATCCTTCGACCAGTCAAACGTCTCTCGGTGATCAAACAGCACTCCCAAAGGCGCGCTGCCCGCATTGGATCCTTCTCGCATGGCCAAGTCGCGATCAAAACTGGGTGGGAAGAAAATGCACTTCGCGTAGGGATCGAGAAGAATCTTCTGCGGGTCGAAACTGTGCAGTTGAGGAATGGTCTCTCCCGCGACGGAGTAGGCGTAATAGCGGGCGGCACCAAGCTTTGTAACCGGGACGCGGCAGTGCCAAATCCGCCCCGACTTGTGGTGCAAAAAATCCAACTGAAGGCTCAGAAGAGGAGTCACTAGATCGGCTGGAGAATAGAGCAATAAAGTCACGCTATCCGCATGCTCCGAGTGAACGGCAAAATTGAACGCTTGCTCTTCTTCGATCCATGTGGCGCCAAGTGGCAATGGGTTGCCCTCAGCCTGATCCCAAGTTGGTCGTTTGATGAGTGGGGCTGCCACGGTCTTGGTCGCCGTGGCGGGACCATCCACATTGGCGAGTGCATCAACGCTGGAACTGTTCACTGACCCTCTCTTTCATCTACCCCACCCGTTCGTTTTGCGCTGAATGCGGCAGCGCTACAACTCAGCCAAACTGCGGCAACGAACTAAGTAGCTTGCTTGCGCCGTTCCACAATATCTGCACTCCGATGCACACCAGCAGGAATGCAGTGAGTTTTAAAATCACAGTCGTCCCCGTGGGGCCAAGCTTGCTCGCGAGTCGATCGGCGTAGCCATAGCAGAGATAAATGGTTATTGCCAGGAAAGCAGACGCGATCGCCGCCGCGAGAATTACCAGCAGGTTCGCACCGAAGCGCTGCGGCGCATTCGCGCCCAAGGTGATCGCAATCGAGATGGAGCCGGGTCCAACTGTCAAAGGAAGCGTCAGCGGGTAGAACGCCTGATTCAGAGCATCGGCACAAGTAACTGTTCGCTTGGCCGGCCGGTCATCGCCATCTTTCTGATTCAGCATCGCCCAGCCCGCTGAAATCACGATCAGCCCACCGCCGACCTGCACAACCGGAAGCGAAATCCCAAAGAAGGAGAGTACGTGAGACCCGAGGGTAAAGGACGCGATAAGCAGTATGAAACTATCGAGCGCGATGCGGCGAGCCAGCACTCGTCGTGTCTCGGCCGCGTAGTCTTGCGTGAGCAGCAGAAACACAGGAGCGCCTCCGATCGGATCGACGATCGGAAAGAGCGCGCTTACCACCAGGAGAACACTCTTGGCAACCTGAATCACCACGCTACCCTTCCGGCTGTTTCTAGATTTGAGCGCTCGCCCGTCCACGGTCCACTTGCGCCCTCACGGAGGTTGCAGGACTAGCCGAGCGCTTGCAACTCTCCGTCAAATCCCGCAGCCGCTGGAAAGCCTGAGAGGATAGCATCTCTTCTCGCACTCGCCAACGCCAGTTCCCATCGGCACGGCCGGGCACGTTCATTCGAGCCTCGCTTCCCAGGTTGAGCAGATCCTGCAACGGAGCAATCGCGAGCGCCGCTGGTGATGACCATGCCAGCCGCATCAACTCCGGAGCGGCATCCGCACTGGTTCCCGGCGCACGCTTGAGATAGTTCCCAAGATAGTTCCAAAAGTTCTGCCGCTGGTCCTCGGGCAATTCCTCATACCATTCTCGAGTTGTGGCATTGTCATGCGTGCCGGTATAGGCAACTGTATTGTGAATGAAGTTTTGCGGGAGATATGGATTGTCAGCATGACCATTAAAGGCGAATTGCAGGACGCGCATACCGGGCAGACGAAACTCGTCGCGCAGGGCCCGCACGTCGGGCGTAATCACACCCAGATCTTCCGCAATGAATGGTAGATGGCCCAACTCGGTTTGCACCGCTTGAAAAAAGCTGGCTCCCGGACCCGCCACCCACTGCCCCCACTGAGCCGTTGGCGCTCCAGCCGCAACGTGCCACGCAGCCGCGAACCCGCGGAAGTGATCCAAGCGAATCACATCGACGTGAGCCAGCAGAGCACGCAACCGATCGATGCACCACCGATAACCAGTTGAACGCGCGGCATCCCAGTTGTAAACGGGATTGCCCCACAGTTGACCTTGCGCGCTGAAATAATCGGGAGGAACTCCGGCGACGAAGCGTGGCCGATGCTTCTCATCGAGCAGGAATAGCTCAGGGTTCGCCCAAACATCGCTGGAATCCGGGGAAACAAAGAAGGGCAGATCGCCGATCAAGCTCACGCCCTTGGCATGAGCATGCTCCTTGAGTTGATCGGCCTGGCGGAACAGCAGGAATTGCGCGAAGCGAACCTGATCGATTTGAGTTCCTAACTCTCGCCGCGCCTCTGCGAGAGCACTCGGGCTGCGCCGGATCAACTCTTCTGGCCACTCGAGATAGTAAGCTCCGCGATACTTGGCTTTCAGCGCCCGGAAGAGAGCGTAGTCTTCCAGCCAATGCGCCTGCTTGGCGCAGAACTCATCGTAGGCGGCCCGCATGTCCATGTCTTGGGGCTGCCCGGCTTTGAAGTTTGTCCACGCTGTTTCGAGCAGCCGCTGTTTGAACGGGATAACAGAGTCGTAGTCGACCGCGTCCGCCGAGAAGTGACACTGAGCATCGCTCGCCTGTATCAGCCCGTCCGAAATAAGAGAGCCGGGACTAATCAGCAGCGCGTTGCCGGCAAACGACGACATCTCCTGATAGGGCGAGTTTCCGTAACCAGTCGGACCCATTGGTAGCGCTTGCCACCACCCTTGGCCGGCATCATGGAGACGATCAATCCAGGAGAACGCGGACGATCCCAGATCGCCGATGCCATATGGCGACGGCAAAGATGTGACGTGCATCAGCAAGCCGGACGCGCGATATTCGAGCGGAAACGGCGGAACATGCGCGAGCCCGCCGTCACTGCTCATTTCCGGACTCCCTGCACAGGAACGTCTGCGGACGAACCAAGCGCGTTATTCACCATCTCCTGCGCCTCGCTAAGGATCGCGTTCAGATGGCTCTGGCTCTTGAAACTCTCGGCGTAGATCTTATAAATGTTCTCGGTACCGGAGGGTCGTGCCGCAAACCAGCCGTTTTCCGCCACAACCTTCAGGCCGCCGATTGGGGCATTATTGCCCGGAGCTTTGGTCAGCTTGGCGGTGATTGGCTCGCCCGCCAGGTCTGACTCCTTGACCGCGTCGGGCGTGAGTTTTCCCAGCTTTACTTTCTGCTCGGTCGTTGCGGGCGCGTCGATGCGCGTATAGTACGGAGTGCCGAACTCCGCCGTCAGTTCGCGGTAATGTTCTCCGGGATCCTTGCCAGTGCGCGCGGTAATCTCCGCCGCCAGCAAGTCCATGATCGGCCCGTCCTTGTCGGTCGTCCATACTGTGCCGTCAAGGCGAAGAAAACTCGCTCCCGCGCTTTCTTCACCGCCGAAACAATACGAGCCATCGACCAGTCCCGGCACAAACCACTTGAAACCCACCGGCACTTCGCGGAGCTGGCGGCCAAGCTTCTTTACGACCCGGTCAATCATGCTGCTGCTGACAAGCGTCTTTCCCACCGCAACTGTGTTACGCCACTGGGGCCGGTGGGTCAGCAAATATCGGATGGCAACGGCAAGGTAATGATTCGGGTTCATCAAACCCGCCGCCGGAGTTACGATCCCGTGCCGATCCGCATCGGTATCGTTCCCGAAAGCCACCTGGTACTGATCTTTCAGACCGACCAGCCTGGCCATCGCATAGGGACTCGAGCAGTCCATGCGAATTTTGCCGTCGTGGTCAACGGTCATAAACGAAAATGTCGGATCGATTATTTTATTGGTGACGACGATATCGAGCCCGTAAATCGAGTTGATCGGCTCCCAGTAAGGCAAGGAAGCTCCGCCCAGAGGGTCAACGCCAAGTTTAAGGTGGGCGCCGCGAATCGCATCCATGTCAACCACATTTTTGAGATCACGAACATACGGCAGGATGAAATCTTCCTGGTGAGTGGTCGCGGCCCGGATCGCCTTGGTAAACGGAATTCGCTTGACCCCTGCATTCTCTGCTCGCAACAACTCATTCGCGCGATTCTCAACCCAGCGGGTCACGTCGGTATCAGCCGGGCCGCCGTTCGGTGGGTTGTACTTGAAGCCTCCATCCTCCGGAGGATTGTGCGATGGCGTAATCACGATGCCGTCAGCGAGATGGTCTTCGTCTTTTTTATTGCGACCACCGTTGTAAACCAGAATCGCTCGCGAGATGACCGGCGTCGGAGTTATTCCGTCGTCTTGCTGAATGATCGTCTCCACGTTGTTCGCCGCCAGTACCTCGAGGGCGGTGCGCTGCGCGGGCTCCGAGACGGCGTGGGTGTCTTTCCCCATATAGAGCGGGCCGTCGGTACCCTGCGCTCGCCGGTATTCGCAGATCGCCTGGGTAATTGCGAGGATGTGCGCTTCGTTAAATGTGCCGCGCAGGGGCGAGCCACGGTGTCCGCTGGTGCCGAAGCTGACGAGCTGGCTTGGATCATCCAGGTCGGGATGCCGCTCGAAATATTCCTTCCCCAGGCGAGCCACGTCCACCAGCAACTCTTTCGGCGCTGGTTTGCCTGCCAGCGGCGAAATGTTAGTTTGACCTGTATTCACTTCGCCTGCCGGAGACTGTGTTTCTAGACTACTGGGCATGGTTCCACCTTCCAGATCTCGCTTGCGTATTCCGCAATCGAGCGATCGCTCGAAAATTTCCCGGAGCTGGCGACGTTCAAGATTGCTTTCTGCGCCCATGCCCCGGGTTCCGCATAGAGCACGCCGAGCCGGTCCTGCGCATTGCAATACGAGGTCAGGTCCGCAAGATTCATATAGTGATCGCCCTGAGTTAGAAGCATATCGCGCAATGGAGCGAATACTCCCGGTTCGTTGCGGCTGAAGTAGTCGGAGAAAATCAGGTCCAGCGCGGCTCGCGTCTCGGGTTCATTTTCATAGTGCCAGTACGGGCTATACCAGGCGCGGCTGTTCTCCACTTGCTCCACGGTGAGCCCGAACAGGAACATATTCTCTTCTCCCGCTTCCCCCGCCATTTCAATGGTCGCACCATCGCGGGTTCCGACCGTCAAGGCACCATTCATCATAAATTTCATGTTACTGGTTCCGCTGGCCTCGTAGCCCGCAGTCGAGATCTGGTTGGAGACATCGCTCGCCGGAATTAGCCGTTCCGCCAACGAAACGTTGTACTCAGGTAGAAAGACGACGTTGAGCCGGCCGCGCGCCGCCGGGTCGCCGTCAATCGTGCCCGCCAGGTTGTTGATGAACTTTATGATGAGCTTGGCCAGCGTATAAGCTGGCGCCGCTTTACCCGCGAAGAAAAATGTCCGTGGCACTATCTTCATGCCGGGATTTTCCCGCAGCCGGTTATAAACAATCACAATCCGCAGCGCATTCATCAATTGCCTTTTATATTCGTGAATACGCTTGATGTGGCAATCGAAGATGGTATCCGGATCCACAACACGCCCCGACGTTGACTTGAGCCAATTGGCAAACTGCGCCTTTGCCTCCCGCTTTGACTTGAGGAAGCGTTCGCGAGCACTGGAATCCTCGGCGAATGGCTTGAGCTGTTTGAGCAGGCTAAGATCCGTAATCCAGCGATCTCCGATGACTTGCGTGATTTCGCGGGCCAGCGCGGGATTGGCCTCGCGCAACCAGCGCCGGGGCGTCACTCCATTTGTCTTGTTGCTGAAACGCTCGGGAAACATCTCCGCGAGATCTTTGACCGTCGTGGTTCGCAGAAGCTTGGAGTGGACAGCAGACACTCCGTTGGTGCTATGCGAGCCAACAATGGCAAGGTTGGCCATCCGGATTTTGCGCGTGCTTCCTTCTTCAACCAGGCTTATGCGCTGCACGCGCCCCTCGTCGCCCGGGAAGCGAACCCGAACATCATCGAGCAGCCGACGGTTAATCTCATAGATGAGCTCCAGGTGCCGAGGAAGCACTCTCTCAAACCACGCCACCGGCCATTTCTCCAGAGCCTCGGGCAGCAGCGTGTGATTTGTATACCCTAGCGTCTTCTTCGTCAGGTCCCAGGCCTGGTCCCATCCCAAGTGCACATCGTCGAGCAAGATTCGCATCAGTTCAGGAACTGACATGGAAGGATGCGTGTCATTGAGTTGAATTGCGGCCTTCTCCGGAAGCTTTTCCCAATCCGAGTTATAGCGCTGGAAACGGCGCACCAGGTCGGCCATGGAACACGCGACCAGAAAATACTCCTGGAGAAAGCGCAGCCCCTGCCCCTTCGTCGTGGAATCGTCAGGATAGAGCACGCGGGTAAGCGACTCCGCTCGGAGAGTTTCGCCGAGCGCGCCCACGAAGTCTCCCGTGTCAAACTTCTCAAGATCGAAATAATCGCACGCTGCCGCTGCCCAGAGCCGAAGCGTGTTGATCGTTTTTCCACCATAGCCCACCACGGGACGATCGAATGGAATGCCGATCAAGCTTGACGGCCGGTCGGGGATTACCTGAAAATTACCGCCTCGCAACTGGAACGTGACGTTCAGCTTGATTTCCACCCTCTCGTGAAGCCGCGCGACCTCCCACGGATCGCCGTGGCGGAGCCAGTTGTCGGGATTCTCTTTTTGCCAGCCATCTACGATCGTTTGCTTGAACATGCCGTACTCATAGCGCAAACCATAGCCGGTGCCAGGGAGTTCCATGGTCGCCATCGAGTCGAGAAAGCACGCCGCGAGGCGGCCCAAGCCGCCGTTGCCCAGCCCAGCATCTGGTTCCCGCTCAATCAACTCAAGCCAGTCGATGCCGTTCTCTTGAGCGGCATCCGGTAAAAGCGGATCCAGCAACAGGTTGGTGATGTTGTTGGCCAGCGACCGTCCGATGAGAAACTCCATGGACAGGTAATAGATGCGTTTGGCATTCTCTCGCTCATAGGTGTTCTTGGTCAGCACCCAACGCCGAGCGAGAATGTCTCGCACGGAACGGGAGAACGCCTCAAAGCGCTCGCGCGCACTCGCTACCTTGGGATTGATCACTCTGTCAAAAACCAGGTGGCGCTCGTAAAAAGCGTTTTCTGTCCCGATAAACGGCAGGGCGCCGTATCCATGCTGTTGCAGAACATCTGAGACTTTGGTTGTACTGTCGGTCATGGGAACGACTTTTGCCGAACTCGGGCGCGCGACGCGATTGGTGCTCATAAGATGACCCTTACTTTCCTGGGTTGTGGAACCGTTCGTGTTCAGCGTTCAAAGCTACGCCACTCAAGAGTACAGATCCTCGTCTGGCCCGAGCTCAATTCCCGAAGCCAACAGGTACGCGCGCACGGCCTTTTCAGCCGCGTACCAATCAATTTCCGGTGACCCAAGCGGACTGCCTCTTTTTTCCCAGTGTTGGTACGCGAGTTTCTGCACCAGTTCATGACGATCCTCGCCATAAAAATCGGTCGGCGGATTGGGCCGTTGCATGCGGTCTTCGCTTCTGGGCTGTTCAGCCCCCGGCGGTTCCGCCAGTGGTTGGACCTGTGCCGCCATAATGCACACTCCTTGCTGTATCCGCGCGTTGTACTCTCAAGAGCTTCATAGCTTTGATTAGAATGACTGCCTTCAGGGTGCTGCTTTTCCTTGCCCTTTCCAAGACGGCCAGGCGCTCCGCGAGGCTCGGTATGAATTGCGCGCACCGTCCGCTTCTACCACTTCGCGAATAACAAGCAGGCACGCGGCCCGAAACGATATTGAATTATTTTGTGCCTACCAACGACGAGCCGGAGCGGCGCCATCCACGTGGAGTATCTCTCCGCTCACATGACCTGCCTGCACCAGGTAAAAAACGGCATCGACAACGTCCTTTACTGTCGCCTTTTTCATCGTTGGTTGATATGTCGCCTGCACCGTCGAGTCTTTGGGATCATTGCGGTGCATCTGCGTATCCACAACTCCGGGGGCTACCGCATTAAAGCGAATGCCGTCTTTTGCATACTCGATTGCGAGGTTCTGCGTCGCTGAATTCAGGCCACCCTTCGTCATCATTGAAATTGAGCCATTTTCGCCGGCGATTGGCCGATCGGCGAGCGCCGCAGTGATGCTCACAACGCACCCCGATTTCTGTTTCAACATCTCTTTCACAGTGCGCTGAGTGATGTAGAAGAATCCGAGCAGATTAGTGGAGACAAGGGCGTCGAAGTCCTCGGTAGTGAAGTCGGTGAACGGCTTGGTCAGGAAGATGCCAGCGTTATTCACCAAAACATCGATGGTTCCGAAGTTATTGATTGCTGTCTGAACCGCCTGGACAGCCGTTTCCTGCTTACCGATATCTCCATCGACGACGACCAGGCCGCCTGAGGCAGTCAGCTTTCGACTGGCATCACGAGACGTTGCGACGACGTTATAGCCTTCTGTCAGAAACGCCTCGACTAAACCCGCGCCAATACCCCCCGATGCTCCAGTTACGATTGCTGTTTTCTTGCTCGACATAAATTATCTCTCGTCCTAAGCGTTCGCGGAAAAAAACCTCGCTAACTCCCGCATGTTTCTCAGGCTTCCATTGATCCGTATGCGTCATGATTCATCTCCTCCTTTTCTGCGCTACGGAAGCGGGACTGTGCCGGGAAAGACAAACCCGAACCGCCCTGGCGGGAATAACATACTCCGAGGACGAGCCGACGCCGGCGTCAATCGAAGCACTCACCTAGGCGGCCTTGGTGATGCGAGGGTCAGGTGTACGCCCGCATCCCTGAAAACAAAGTAAGGACCTGCGAATTCTTCAAGCCAGAAGCGGCCCTTGTGGCCGGTGTTGCCGTGTACGTCGTGCTAGGTTAGCGCCAATAGTATCTTCGTGTTCCTTCTCCTATTCCGGGCTGTGACGATTCCGATTGGTTTCGGGCAACGCTAGCCATCACAACAGAAGCTTGGGAGATGAACAATTGGACGATGGTATCGTCGATACCTTGGTATCGGGTTGTCGAGTAATACGCGGGCAACTTGTTTTGCGCGTCGCTTTGGGGCTGATCGGCGCTATCCAAAGCTGCGCGCGGTCATTCGACTCCCGCCACTGTTGTCTCGACGCCTTCCACGTCGGCGCCGATGTCGCGGCCATCGGAGGCGGCAGCGATGCCGGGAGACTTTTTGGGACAGCCCATGCCTTTGGCTGGACAAAGGCGGGGATCGTCACTTTCGCCATTCTTGAGGTCATGGACGCCGGCATCGTTCTCCGATGTGACGATTGTATTTCCCTCCGGCCATGCACCCCGGATCATGC
>JBAVYO010000089.1:0-8299 GCA_049698855.1 Terriglobales bacterium
TTCAAAGCCCTCAGCGACAACAAGCAGGTCGCCGTCCTCGCGCCCACCACGGTTCTAGCTTTCCAGCACTACGAAACTTTCAAACAGCGCTTTGCCGCCTTCCCCGTGAAGGTGGAAATGATCAGCCGCTTCCGCACGCCGAAGCAAGTCAAGGAAATTCTGGAACGAGTCGCGGTCGGCAAAGTCGATGTCCTGATTGGCACGCACCGTCTCCTCTCCAAAGACGTAAAGTTCTCCGACCTCGGCCTGCTGGTCGTTGACGAAGAGCAGCGCTTCGGCGTTCGTCACAAAGAACGCATCAAGCAGATTCGTACTCAGGTCGACGTGCTCACCATGTCGGCGACGCCCATTCCGCGCACGCTGCACATGTCGCTGGTCGGACTGCGCGATATGAGCGTGATCGAAACTCCGCCCAAAGATCGCATGGCGATTCAAACCGTAGTCGCCAACTGGGATGAAAAGCTGATCCAGTCCGCCATCGAGCAGGAGTTAGAGCGCGGCGGCCAAGTCTATTTCGTCCACAACCGAATCGAAACCATCTGGGAAATTGCCGCCAAACTGCAAGGGATGGCGCCCAACGCCCGCATTGCCGTCGGCCACGGACAAATGGGCGAAGGCGAACTCGAAAAAGTGATGCTGAAATTCATGCATCACGAAGCCGACATTCTGGTCTCCACCACCATCATCGAAAACGGCCTCGACATCCCACTCTGCAACACCATCATTATCAATCGCGCCGACCGCATGGGCCTTTCCGAGCTCTATCAGCTCCGCGGACGCGTCGGCCGCTCCAATCGTCGCGCCTATGCCTATCTGTTGCTGCCCTCCGAAATCGAACTCACACCCATCGCCCGCCGCCGCCTCGCTGCGTTAAAGGAATTTTCCGACTTAGGCGCAGGTTTCAAAATCGCCGCATTGGATTTGGAACTGAGAGGCGCAGGCAACTTGCTAGGCGGAGAGCAAAGCGGCCACATCGAAGCCATCGGATTCGAACTCTACACGCAAATGCTCGAGCGAGCCGTGCGAGAAATGAAAGGCGAGCAGGGTGTCGATGTCACCGAGATCCAATTGAACCTCGGCCTGAACATCCGCATTTCCAACGACTACATAAAAGAAGAGAACCAGCGCCTGCGCATGTACAAGCGCATCGCTGGAGTGGAAACGGAATCGCAGTTGAAAGATGTGACCGCCGAATTGACCGATCGCTACGGTCCGCCGCCCGCCGCCGTCCGCAACCTGCTCGCCTATGCCGCGCTGAAACTGCAATCCATGCGCGTGGGAGCGACGGCCATCGAGCGCAAGCGCGAAATCGTCAACATTAAATTCAGCCCCACCGCCTCGATTGATCCCGGCAAACTGGCCCGCTTCGTTGCCACCCAGTCCAAAGCGCAGTTCACGCCCGACGGCACGCTGAAGTTCACGATAAAAATAGCCAGCGCCGAAGCCATCTTGGAAACCCTGCGCGATTTGCTGGAAGAACTGGAAGTCCGCGAAATCCCGGTCTCCACTGCCTGACCCTTCCACTGGCCGTGACCCTGAGAGCAAATCGGACAGGCTTAGCGGGGCTTGATCGGCTGCAAGGCTACCGGTTCATAGGCAAGCATCACGATGATGACTTCGACGGTAGAAGGAAGAAAAGTAGAATACTGGTAATACCAAAGTAGTTTCCAGCCTCCCCACGATCCGCTGCTGTGTGTACAGGCGCAAGATTGATCCACCTTGCTGCGTTCGAATAGATACTGATCGCTTGGCTCGAAGAAGGCTTCGTTTTGTAGGGAGAAAAGTATCTGCCCGATCTCGACGTTAGCTGTCTTGTTCAGGGCAGAAAGATCTTTATAAAAGGACTCGTCGTACTCAAGAGTGTGCACGATTCTCTATTCCAATCGGACTGATCGACATCAACAAGAAAAACGGGGCCCGACTGACGGACTTCTTGAGTGCGACACTCTAACATCAACCTATCCTGCATGAGCAGCTATTTCTTTTTTGCCCGCTGGTTGCTCAACCCGCTCCCGTCGCGCGCGAGATTCCCTAATTGCAGCTTCGGTTAACGGAGTGATAAGCTGCGCCCGCTTCGGAATGAGATAGAGTTTTGCGTCTTTTGCGTCGAAAACCCATTGGAACAAGTCGCCCTCGTGAAGATCAAAGATTTCACGAATTTCGGGTGGTACCGTTACTTGGAACTTTGAAGCAATCCTCGTAAGAATAGCGTTTTGCATAGCTTCCCCCTGCTCCTGCTTCCGATTATCTGAAATTCGGAATATCCTGTCAAGTCTATAATTCCATCCAATGATAAGCAATTAGAGATAAGAACCCCAAGGCCATGAAAATCACTCCTACCAGGGCCAATTGGAGGGTCTCTTGATCGGAAACGGCGCTTTCGAACTCGGGGGAATCGATGTCAACATTTCTGTATCTTGTTCTTGTTAAAGAGAATTTCTGGCTAAAAAACCTCAATTCCTGAAGCTTCCTGTGTCTACGACGCTCACGTGGACGAAGGAACAAATCGAGCGCCAAAATGAATGCACCTACGAAATTCAGACATTCACCCAGTAGTCCGATTTCGTGTGCGAGCTTGGACATGTCCATTTGCAGAGATTTTACTCAGAAAATCAGAATTTCAGAATCTGATCTCTGATGGTCGCGTCAGTCCTGCGGGTACAAGAAACGCGAGACGGGTCTAATTCTGTGGACGAACTGTCAAACCCTTACCGTAGGTCGTAGGAGCCACGCCGAGCAGGCGATAGCCAAGCCCGCTCCTGTAGCAGCCAGCAGAATCCCCAGTTACCAGTAGAATCGCTTCCCCGAAAGCAGCGAGATCGATGCGATCGCCACAGTGTAATCTCCAGAAACACCTCCGAAAATCGATCACCAGCCGCTGCCACCTTAATTCGATTCGACAAACTCGATATAGGGCGAGGAACCACCCGTGCCCGCGCACTTGCCCAGAGTCAAGTTATTGGTCTCCGCCGTCGTTCCCGCATCGGACGCGCATACCGGCGCAGTGGTCTTCCCGTTCGACACTGCGATCTGCACCGTCACGGACGATGCCGAGTTGAATGTGGCTTCCGAACCGTTGCCGTCGCCGATAATGTTGAACTCCGATTCCTTCCACGCGGTCGCAAGATAGACGACGCTATCTTCTCCTGTGGTGCTGTAAGCTTTAGTTCCCACAGTCATTACCAGCGTATCGATGCCACCCTTCTTCGCCGCACCCGATAGCTTGAGCGTCTTGAGCTTGGTGACCCCTTCCTTGGGCACAGTCACGCCATTGCTGTTCGTGTAGCAATCGTTGCTGTCGCTGAACCATCCAGTGGGGCATTCGTTATTCCAATTGATCAGCCAATACTGCATGAACGCCACCTTGTAACCCGACGAATAGACGAATTGCTCCCAGTCCAGGCACTTCGCCGGATTACTCGCGCCTTTGCAGGTTGACGTGTTCATGAAGTTCGAATTCAGCTGCAGCGAGTAATCGTTTGCGCCAAGCGCGCCCGTTTCCTTCTTCACTCCCGTAACCGTGGGGAAGGATCCGACGGTTGTATTGATCAGCCCCGAGGTGACTTCGGCGGCATAATCGGTACCATCTCCTGCATTTGGACTGATGCGCCCGCTTCGCGGCCTGTACGGAATGTTGGGTGCGACCGCGCATTCCACCTTATTCCACGTCAGGCTCGGATAGGAGGCCTCAAAGCACCCCTCCGCAGGCACCTGGGTACGCGCGATGGCTTCGCGCCAGATATCCTGGTTGCGCGCTTCCACGCTATCCGCCGCTTGCCCGAAGGAAAGCGAGGCGCTAAGAACGCCGGCTGCGATCGCGATCCGGGCAATTCGAGGCAAATAAATCATTGATTTCATGGTTCTCTCCTTTAAAACTTGTTACACGCGAGTAACCCACCATGGCCCGAGAATCATTAACAACCGTGGGTTTCGGACGCAAAAGATCAAACGCGGACACCGCCCGAAATTGTAACCCGGAATTTCCTTTTTGCCATCAAAAACCGCCCCCGGGGCTGTTTGTAGAATGGCGGGTGGACCATTCAAGCCTGCTTTTGCTTTTGGCTTGAGTGGGGGGACGGGACGGGTGGCCCAAGCCTGCTTTCGACTTGAGTGGGAAACAGTCGCCAGCCGTCGCAACCTCTTAAGCTTCTGAAGCCTTGTAGCTCAGACGCGTTGTCCTACGGCGTCCACACATAGCCCTGAGCAGCGGCATTCGGCTTCTTGTCAAAGTACCCGACCACCTGTCCTGCCGCGTTAATGCCAAAAGCAAAAGTCCCGCTTCCCGGCGTTGTCCCCGCTCCCGGAGCTGATAGGGTTGTGAACGTGCCCGACGACGATCGCGTAAACCCGTGTATCACTGCCTTACTATCGCCGTAGGTTCCGGAAATAGTCCCGGTCGTGTTGATCCAGACGGGGATCGTGCCGGTCGACCCGGGTACGTCAAAATCCGTTATCGTGCCGGATGCGGAGCGCACAAACCCATGGCTGGCGCTCGATGAGTCGAGGTAGTAGCCCGTGATCGTACCGGCGGTGTTAATACTCAACGCCTCCGTTCCCTCGCCTTCACTGGTGCCCGCTCCGGGGGCATCGAACGTTGTGATTTTGCCCGACGATGTCCGCACATATCCGTGATACGCGCCGTCTGAATCGGTGTAGTAGCCCGTGCTTGTGCCCTTGCTGTTGATCAACCCGACAAAAGTCCCCTCGCCCTCGTCAGTTCCCGCGCCCGTCACGTTGAACGTGGTAAACGAGCCCGACGACGAGCGCACATACCCATGACTCACGCCGCTATTGTCGATGTACGAACCGGCGATCGTTCCCGAGTCGTTGATGTCCCCTGCCTGCGTTCCCGAATTGCTTACGGTGCCCGCCCCCGGCGCATTGTAGGTGGTTATCGCCCCCGCGGACGTTCGTACAAATCCGTGAGAGACTTTCGCCGCATCGATATAATCTCCCGAAATTGCGCCGCTGGTATTAATACCCCCAGCCTCGGTCCCTTCACCCGCTGCCGTGCCGGCTCCGGATACGTTGATCGCCGTAACCGTGCCCGACGACGACCTCACAAAGCCATGTTTCACGTTCTTCGCGTCGATTGAATATCCCGCGATTGCCCCGGATGCATTGACGGAAAACGGGTACGTTCCCTGTAAGCTCTTGGTCCCGGCGCCCGTCACATTAAATTCTGTGAAGCCGGAAGCGGCGGGTTCTTGTATGTCAGCCGATTCCTGAGTGGCAACAGGCTCTTGAGCGAATGCCGCCAAGCCAAGAAACAGGAAGAGATGAACAGCCGCAAAATACCAAGGCCTCCTATTTTCACAAGCCACTCGACCCAAGCTCCCCCCACCCCACGGTGTCCCTGCGAGCATCTTCATTCGATATCTCCTGGATTTAGCAGACCCTGAACTGTTCGAACCCCTGAGTTGACCGCACCCTGCCACGGGGCGAACTCTGAACTTCAGGGTCGAAGTTCAATCATCATAGCGGAGTGAAGTTAAAGACCGATAAATAGTCCAATGTCTTCGGTGTTTGAGACAATATTTCCACGTGGAACATTTACGGAGGTTGGGGAACAGTGCATCCTACCGCAGCAGCCACGCCGAGCACGCAATCACCACTCCCGCGGCCGCCAGCACCAGACCCAGATGCCAGAATATCCGCCGTCCCGAAAGCAGCGTAATTGACGTGATCACCAGCGCAATCTCCAGAAACACTTCTCCAAGATCGTAGCGATCCGCCTTCCGGCGCGTGAGATCGGTGTCCGCCTCAAGTTCGCGGGCTTTCGTATCCAGTTCTTTCTGTTCCTCTTTATACCGGTCCGCCTCGGCACGATACTTATCGCCGAGCTTGGCCATCCCCGCTTCGTCCTTCGTAGTGATGACGGTAGTCAAATCGGCGAAGAGTTCGTCCGTATGCCGCCGGATATTCTTGGCCTGGTAATAGCTCCACTGGTCTGTGACTTTGTTCTGCAGAATAATTTCTTCCGTGTGCGTGCGATGTCCCAACAGAGACGCCGTCGCCACCAGCACCGCCAGCACCGCCATCGTCAGGGTGATCGGCGCCAGGTCGGGATGCTCGCGCGCATGTTCGGCGTGCTCGTGCAATTCGTTCAGTTCCTCGCTCATATCATCGGGCTCCAGGGATGGATTCATGGGAAATGGGTTCTTGCCTCTGGGCTTTGGGCCTTCGGCTCACGGCTTCCGTGTTCCGGACTTCAAGTTCGGCGTGCTTTAGAATTTTGCGAAAGCCTAAAGCCTAGAGCCAAAAGCCGTTCCGCGCGCGCAACGAGAATAACCCAATTTTGAAGCATCCACCTACTAGAGTTACTCGCCCATCACCTTAATAATCACCCGCTTGTCGCGCTGGCCGTCGAACTCGGCGTAGAAAATCTGCTGCCATGTGCCCAGGTCAAGCTTTCCGTCAGTCACCGGCACCATCACCTCGTGATGCACCAGCATCGATTTCAAATGCGCGTCGCCGTTGTCTTCGCCGGTCTGGTGATGCTTGTAATTGCGGTCGAACGGAGCGAGTTTCTCCAGCCACTGGTCGATATCTTCAATCAGGCCGCTTTCGTTGTCGTTGACGTAGACTCCCGCCGTAATGTGCATGGCGGAAACCAGGATCATTCCATCGTTGATCCCCGCTTTCTTGAGCGCGGCTTCAACCTGCGGCGTGATGCGCACGTAAGCGCGCTTGGTTTTCGTGTGGAGCGTGATGTACTCAGTATGAAATTTCATTCGCCTATCTAACCACAAAAGCTTTTGCCCCCAAACACGAGGAAAGCCCGACGGTATGAGATTTGGTGGAACGGCGGACAGCTCTGTATGTCACCAATGTCCTCAGGAAAGTGCCATTTTTCGGCCTTTAGGCCCGAATGTGCAATATGTTGTCACTGTCACAAGCCTTTAAAAACTGTCACGGGTAGCCTAAATTGTGTTGACTTCGTATCCGCATCGCAACTACTCTTTCGCACAGTCAAAAACGTGGCCGTCGCCATTTTCTTCCGCGACATTCCACGCGTAAGTGGGGCTAATCCAAAGAAGCGTTGTTTCAATAGTTAACAGGGCCGGACTTATTCCGCATGTCCTGAATGCTGCAATTCGGAAGAATGCCAGACGTGGGTGCCTAGACGGATTTCGCCATGCGACTTCGGTTCTCTCTTGGTTTCTCGCGTCTCGCGGAGTCAATCCAGCCAACAGATCTTAAGTTTCAATAAGGAGATATATGAAGACATTGCGCACACTCGCCATAACTTGTGTAGTTTTGCTGGCCGGGCTCGGCATCGTTAGCGCCCAGGACTTAGCCAGACCCACGAATCAGCCAGCCTTTTCCCAAGACGCCATCCACACCGCCGTACCGGTCAAGCAAATTCACGTAATGCGACTTCGTAGCGGCCCTTCTGCCACCGGCCAGCTCAGCGTCCCTTTTCGGCGGCGAGCAAGAGCGTCGCATGCTACCAAGCCGATGAACTCCGGCACTATCACCTATACCTGCGACCCCAGTGTAGCGGCCGCCACTTGCAACTATCTGAACACGACAATCGCTGGCGACTACAGCAGTACCTTCACCAACGCAAACGCCAACATCTACATTACCTACGGCACTACAGGTCTCGGCCAGAGCCAAGGGTACTTCAATCTCGTTACCTACAGTCAATACCTGGCCGCCCTCACCGCCAATACCAACCAGAACGCAGTCCAAGTTGCAGCCCTATCCGCGCTGAATACTTATGACGCCACTCCCTATGGCAGTGACAACGTCAACCTTTCGGCTGCCCTCGGCACTGCTCTCGGCTTCTCCGGAATGACCGGCACCACGACCGGCGGCGACCCCTGCACCTTGGGTGCCAGCGGATGCTACAACGAGATCATTACCGTTACCAACACTCCGGGAATCTTCTACTACGACAACCTCGGCGGAACCGAGTCTTCGGACGAGTATGACTTCTACGGTGTCGTCGAACACGAAACCGATGAAGTGCTGGGGACCTCTTCGTGCATCGACACACAAGACGGTGGTGTGCTGACCGACCCTTGCGATTTTGCTGGCGGTACCGGTACTCCCTCGGCGGTCGATCTGTTCCGTTATAACAGCGCAGGAGATCTCGCCCTTAACAGCAGCTACCTGGGCCTGGCCAGCGCACCCCTGGGCGCGTATTTTTCTTACAACGGCGGAACCACGAACGGAGCGAACGGAGTAGCGAATACCCCGAAGGTCTACAACACGTTGGCCAATGGCGATGACTACGCCGACTTTGTTTCCAGCTCTCCCGATTGCGGGACCGACATAGCCGTTCAGGACG
>JBAVYO010000090.1:0-3069 GCA_049698855.1 Terriglobales bacterium
TCGTTCAAGACATTGGCCATGCCCACGGAGCCTACAAGCCTCCGCGGGAATCAATGTCCCGGACGCTACTCTCGTTGGCCGGTTTTCAGGTGATAATCACTGGCCGGTTTTGGGTGATCGCTGAGGCATGATGTAGTCACGCACACTCTGAAAGAGTATGCCCGCCGCGAGAATGGGCGGCTTATCACAACGAACACGGTGGAAGGGTTTTTCTCGCTAGTGAAACGCGGCGTTTACGGCACGTATCATCACGTCGGACGCGCCTATTTACAGCAATATCTGAATGAGTTTGATTTCAGGTACAACGCCCGAAAAGTCAGCGATTCGGAGCGGACAATCCTGGCTCTTAAAGCCAGCGAAGGAAAGCGGCTGACGCTACGGGAACCAAAAAGCGCTTCGGCGTAGATTCGGGAAAGTATCGCTGGCAGTCACGATTATTCTAGATAACACCGACCGCCTATAAGGTGGATCAACGGGCGGGAGCACCAATCTTCGCGCCATAGGTGTTTTGTGTCTGCCAAGGAAAACCGGGGCCAATTTGCAGCCAGACCGTTTGGTCTCCCGTCACGTTATATGCTCTTTTAACGTTCAGAATCCAATGAAGCCAGATCGCCAAAGCGTCATATTTATCAGCTTTAGGAGCATGGACGATGACCGTATCTTTCTCTGCCCCTGCTAATGCCTCTTGCTCGATCTCAGGATGGAGATTATCTAGCGGTCTGTATTCAACACGACATCCAACTGCCGCTGCTATTTTAGTAAGTGTATTAGCTGTGTCGGCATTGTCGTTTGGAGCGGTAATCTTCACTTGGCACTTCCATTCGGATGAAGCGGTGTTTAGGGCGAGAGGAAGGAAGGCTTTCACGGCAAACATCGCATTCGTCACCTGTGGATCATTTCCTGCGATGTACATTTGCGCGGGGAATTGACGCTGTGCAGTGACGCACCCCTGAATAGGTGCCGTTTGAGCGGGGGACGGAGAAGAAGTTGCGGTAGAAGTCGGGCACGCTTTTCTGGATTCGTTAGTCGTTTTGAGAAGGGCTTGCAGCGCAGAAGAGTCAGCAGAAGTGAATTTGACAACAGGCGGCTCTGGGACTTCTGGAATATCTTTGACTATGATCTCGGAGCCTAGGCCAACGAGCATAAAGATCGCTACGAGCAACAACACGCCAGCCACGCTTCTTCGCTCTAGAAGTTTCGCCAGACGAGGCGCTTTGTCCTTCACGTAATCGGCCCTACCGCACATGTCGATTACCAGAAATAACGATGCGCCGACTACGATAACCACAACGAACAAAAATCCCAGAAGATGAAAAATCAGTTCCATGTCCCACACACCTCCGCCAAATCGCATACCGTCTGAATGGGACAGGGTATGCTTTCGAGGCGTAGTGGTAAAGTAGATCTGACTTTTGTACGGATTGTGGGATGCTACTCATTGGGAACCTCCCAGCGAGTTTCCCCACTTGGTTTGTGAAGGTGATAATTCCGCCTCCAAGTCTTTGAGGAATATAGGTTTATCCGATACCGGAAGAACGAGATCAAGTTATTGATTACATTACACTTATTCAAATTGGCTCGAAGTCGAGAAGAGACTCCTTGCAAAGTATTCATTCTAAAGGGGCTAATTTCGCAAAGTATCACGAACAAAGGAGTTATGGAGTTGGCATTGGCCTCTGAGGGCCGTTTGTGCCAACTCCGTACTCTCCGCTCGATTTCGCCGCCGCCTCATAGTTTCGCACGCGTAGCAGGGAGGATAACTGAGAAACTTTTTAATTCACCACTTCTTTCGCTTGCTCGTCCATCGGCACAGTAAACCCTTCAAACGGCGAGCCGTCCATCGATACCGGAATGCGCTGCATCCCAGTCGCCGTCGGAGCGAAGCAATACCACCGACCCTCTTCCGGAATAAAGTTCACAAAAAACATCTGACCATTGATTTCAACTCTCAATTCGTTTTCCTCTTCCTTGGAACCCCGAACTACTACTTACTTGAACCCTAAATCGTCCGATTTGTAGCACTGCAGCTTGATCGCATGTCAGGAGCAACTGCTCCGCGGCGCGAATCAGCCGCGGAATCGAAAACACACTGCTCTGTTTGCGATCATAGCGGCAGGTCCGGGGGGTCGTCATCGCCGTGCTTATTCTCTTTCTTGCGCTGTTTCTTGGTTTCGACGATGTGCAGCGCTGTGGGTCGGACAAAGGTATGAAGCTGAAACAGGGCATTCCCGATGCCAACCGAAAAATTCCCGAGCCTGCCTTTTATCTTTGCCCACATCAAAAACACCAGCAGCAGAAGAACGACGATGAGTGCCGGAATCAAAGCCTGTGGTGCGAGTTGCATTGTTGTGCTCCTGACAGCACTGCCATCCTGCTTGCAAAAGAAGCGGGGCAAAGTATTAGGCCGTCGCCCCGCCCGATGGGTTACTTCTTATCCTCAACGTCGACGTATTCGGCGTCGATTACGCCTTCGTCTTTCTTTTGACCGTTGCCATTCGCGCCGTCAGCTGGCCCTGCTCCTGGAGCTCCCGCCCCAGGGCCACCAGCGCCCGGCGTGCCCGACGCTTGCGTTGCCTTATACATCTGCTCCGCCAGCTTGTGCGATGCTGCCGTCAGCTTCTCGCGCGCCGAATCCATCTGAGCCTTGTCATTCGTCTCGATGGCCTTCTTCGCGTCGGCCAGCGCGTTTTCGACATCTCCGCGCTCCGTGCCGGAGATCTTGTCGCCATGCTCCTTCAGCATCTTCTCGATGTTGTAAGTCATCGTGTCGAGCTGATTCTTGGAGTCAATCGCGTCGCGTGCAGCCTTGTCCTCGGCTGCGTGCGCGTCGGCTTCCTTCGCCATGCGCTCGACCTCTTCCTTGCTTAGACCCGAAGACGACGTAATGGTTATCTTCTGATCCTTGCCGGTGGCCATATCCTTCGCGGTCACATTCAAAATGCCGTTCGCGTCGATGTCAAACGTCACTTCAATCTGCGGAATACCGCGCGGAGCCGGTGGCAATCCGGTCAAATGGAACTTGCCCAGAGTCCGGTTCTGCGCCGCCATCGGACGCTCACCCTGCAGCAC
>JBAVYO010000091.1:0-10666 GCA_049698855.1 Terriglobales bacterium
GCCCTGCCCTGTCATCCCGAGGGCAGCGCGCAGGAGCGTAGCGACTAAGCGCAAGTCGAGGGACGTTGTGTTCCGGGCGCCGAAGCGTACCAGTCAGCAGCGAAGTCTTTCCACCCCGGATTGAATCGCGCAATCAACCACAGTTTTTTCTCTCTACGCCAGCCCTTCAGCTGTTTTTCGCGTCCGCATCGCCTTGTGCACGTCGTCGAAACTTTCCCAATACACCAAGCGAACCGCATTGTAATGATCGGTGAATCCCTCAAAGCGATGCATGTTGTGCTCAAACACGCGCTTATGAAAATTGTTGGTCATTCCGATATAGAGCGCGCGGCGAGAACTGCTCTGCACGATGTACACGTAATATCGGTATTCCCGGGGCATGTTGGAATCTTAGGTCTCTGGCTACAGCAATGGCTGTGCCCGTAATCACCTCACATTTGTGGTGATTCGCCGGACACAGGGTCCCTCGACTTGCGCTTAGTCGATTCGCTCCGGCGCGTGGCGCTCGGGTGACAGATTGTGTGGAGAGCACGGGCACCTTGGGAAAGGCCTTAACCACGGGTACATAGGGCACGGACGGAGGCTTGTGTTTGCGCTTTGGAAGGCCCCGTTCGCGGAAGGTCTGTGTTTGCGGTTTAGAAGGACTGTGTTTGCGTTTGATAGAATGGAAGCGCTCGCATGTCCGCTTCTTCACAACTCATCCAGATTGATCTTGGCCCCAGAATTCCCAGCCCCAAGCCAGCGTGGCTCAAGGCAAAAGCTCCGGTTGGCGACAACTTTCATAATTTGAAGAAACTGGCGCGCGGGCTTGGACTGCACACGGTTTGCGAGTCGGCGCAGTGCCCGAATATTGGCGAGTGCTGGCATCATCACACGGCGACATTCATGTTACTGGGGGATATCTGCACGCGGCGCTGCGGATTTTGCGCTGTGCCGAAGGGGCGTCCCCAGGCGATTGACTGGGATGAACCTCGGCGCGTGGCGGAAGCGGTCGCAACGCTGGGGCTGAAGCATGCGGTCGTGACCAGCGTGAATCGCGACGACGATAACGTTGGCGGCGCTCGGGTTTTTGCCGAGACGATTCGCCAGATTCGCGAACTGGTGCCGGGTTGCCGCGTTGAGGTTCTGATTCCGGATTTCCAGGGACTGGAAGAACCGCTGCGGGTTGTGCTCGAAGCCAGGCCGAATGTTTTGAACCACAATACGGAAACCGTGCCTCGGCTATACAGGGCCGTGCGCTCGGGCGCTCGCTATCAGCGAACATTGGATTTGCTAGCCAATGCCAAGAAGTGGGATTCCTCCACGGTTACGAAAAGTGGCGTGATGGTGGGCATTGGCGAATCGCACGATGAGCTGATCGACGTCTTCCGCGATCTGGGCGAGCGTGGCGTGGATATTCTTACGATTGGGCAATATCTGCGGCCGTCGAAAGACCATCTTCCGATGACGCGCTTCTACACGCCCGGTGAGTTTTCCTTCCTAAAAGACGAAGCGCTGAAATTCGGCTTCCGTCATGTCGAGTCGGGCCCGCTGGTGCGTTCGAGTTATCACGCTCATGAGCAGGCGGACGTGGCGGCGCGATAACTTTATTCACCTGGCTGTTAAACCTCACTCGCTTGACTTCTTCAATACGCCGGTTCCCTCATTAAAAGAAAACACCCTTCGCACATGGGAATGCGAAGGGTGTTGAGATGCGCGAACCGCATCGCGCTTGTTCACGGTTAGAAGGAGGTTAGCTCGTCGTCGGTCAAGAAGATAGTAAAAGTCTGCTTGATCGAGCACGCAGCAGTTCCGGTTGCGCCGCAGGTTTTCACCACTTGCGTTTGCGCGTTGGGGTTGCCGAGGTACGTGGTAATCGTAACCGTTGCAGGTCCCACAATCGGGTTCACGCACACTTTTCCGCTTGCGTAGTTATACGAGCCCCAATAAGAATCGAGGGTGCCTTCTGCCAGGCACATGCCATCGTTCACGCACGCAGTCGGTTTCCCTTTCGAGGTGGTGCAACCAGTCGTCTGTTGCCCCAGGCTTCCGAATAAAGCATCCGTCCACCACAGGTTCGCAATGGGGCCCCCACCATTCGTACCTTGGTCAATGATGCCCGTATCCATCAGATAGACAGTCGCTGTGCCTTGCTTTTGGGTTACGACGTAGGTTTGGTAGAGTTCGTCCGAGGTATCGGATGTGTCGTCTTCATAACCCATCACGAGTTGGGTGCAAAACGGCAATCCACCATTGTTCAAGGCCGGTGCCTTAGTGTAGAAGCAAGGAGGGTCGTCGGGTACATCAGTCGGATCGCCCTTCCACGGGATCGAGTATTGCAGGTATCCGCTCCAGAGACCTCCGCCGTATCCTTGCGCCGTCCAGCCCACCGGCCAGTCGATGTCGAGAGTGTCCTGGCAATACTGACTAACATAATTATAGGGGTCGCAAGGCCACATATCCGTGGGGGGGCTCGTCGAGTTATCCTGGTTGGGCATTATGCCTGCGCCGGCATAGATCGGGTAGAAACCAGGGGCCGGCTGTGCCGTAAACTCCGACCGAACATGCCCTTCGCGAGCATGCCTGGCGAGCCGTATGTGATGGACTGTAAATTTTGGTTGGACTTGCGCTTGCGCCAGCGCCTGTTGGCAGCAAATGAAACCAACAATTGCCAGGCACAGAATGGCCTGAAACCAGCGACACTTTTTCATTGAATAATCTCCAGTTGGACTGTACGGATCAGACTGCACTTTGTTGTTTTTATGTTTGGTTTTAAATTTTCCGGATGGTCCTTCGAACCGCTTGAGAGACCATCCTCGCGCGGCAGTGAATTTGCCTGTGCGAGGCTCTAATCAGCTGCCTTTCCGGGCAGCCTCAGACAAAGCCATAGAGGGATGGCGTCGCCTAAACTTCAGGGCCATCTATGGGTAGCATTAGATGGCTGTAGAAATCTGTGCCCCCGGTCACATGGGCTAGTGACGAGCCATGTCTGATCTGTTTTTCAGACGCCGGTGACAGCGTCCAGAGCGGTTGATTCAACGGCTCCCTAAATGGACCTCAGAAAACTTTTACGTGGAAGGTCAGATACTTTTTGGGATTTTCGCGGATTGCTTTCACGAGTTCACGCGTTTCGAGCAGCATCTGGTCGAGATTGTTGTAGAGTGTGGGATCGCTGAACAGCTTGCCGGCCGTCCCCTGCCCCTTTTCCAGTTGATCGGTCAGCGCGGCAAGATTGTTCATGGTGGCCTGAAGTTTGTTGGCAAATTCCTGATCGTGCGTGAACTTACCGAGCGCACCCTTGCCGGCATTCATGTCGTCGGTCAACTGGCGCAGGTTCGCGACTGTCTTGTTCGTGTTCTCATACAGCTCGGGATCCTTAAGCAGTTTGCCGGCCGAGCCTTTGCCGGCCTGCAGATCGTCGATCATGGCGTTCAGCTTGTCGAGGGCGGCGATGGCTTTCTTATAGGCCTCATCGCTGGTGAGCAAGGGACCAAGCGAACCCTTGCCGCTCTGAATGTCATCCATGAGCCCTTTGAATTCCCCGACGGTGGCGTTGAGCCGGTCATAGAGACCGGGGTCGTAGATTACTTTCCCGATCGATCCCTTCCCGCTTTCGATATAGGCGACGATGCTGTCGAGGCGGTTGAGGAGCGAATCCATATTTTGCAGGGTGCTCTGGCTGGAACGCACGACATCTTCAATCTGCGGCTGTTCTCTTGATGCAAGAGTGTCGCCGTCAACGGCGGCTGGACCTTTAGCGGTTGAGCTGTCGATATCCAGAAACGTCTCGCCGAGAACGCCAGCCGTGCTCAGCAGAGTGACGGAATCCTTGCGCAGGCTGAAGGAGTAGACGGTGTTGACCTTCATCGTGATCTCAACCGGCGTGGTGGGTTTTTCCTGCACGATGCGGATGTGCGTGACATTGCCGATATCGACGCCAGCCAGGCGGACGGGAGCGCCCACGCGCAAACCCCCGGCGTTGTCCACGTAAGATTTCAGGACGATCTTATGGGTGAACCAGCCGCCGGTGCCCGTCATGAGAAAGATCAAGACGGCCAAGGTGATGCTTGCGAGAATCACCGTGAGTCCAACGCGAAGCTGCGACCACTTGAGCTGTTTTTGGCTAGGCAATGGCGGTCCCGAGACAGCGGAACTGTAAGCAGCATAATAACAAAAGGAGAGAAAATTTCAGGTTCAAACTTTGGATGGCAGTACAAATAGAGAAAACGGCGCATGGCTGCGGGCTCGCCCACGCTGCTTTCGGGCCGCGCAGGGTGGCGGAAACGCGACGACAGACAAAGTGAAGGCTCCCAGCGCTTCGCGTTTGTGGGCGAGGTGTGGGAGCCTTGAAGTGCGGTGCGCACGCTACGCGCGCCGCTTAGGAACATGGTTACGAGCGCTGGCTAGCGTTCTTTCTTTGGCTCCGCTTTCTTTGGTTCCGCGCGCGGCGCTTTTGACTGCGGCGCTTTGCGCTCGGCTTTCGGTTGTTTTGCTTGCTGCTTTTGTTCCTGGCGTTGCTGTTTCTGTCCCTGCGCTTGCTGGCGTTGCTCCTGCCGCTGCTCTTGCGCTTGCTGCTTTTCGCCTTGCCGCTCTTGCTTTTGTTCCTGGCGGGCCTGTGGTTCCTGCCGGGGCTTTTCCGCCTTGTTCTGGCGAGCCGCTTTTTGCTCCTCTCGCTGCTGCGATTTTTCCTGACGAGCCGGTGCATTGTTTTCGCGGTTTTCGGGACGCGCGGCTTCGCGGGTGTTTTCTTTCCGCTCCGTGGCGCGATTCTCGGTTCCCCGATTTTCCGCCCCGCGATTTTCGCCAGATGAAACGCGCGCTTCCCGCGGAGACATTGCCGGCTCGTGGTAGGCCGCGCCAGCTTCGTGCGCCGCGACTACGTCATGTCCGGTAAAAACGCCTGGGCGGCCGGTGGCTGCGATCGCCGGACGACCTTGATTTTCCCGGGCAAACAACGCCTTGTTCTGGCTGGCAAGATGCTGCTGGCGAACCTGCGCGGCCACTGGAGGCGTGTGCCGTTCGGATGCGAAGCGTTCCTCTTCCGGCGTAGGACGCGCTTCCACGCCGCCTTCGCCGCCGTTAAAGGCAACGTGATTGTTGTTTACGACAACGGTGCGCTCGTAGACGTTCGTGATGCGGGTGACGTTCACGTTCATGACGCTGCGGTTGTAAAAGAACGCTCCGCCGCGCCACTCGCCGCCGAAGAATCCAACGCCGCCGTAGCCGAATCCGTAGTTAATGCCGCCGTAGAAGCCAACGTGCGGGCCCCAGTAACCGCCATGCCAGCGGTAGAAACCGGCATCCCATCCCCAATAGCCAGGCGTCCAGAGTAAGCCGACGGGCGCGACCACCCAGGTGCCGGGAACCCAGTAATAGCCGCCGGCGTCATCCCACGACCAATAGCCGGGAGTCCAGAGATATCCAGGACCGGGACAGATGGGCTGCGTGTAGATGGGCAGCGCGGGCGGACCGACACGCACAGAAATGCCAACGGCAATCTGAGCGAACGATGCCGCAGAAAGGGAGAACATCAGGACTGCAAAAGTTAACCATCGAATTGCACGAGTGTTTTTCATAGGGTTCATTGTTCCTTTGTTGGTGCGCGAACTCAAGGGTATGAACACGGAGAGTCACGAATTGTTTCGAGTGTTCACCCTGCTATCGCGGGGAAATGGCGTTCCCCGCATTGGAATCACAAACTTTCAGGGAACCTCTGATCAAGTGTGGCGCGGACACTCCTATCCGCGAAAGAAGCCAGCATCTGAAAGTGTGTTGGCTGCGAGACGGTACTTGTTCAGAGTCTCCTTAGCTGCCGGTTTACTGCCCAGGGAATTGGTCGGGGGCGGTACTCCTTATATCGTGACGTACCGAGTGCAAGGGCGACGTGTGGCGATCAGCACGAGTGGGCATGGGAAACGGGCGGAGAAGGGCAGACGCCAGTTATCCCTAGCGTGGCGCGGGAGATTTGGCTAGACTTACTCTTATGACACACGGCTCCATGGACGAGAAGCAACACGCCCACGACTTGATCGACCGCATGGCTCCCGGCCAAGTCTCAGCCGTGATTAGCCTCCTGGAGATTATTCTCGATCCATTCGCTCGCTCGCTGGCCAGCGCACCGTTTGACGATGAGCCAGTCAGTGCGGAAGAGGCTCGCGAGGTTGAGGCAGCCAAGGCCGCACTTGCACGCGGCGAAGGCATTCCCCACGAAACGGTCCTCGCCGAGTTCGGACTTAGTCCCGAGGACTTTGAGCGCATGGGCCACACGCCGCTTAAGCCAAACGGCTCGGACCAGTAACAAATGTCAAAGAAAATTATCTGGAGCGAGAGGGCTAAAGCCGACCTCCGCGCGATTGACAAGGATACGGCCCTCCGCATTCTTCACGCTCTGGCCCGCGTCCTCGCGGGCGGCGAAGGGGATGTCAAGAGGCTTCATGGCATCGAACCCCCGGAATTCCGCCTCAGGGTTGGGGATTATCGCGTCCGCTTCCATGACTCCGGCGACTCCGTCGAAATTCTCTCCGTAAGGCACCGCCGCGAAGCTTATCGCTGAGATTCTCTTTGATGAGTCAAGGAGGATTCGGAACACAACGGCAGCCAAAGCCATGACCGGCCTGTCGATTTGCTTGCCACGCTCGACAGGGTTTCAAACAATTAAAGATGTGTCAGTGCGCAATATAGAAAGAATCATCCCTCATGTCGCTCGCAATGAACGTACCGCCCAATACCGCCTGCTTGCCGATGCGGCGTGCGTGATTGTGCATTGACTCGTACCAAATGCTCCCGCATTCTGAACACCAGTAGAGTTGCTGACTTGGACTAACCCCCGCTTCAGCAATCTGCTCGGCACTCATGCCGACCAACCTGGGATTCGTTGGGATCGGTGGGAATTGCGGGCACTCCGCAGTACCGTTTACGGGACAACATCTTGTTTTAGCTATTGCATTCCTCATCGTTTCCCCACACGCGCTTACGAACTGCCTAGATATCCAAATTCTTCACGTCGAGCGCGTTTTCTTCGATGAATTTTCTTCGGGACTCTACGTCCTCGCCCATTAGCGTGCTGAAAATGGTTTCGCACTCGGCTAAGTCTTCGAGCTTCACAGAGAGGAGCGTGCGGCGCTCGGGATCCATGGTTGTCTCCCAGAGCTGCTCGGCAGTCATTTCGCCCAAGCCTTTGTAGCGTTGGATGGTGTACTCTTTGCGGCCTTCGTTCAGGACGTAGTCGAAGAGGTCGCGGGCGGTCGACTTCTCGACGATTTCCGGCTCTTTGGCGCGAGAAGGCGACTTAGGCGACTTCTTGTCGGCCTTGCCAAACTCTATCGTTTTCGCCTCAGCGTCGGCTGCTCCATCGTCCCCGGCTTCGTCTCCCACTTCCTCGCCGGCTGCAGCCTTACCGCTGCCTTTCCCTGGCTTCGGGATGCTCTCAACGATGAAAGGCGGCTGGAGATACTCGGCGATATGCTTGAACTTCGAAATCAGCTGGCGGCCTTCCGGCGTAGAAGCTAACTCCCAATTGATGACATGCTCGGCGCCCTGCGAGTTGACGTAGATCACTTCCCACAGGTTGTGCTCTTCGTCGAAGCGGGTATCAACGCTCTTCAGCTTCAGGTCCTTCTGCATGCGCTTGAGTTCTTTTTCCAGCTTCTCGATCTTCCTGGGCACGTCTTTCTTGTCACCTTCGAAATCCGCGCGTTTGGCCAAATCAAGTTTTGGGAGTAGCTCGGTGATCCGTTCCTCACGCAAACGCTGATTGAGTTTGTCGAGGAAGCCGAGATACTCGTTCAGGATGGTGATGAACTTAGTAAGTGCCGAGCCTTCGAGTTTGGCCGCGCCTTCTCCATAGCGAACAATCAAGCCTTCGGATGCGCGCTTGACCATAACTTTGACAAACTCATGCTCGTTCTTAATGTACTGATGCGTCTTGCCCTTCTTGATGCCAAAGAGCGGTGGCTGCGCGATGTAAACGTTGTTGCGCTTGATCAGTTCCTGCATATGGCGGAAGAAGAAGGTGAGCAGCAGGGTCCGAATGTGCGAGCCGTCGACGTCGGCATCGGTCATGAGGATAATCTTCGCGTAGCGGACCTTCGTCGGATCGAAATCCTCTTTCGAAATGCCCGTGCCGAGGGCTGTAATCAGGCAACGGATTTCCTCGTGCGCCAGCATCTTGTCATAGCGCGCTTTTTCGACGTTGAGAATTTTTCCCTTAAGGGGCAGGATGGCCTGGAATCGGCGATCACGGCCCTGTTTGGCGGTGCCGCCGGCGGACTCACCTTCTACGAGAAAGAGTTCACAGCGGCCGGGATCGCGCTCGGAACAATCGGCGAGTTTACCAGGCAGGCCTCCGCCATCGAGCGCTCCTTTGCGGCGGGTCAAGTCGCGGGCCTTGCGGGCGGCTTCGCGGGCGCGAGAGGCATCGATTGCCTTATTGATGACCTTACGCGCCACAGTGGTGTTCTGCTCGAAGAATGCGCCGAGCTTCTCGTTGACCACTGCCTGTACGATGCCAGCGATATCGGAATTGAGCTTACCCTTGGTCTGGCCTTCGAACTGGGGCTGGGGCAGTTTTACGCTGATGACCGCGACTAATCCTTCGCGCACGTCATCGCCGGTGAGGTTCTCCTTTACGTCTTTGAACAGGCCCATCTGCTGGCCGGCATAGTTAATCGTACGAGTAAGTGCAGTACGGAAGCCGGAAAGGTGCGTACCTCCGTCAATGGTATTGATGTTATTGGCAAAGCTGAAAACGGACTCGGAATAGGCGTCGTTGTATTGCAGGCCGATCTCGACATGCACCTGATCCTTGTCGGCCTCCATGTAGATCGGCTTCTCGTGCAGAGTCTGCTTGCCGCGATTGAGGTGCTTGATGAACTCGGAAATGCCGCCGTTGTACTTGAACTCGGCTTTCTTTGCTTCGCCGGTCTTGGAGTCGGTCTGGCGCTCGTCGGTGAGCGTGATGGTCAGGCCCTTATTCAGGAAGGCGAGCTCGCGCAAGCGCTGTGATAGCGTGTCGAAGTTATATTCGGTCGCGGTAAAGATCTCACGATCGGGGGTGAAGTGGACCTTGGTACCCGTCTTGGCTTTAACCGCGCCGGTCTTCTTCAGCTTACTGGTAGGTTCACCCTTGGAGTAAGTCTGCTCCCAGGTGAATCCGTCGCGCCAGATTTCCAACTCCAGTTCATGACTAAGCGCATTGACGCAGCTCACACCCACGCCGTGCAGTCCGCCGGAAACTTTATAGGAATTGCTATCGAACTTACCGCCCGCGTGCAGAGTGGTCATCACGACCTGGGCAGCGGGGACTTTCTCGCCGTCGATATCCATGTTGTCGACGGGGATGCCACGGCCGTTATCGACGACGGTGATCGAGTTATCGACGTGAATGGTGACGTCGATCTTGTCGGCAAAACCGGCAAGAGCCTCGTCGACCGAGTTATCCACCACTTCATACACAAGGTGATGAAGTCCGAGTTCGCCGGTTGAGCCGATGTACATCGCTGGCCGTTTACGGACGGCTTCCATGCCGCCGAGAACTTTGATGGAATCGGCGTTGTAGTCGCCATTGTGAGCCTTGCCATTCTTGTTCTTGGCTTCGGCGTTTTTGGTTTCGTCGAGTTCGGGCTGCAATTCTTTCGTGGCCATTCTGCTCCGTGAAAAAAGCCCGATCGGCGCCGGGCTGGATGAGCGCTTCCGGGACAAGCGGGGTGACTTCAACCTATTGAATTTTCTGCTATTTAGGCGTCACCTGAGCTGGGTTCATTTTAGCATAAAACGAGCTGATTTTGGGGGTTGAACGGCGGATGTAAATTATGGATTTTGCGGGAGTTAGAAGACAGGTTTTTCAGGCCGGGCTTACGGCCTGAACGCGGGACGAAATTATAGGGCAGAGCTGTGCAACAGCAGATAACCACACGGCGGCGCCCGAAGAGTTTGAGCCTTCAACGCGCCCGGGATTTTGTGGCGGCGAAATGGAGTCCGTCGATTAAGTCATCAATTTCATCCTCGGCGCCGGCAATGAAAGTAAACGAGACGATCTGGCTTTTCGCGAGCAAGATGAGAGTGGACTGGCGCATGGTGAGTTTGTCGGTGATCGGCTTGCTGAAGTCGGCGCGGATGAGTTGGCGGGAGTCGATCTCGATCACATTGGGATCGCCATCGGACTTGAAGCCTTTCGCCGTTGCCAGTTCGGAGAGCGGACCGAGATAGTCCTCCGCCTTCTTGAGTCCGGGATAAGCTGCGGCGCTTTCGGAGGCGATAACAACCGCGGAGTTGACTGTGTCCCCCGGGGCGTCGGGAGGACGCTCGAACACGGCCAGCAGGACTTCGCCCTGGGGACTCACCTTTGCGGATATCTTCCCTTTCGAGTCTGGCGCGGACGGGGCGGAACTGGAAGCAGTCGGCGCTTCTTCTGAGGTGGATGTTGGCGAGGCGGACTCTTGTTCGCGCATCTCTTTCGTGCGCTCGACCCAGCCATAAGGAATTTTGTAGCGGAAGCCGAAGGCAGCATTGCGGTAGAGTTGCTCGTCCGGCGCGGGCTTCGAGGCGGGCGCAGGCGCGGGCCTGCTCGACATTTGCGCTGCGGCAAGGATCGAACCGAGAAATAGCGAGATCACGATGCGGCGAATCATGACAGGAAATCGTAAACTGATTCAGTCTAAATGCCGCGCCGGGTTGTAAGGCGCATCAT
>JBAVYO010000092.1:0-24605 GCA_049698855.1 Terriglobales bacterium
CGGTTATTCGACGCCATTTTCAGCCTGGACAGGTTTCCCACCCGGTGTCCCGTCATTCCCGAGGCTAAAGAGGTTAGGTTCCCCGCCCGCCATTTGCTGTTCGGCAAAGGAAACGGTGTCTACCGAATCATTTTTCACGTTCAGGAGGACGAGCAGCAGGGTGCGCGTTTTGCGAATCTGGCACGCATCTCGCGATGCCGTCACCGCCGACGACGTGGAGGAGTAACTACGGTTGTTAGTCAACTGCGATTTGCCTTTTGGAGTATTGATTCGGAGGAGGTGCGAGTCGTTGGTGCGGAATGAGTGCGAAGCAGGCATCGCGATTGCTGATACCGTAGGAAGTAATGGAAGCACAGCACAGATAAGAACTTGACAACGTTTCTGTCGGTGAATCACACTACTGTGTGATTCGTCGCGGGATGTTTGTGCCTCGCATGTTCTTCACGCTCCCAAATACAGGTTGGCTGGGCTAAGTGCGTACCCCCTCGGCCTTCTAGCGGAATGTCTATGAGGAGGATCAAGTGTTTGTTCTGAAGGGAGTATCATCCAGCGCAGAGGGATTATGAAAAAAACGCTGCTTGTAGTTGCGTCGTCTCTGCTGGCTATGGTCGCGTCTGGTCAAAATCAATCGGCTTGTAATCCGAACGAAAAAGGGATGCCGCCACAATGCTCTGTGGACAGACATCCTGTAGCAGAATGCGTTTGCGATGGGCCGTCAGGGCCGTGTCACTGGGTCTGGCATTGCGTGCCAAATTAAGCTTTCGTTTCGACGAGACTCGGAATGATGAAGCTAAACGGATGGAAAAGAATAGGGATTATCGCCTCAGTTGTTTGGATTCTCGGAGCGGGGCTATACACCGACGACTCAGAATTGGACAAGGCGTCCGACCTTATAGCTAAAATTCACGTCCGGTGCGATGGCAACCGCCCTGACTGCTCGAAGAATCAAGCTGCCTGCGACGCGGCCTTTGATCGGTGCAACAAAGAAGCTGCCGATTCTCTTGCGTCCGCATATGAGAGTGCTTGGCTTGCGGCGGCAATCGTTGCATTCGTCCCCGTGCCGCTGGGCTGGGGCTTTGTCTATCTAGTTCTCTTTCTTGTGCGCTGGGTTAAGCGAGGGTTTATGCAGCCCCTTTAGCGCGGGTTTAGGGGAACAGCCTCAAAGCCCGGTGCGAAGATACCTCGACAGTGCATCGTCGAGAACTGCGCCAGTCTCCAGAGACAAACACATTTCCGGCCGCAAACTTTTCACCGCTCTTTGACAAAATATGGCCCGGTCCGTACCCTCGCAAGTGCACGCCAAACAGCAAAGTTAAACGCTAAGTTGAATCTTTTGAAGACTTTGCCTTTAACTTCCGTCCTATCACCAACTTAACTCATTTTGGGGTAGGGGCCCCCCCCACACATTTCTGAATTCTACCCATCGGTTGGCGCCAAAAAAACAGCGCCCGTTTAGCTTTGCGGGAAGTTCGTCCCTTGCGTAGTGAGAAGGGGCTTGCTTAGTCTTCCCCGCTGAAGGAGACGCGACAAGCCGCTTCTCTACAACCGGAACAACTGGTCGGCCGCGACAAACACAAAGAACACCACCGAGATAACGCCATTCATGGTGAAGAACGCGGCGTTCAGCTTACTCAGATCGTCGTGCCGCACAAGCGAGTGCTCATAAGCCAGCAGCACGGCAACCGCAGCCACTCCTACAAAAGCAAGTTTGCCGAGACCGAATGCAAGAACGAGCGCGACCAGCAAGCCAAGCATCACCAGATGAAACACGCGCGCGACCCACAGCGCCGCATGAATGCCCAGATAGCGCGGGACGGAATGCAAGCCGTGGTCACGGTCAAAGTCGTAATCCTGGCAGGCGTAGATCACATCGAATCCGCCGACCCAGAATGTCACCGCTGCGGTGAGCAACAGAATGCGCGGATCGAGCGATCCGCGCACCGCAATCCACGCCGCCGACGGAGCGATCCCGAGAGCAAATCCGAGAAACAGATGCGACCAGCGCGTGAACCGCTTGGAATACGAATAAAGCAGCACAACCGCCAGCGCCACCGGCGAAAGCCAAAGCGTCAGCCGATTCAACTGCCACGCCGCCAACACAAAAATCGCGCAGGTAATCAATACGAAGGTCGTAACGAATCCAGAAGTCAGAACGCCCGCAGGCAAAGCACGCGTCGCGGTCCGAGGATTGGCCGCATCAATCGAAGCGTCCGCCAGCCGATTGAAAGCCATCGCCGCCGACCGCGCCGAGACCATGGCGACGATGATCCAGCCCAGCTGATGCCAGCTAGGCAGGCCTCCAGCGGCCAACATTGCGCCGCAAAGAGCGAACGGGAGCGCGAAGATAGAGTGCTCCCACTTAATCATCTCCAGCGTAATCTTCAAGTTTTGCAGGAAGGCCACGGAGCTATTGTAAAGCAGCCTTGGTAGGCTCCGCGGGAGTTCGCCTGCCGAACATTTGCCCGCCGAACAAAGGAAATAGTCCTATAACCAACGATGTCCTCCTTCCCAGCCACGAATGCACTTTTGGATGCCGCAAAACGCATAGCAAGGGATACAATCACCCAACGCTACCGAGTCAACGCCTCCACAAAGAAGGGGAATTTCACATGACTAACAAGCAGCCTTCCCACCGTATAAGACCGTTGCTGGTATTCGCGATCGCTGTTACCTTGGCGTCGCTCGCCGTCCACTCTCAAGCCCAAACCTTTAAGGTGCTCTATAACTTCACCAACGGCGACGACGGCGCTAATCCACTCGATGGCTTTGTCGCTGTGTCCGGTTATCTCTATGGCACCACCAGCGCGGGCGGAAGTTCTGGTGCCGGCACTGTGTTCAAAATTTCTGAGGCCGGCAAGTTCACCCCACTCTACAGCTTCAAGGGTGGCACCGATGGCTCGAGTCCCCAGGCAAGTTTGCTGCGTGAGGCCTCCGGCGATCTTTACGGTACCACTAGCTCCGGCGGCGCTTACGGGAACGGCACCATTTTCAGAGTTACTCCCAAGGGCGTAGAGACGGTGCTCTATAGCTTCAAAGGCGGCACCACCGACGGAGCCGATCCCCAAGCGGCCCTTGTTGTGGACTCGGCCGGGAACCTCTACGGCACCACTTTCGCGGGAGGAACCTCCGGCGCAGGCACGGTGTTTGAACTCACCAAGAAAGGTAAGGAATCGGTTCTCCACAGCTTTGGCAGTCTGGGCACCAATCCAGTCGCAGGCGTCACCTTTGACGCAGCCGGCAACCTCTACGGCACCACTTCTACCGGCGGCCTTGATGGCAATGGCACCGTCTACGAGTTGGCCGCGCAATCGGCATGGGCAGAGACAACCCTGCATGACTTTACCCTGGGAACCGACGGCGGAGTTCCTTACGCCGGCCTGGTCTTTGACGGATCTGGGAATATTTTCGGCGCGACAACCGATGGCGGGGCCTCGGGGTCCGATGGTGGCGGCACGATTTTTGAACTGACGCCGGACGGCACAGGCTGGACCTTCAACACGCTTTACGGATTGGCCGGCTGGGGCATTTCAGGCAGTTTTCGCAACGTTCTGCTCGACGCCTCGGGCAACATCTACGCCACAACGCATTGCGACGGCGCATACAACTCCGGCACCGTTTATAAGCTGACAAATTCCGGCGGCACGTGGACCTATGACGAGCTCTACACGCTTACCGGCGGCAGCGACGGCCAATACTCATTCAGTAACCTGGTCGCCGATAAGAAAGGCAACCTCTACGGCACGGCAAGACAAGCCGGAGGCGACGGCTACGGCGTAGTCTTCAAGGTCACGCCATAGTTAAGTGATCAAGTTAAGCCGAGTAAGAACCGGTAGTGTCTTACCTAAGACACTACCGAACCAACCACAGAGTGCCCGGCTTAGGGCAGCGCTTTTCAGCGTGAACTGGTTACCGTACAGCGATCGACATCGCGGAGGACGCTTGGATAACGTGATCACTCGCTGCTAGCCGGACCGGCGACCAGCGGAACGAACCTGCATCCCTCAAGCACGGTCACGTCGAGTCGCCCGTTAATTTTGCGGATCAGTTGCAATTCCTGGCTCGACGGCGGGCCAACCGGCAGGATCATGCGTCCGCCTTCCGCAAGTTGATCGAAGAGCGCAGGCGGAATCACCGCCGTTGCCGCCGAGACCACGATGGCATTGAACGGGGCATACTCAGGCCAGCCGAGCGCGCCATCGCCGACTCGCATCTTGACGTTTGTATGTCCCAGCCGCCGCAGCGTGGTTCCGGCGGAAAGTGCCAGCGACGCGTACCGCTCCACCGAAAATACTTCAGCGCAGAGCACGGACAACAACGCCGTCACATAACCCGAACCCGCGCCGACTTCAAGCACGCGGTCGCTTTCCCGCAACGCGAGATGCTCCAGCATGGCGGCCACAATATAAGGCTGAGAAATCGTCTGTCCCTCGCCGATCGGCAACGGATTATCGTCATAGGCCTGATCGCGGAATTCCTCGGGCACAAACTCGTGCCGTGGAACGGAGCGCATCGTGGCCAGCACTCGCGGATCGCATATGCCGCGCTCGGCAAGCTGCGAGCGTACCATTTCTTCGCGCTGGGTTTTAGACAATTCGCGTGGCTCTGGTTGCTGTGAAAAGATCATTCCTCTGGCGCTCAGAGATCAAGTGGATGTAGCGCCGGCGTCCCGCCGGCTGTCTGGAGGGCGTCTCGCCCTCCGCGCTGTGAAATGGAATCGACGCGATCAGTACGGCCCGATGATTCCGCCAATGTTACGCACCGCGGGCACAATCCGTTCCGCGTGGCGCTCTTGCTCTTCCATCATGTCGAGATACTTATAGGCCGAGCCGGTATTGAACAGCACAACCGTATCTTCTTCGCGCAGAAAACCGCTAGCCCGCAGCTTCTGATAAGCCACCAGCGAAGCCGCTCCTTCGGGCGCGGCGAAAACGCCTTCCACGCTGGCCATATGACGCGTGGCTGCGAGAATTTCTTCGTCGGTCGCGCTCACCGCAGCACCGCCGCTCTTCTTCAAAATGTCGAGGATAAGGTAGTCGCCGTATGCCTTCGGCACGCGCAGGCCAGCGGCAAACGTTTGCGCTCCCGTCCACATTTCGGACGCGCTCTTCCCTGCCTCGAACGCCTTCACTATCGGCGCGCAACCGGCCGCCTGCACGGTAATCATCTTTGGACGCATTGACCCAGCCCGTTCCGCTCCGAGCCAGCCTAATTCCTCCATCTCCTCAAACGCCTTCCACATTCCGATCAGCCCTGTGCCGCCGCCCGTCGGATAGATGATTGCGTCCGGCAGCTTCCAATCCAACTGCTCGGCGACTTCATAGCCCATCGTCTTCTTGCCCTCGACGCGATACGGCTCCTTGAGCGTGGAAGCGTCGAACCAGCCTTCTTTCTCTTTGCGCTCGGCTACCATGCGCGCGCAGTCGCTGATCGAGCCATCGACCAGGGTGACGTGCGCGCCGAAATATTCCGACTCCATGCGATTGGCGAGCGGAACGTCTTTCGGCATGAAGATGTAGGCTTCCAGTCCCGCAGCCGCGGCGTAGGCGGCGAGCGCTCCACCGGCGTTTCCAGCCGAAGGCACCGCCAGCTTCTTCAACCCATAATGCCGAGCCATTGTGACCGCAGCCGACATGCCGCGCGCCTTGAACGATCCCGTCGGATTCAGGCCTTCGTCTTTAATAAAAACATTCGGATACCCGCGGCTGGCAAGCATAGGAGTGAAACCTTCTCCCAGTGTGACCGGCGTTTCATTCGCAGCAAGGTCGGGAAGCACTTCGGCATAGCGCCACATGGAGGCCACGCGTCCGCGCAAATCTTCGCGGCGCAACTTCCCTTTCAGGCTGGCAAGATCGTAACGCGCAAACAGCACGCCACCATCTTTAGGGCAAACAGTTTGTGGGCAATCAGCGGAAAGATGCTCACCGCAGCGCGTGCATTCAAGGTAAGAAATTTGCATTGAGGGAAGAATAGCACTACGGCCCTCAGCTTCCGGCCTCTCTCGTCATGCGATCTTTGACTGCACTACTCAAAACCACCAAGACAAGGTTGAAGTGTAGGCTTAGTTCCAACGCCACAGGTCACGGATTCCGATCATCATAAATAACAGGCCGCTTACTCCAAACATTAACCGCACGAGCCATCGAGGCATTGGCTTGTCTCCCGAGAACGCCCCTTTTCGCCAGTAAAAGTTCTGGTTAACAAATGCGACAATCAAACTCACAATTCCCACGATAATCGCGACAGCAGATTTCGTCGGCGACATAGGCGAGGAGAGCAGCACTGTGACAATTGTCACGACGACGATTCTAAGACGCCATTCGATGGAATTCCACCCTTGTCGATAGGCGGTTTATAGCAAGGATAGGGCCGGCTAATCCGGGACAAATATCAAGCTTGCAACGTGTCCGCACAACTCCAGCGCTGTTGTTCCCTTACGCCCTCGCCCGTTTCAGCATCTCCCCTGCCCGCCGGAACCACGGCCGCTCCCGCCGCCGGAGATATCCCGGCATCGAGGGCTTCTTATCGAGAACCTTCTGCGCCCACTCGCGCGCTTCGGCATTGCGCTTCTGCGAGGCCAGCAGATCGGCGAAATTCAAGTAAGTCTCCGACAAAGTCGAAATGACCGTCACCCTGCGGAATAACTCCTCGGCTTTTTCCTTCTGGCCGGTCAACGCATAAGCGTGCGCGAGCAAGCCTGCAGCGCGTTGGAAATCGTAGTCGGGTTCTTTGCCGACCACTCGTTCCAGATCGGGCAGCGCAGCGGCGGCGTCTCCCAATTGCAATGCGCAAACACCACGGCGATAAAACGGATCGAGCGTATCGGCTCGTGCTGCGATCGCCCGATCAAACGCAGCGCGCGCCTCCGCGATTCTCCCGTCGTCCATGTAGAGGTCGCCTAACTCCTCATAATTCCCCGCGGACGGATTATCGTGGATCGCCACTTCCAGTTCGCGAATGCGGCTACGGCGTGGAAATACTTTGAAAGACTGGCCGAGAAGGCCAATATCGGGCAGGGCTTCAACGGCCAGATAAATGATCGCGCCGAGCGGGCCCAGAAACAAAATGACAAACAGCCAATAAAACTCCGGCCGCCGGCGGATGAAGTGTACAATCGCCAGTCCCTGCAGCAGAAAAATCCAGGGATGCAGAAAAAAACTAAAAAGACCCATAGCAGTGCCTAAGCGAGAGATTACACATTTGCAGCGTCAGCGCATAGTCACGAACGCGTTGACCCATGAGAGTGGAGCAACAAGCCTAGGGGGAACGGAATGTCAGTCGCGGACGACGAACGTCAAATCGAGGCTCTATACGAAGCCGGAGATGCGGCGTTAATGAAGGCAGATGTGGAGGCGCTCGCGCAAATTCTCGCAGATGATTACGTGCAATATGGCGACGCAGGGCAGCCGATGAGCAGGCTGCAGATTCTCGAGAATCTCCGCACTAGCGCAGTTCGCTATCCGTCGATCGTATCGATCGGCAGAACAATTCGCCTTTTCGGAGACACGGCCATCGTCCACGGCTCCGAGTCCGACGAAGTGGAACGCGACGGAAAGCGATTCCACGTGCGCTACATGTATCTCGATGTACTCGTGAAACGAGGTGGGGAGTGGAAGTTGGTCGCGTCCCAACTTGCGCGGCCTTTCGAAGCAGGAGAACTTGAGTAGCGCCGGCGACTCGCCGGCAGTTCGGTGGGCGACCTCGCCCGCCAAGTCGAAATCAGAATCCTAAGATTTGCGCGTTGTTGCGTACTCGGAAACAGAAACCGAAAGCTAGCTTTCGTCCGTGCGCAGCCGGTTCTGCCAGTGCGACCAGACAAACCATGCAGCACCCGTCACAAGAAGCACGCCGATCACGGCATCCATTTGATGGAAGTATTTTCCGATCGTCCGCCAATTCTCGCCCAGCTTCATACCCGCGAATGCCAGTGCAAAGCACCAGGGCCACGATCCCGCGAACGTGTAGATATGGAATTTTCCGCGCGGCATGCGCGCGATCCCGGCCGGCAGCGCAATAAAGGTCCGAATCACCGGCAGCAATCGTGCAATAAATACCGCCGCTTCTCCCCAGCGCTCAAAGAAACGATCGGCCCAATCTAGCTCGCGGCGACCCATCAGGATCCAGCGCCCGTAGCGCTCCACTAGCGGCCTGCCGCCATAGCAACCGATCTCATAGGCAATCAGCGAGCCAAGGTTGCAGCCAATCGCGCCCGCAGTCGCGACCCATACCAGCTTCATCGTGCCGTGAAACACCAGGTACCCGGCGAACGGCATGATCAACTCCGAGGGCAATGGAATGCACGCGGATTCAATCGCCATCAGGATAACCAGCCCGCCGTAGCCGGTGGCTGCCACAATGGAGTTAATGAAAACGAATAGGATTGCGAGGATTTTTTCAGTCATGGAGCTATTGAGACATGGAGCTATTGAGACATTAAATCATTGAGGCATTGAATCATTGAAAACCCTATGAGGGAATCGCCGGTGAGTAAATGGCTAAAGCCGAGCCAATCAAGTGGCCGATGTGTCAATGACTCAGTGACTAAATGGTTAAATGGTTAATGCCTAAATCCTAGAACGCCCCTTCCTGCGTGAAAGCGAAGCCGGGCAGAGAAACTCCGTCGGCCGACCTGGCGACCTTCACCTTGACCGTTGGCGAATCGGGCGCGCTGACTTCAGCCGGACGCAGCACCGCATATTGTGTGAACACTTCGTTGTAAACCTTGGTGACGAGGAAATCTTTTCCGCTCGTCTCCTGTCGCCACACTTGTCCTAATTTAATGTTCTTGACGGCCAAAGATTTTTCCTTTGCTCACAGACTACTCATGGTATCGGCAGCAGTCAATCACGTGGCGGTTACTAACGTAGAAGTCCCGAGGGTCTGGATTGCCCGGCAGGCTGGCGCCCCCGCCACAAGCAGGCGGAGCCTTCATCTTGCCGACTGTCCGGCGAGCATCGTCGCCCGCCGCGATACGCATATCGGACGGCCTGTTTAAATAGCTGAACCCCTCCGCCCGCGCTTTTGTTACCATAACTTTCTTCCGAAGGAGAATCCATGCCTCGCGGAAACATACCGCGCCAACCCAGCCGCAGCGGACGCCAGGAAGGCGCGTCTCGCACAGTTCGCGTGCCTGCGAAATCCGCACCGCCTGCCGCGCGCACAGCGGCACCATCCTCGCCATTGGCGAAAAAAACCTCCAGGGGCGCCTCCAAGTCGGCCGCTGCTCAGATCCCTGCGCGGAAGAAGAAATCCTCCACCGCATACGATCCGACGAATCCTAACCGCGTACGCCAGATTATCGCTGGCCTTGACCAGATGTATCCCGGCGTGACCTGCGCGCTCACGCATCGCACAGCGTGGGAGCTGCTGGTCGCAACCATCCTTTCGGCGCAGTGTACAGACGTTCGCGTCAATATGGTGACGCCGGTTCTTTTCGAGAAGTATCCTGTAGTCCAAGCCTTTGCCGCACTCGAACCGGAGCAACTGGAGCCCGACATCCGTTCCACCGGCTTCTTCCGCAACAAATCAAAATCTGTAGTGGGCGCGGCGCGCAAGATCGTCGCCGATTTCGACGGCGAAGTCCCGCAGACGATGGAAGAACTGCTGACACTCCCCGGCGTCGCACGCAAAACCGCCAATGTCGTGCTTGGGACGTGGTTCAAGAAAAATGAAGGCGTAGTCGTCGATACTCACGTCACGAGAATTTCACAGCGGCTGGAGCTGACGCAGCATCAAGACGCGCAAAAAATCGAGCAGGACCTGATGCGGATCGTGCCCCGAGAACGCTGGACGGATTTCTCCCACGAAGTGATCTGGCATGGAAGAAAACTGTGCGTGGCTCGCGGTCCAAAGTGCGCTGATTGCGTGATCGAGAAGCTCTGTCACGCTGCCGACAAGACTTGGTCGACGGTCGAAATTCACAAAACCGCAAGACCGTGATGAATGGATGACTCCGAATATGCTTTTCGATTTTCAGCCAACGCTGAAAGGTGAGCTCGTCGAACTGCGTCCGCTTCGCCCGGACGATGCAGAAGGTCTGTTCGCGGTCGCGTCCGATCCGTTCATTTGGGAGCAGCATCCCGCTCGTGACCGCTATAAGCCCGAGGTGTTCAACGCCTTGTTTAGCGAATCGCTGGCGTCGGGGGGCGCACTCACGGCCCTCGATTGCAAAGATGGCAGGATCATCGGATCGTCCCGATTCCACGCCTACAACGCGGAGGCGAGCGAAGTGGAAATTGGGTGGACCTTCCTGGCGCGCTCGCACTGGGGCGGCAACTATAACGGAGAAATGAAACGGCTCATGTTGCGCCACGCATTTCAATTCGTCAAACGCGTGGTCTTTCTGATAGGCCCGCAGAACGTGCGGTCGCAAAAGGCGGTCGAGAAACTAGGGGCGGTTCGCGTCGGCTCCAGACTCAACGCCGTCGGGCTAGACTCTTACCTGTACGAAATCACATCCGTGCCCGTCTGATACGGATAGAGAATCCGCGGCTGACCCTAGCCGCCAGTGTATGCCAACTCCACCACAGTGCAATCATCGTTCAACGGAGTGCCGCCGCAGAAATCCGCTACCGCAGCGAAAATGTCTTCCATCGACTTGCTCTTCCCTGCCACGGTTTCCAGGCGTTCGCTGTCGAACATGTCTCCGCGCGCGTTCTCAGCTTCGGTCACGCCGTCAGTCACAAGAATGAGCCGATCTCCGGCGCGCATTTGACAGCGGTCGCTGGCATAGGTCGCATCGGCGAGCAGCCCAACAGGGAGGTTTCCGTGCGCCGGCCGCACAACTTCGTTGCCACAGATCCAGACGGGAGGAACATGTCCGCAATTCACATACTCCAGCTCGCCGTCGCTGCGCAGGCGCGCAATGATCATGGTCGCGTACTTTTCGCCAATGTGTTTATAGGTGAAAAAACGATTCACCGCCGCCACAATTTCGACCAGCGCCATTCCTGAAATCAACTGCGAATAAACCATTCCCTGCAGCGTGGAGGCCAGCAGCGCCGCCGAAACTCCTTTGCCGCTGACGTCGGCGAGCACCACCGCCAGGCCCGTCGGAGTATTCACCGCCTCAAAGAAGTCGCCGCCAATTTCCTTACAAGAAAGGTTGCGTCCGTTAATCCGCGCGAACGCCACTTCCGGAATCGTCACCGCCAGCAGCCGCTGTTGAATGGAGGCCGCGATCGACAATTCCTGCTGATAGCGGCGGCCTGCTTCTTCGGCCTGCACCAGCCGCGCGTTTTCGATCAGCTGCGCGGCTTCAGTTGCAATCGCCCGCAGAATATCCTGGCTCACGCTGGTGATGTCGCGCGAGGCGAAGCGCGAATCCACATAGAGCGCACCCATCACTTCCGCGCCCGCCGGTTGCCCTTCGCGCGACGTCTGCACGATCGGTTTGCGAAGAGGCATGCAGATGACCGTCCGCAAATCGAAGGCCACGATGCTATGCCGTTCTTTCACGTCGAGCATCTGGCTGGTGTCGGTCACAAGATATTCGGAGTTCGAACTGAGCGCCGCATCCAGCACCGAGCGCGAAATGGTCGTGTCATCCAGCAAGGGCTCGCTCTTCGAGTTGCGCCCCGCGGCCAGTGTCAAAGCGCCTCCACTATCGCGCAGAAAGATATATCCGCGTTCAGCGCGCGTCAGCTTGAGGGTTGCTTCCAGCAGCGTGACCAGAATTTCGTCGAGCACGCCAATGGTATTGAGCTTGCGCGCCGCCTCCATGAACAGGGTCAGCTTTTCCAGGTCGGTGGCCTCTGGCGCAATCTGAATGCCGGAAATCTGGCTCAGGAACTCGCGCGCCGTGTTCGAGGTCGAGTGCAGCGGATGAAAGATCAGATAGGCGATGTCGCGCGCGCCAAATTCAAGCCGGTCATTCCGCTGTAGTTTGTGCCGGTCCACCCGTTCGCCGTTGACGTAGGTTCCATGTTTGCTGCCCTGATCGACAACGAAGAATTCGCCATTTTCCGCGACGATCTGGGCGTGCTCGCGCGACACGCGTGGGTCGGCAATCACCAGATCGCGATCCACTTTGCGTCCCACGGTGTAAGGACTGTGATTCAGCGACAGTGTCTGCTGCTCGCTTCCCTGCACAAAGATGGCGACGGGAAAAACGCTGGAGATTCCGGAATGCGATGACGATACTGACATGTACCCTTAAGGTTCCCCCTGCTCCGTGCGCGCGCGCCAAGGCGCACGGGCTCCCAAAGCATTCTACGACGTTGCCGCCTCACCCGACGCGGCAAAAGTCCGCTGCCCAGCATAAACCAGCATGGTTGCCGACACCGCGACCGGAATCACAAGCGCCGTCCAGATCGGCATCAGCGCCCCCTTGCCGATTGCCTCAGCCGGGAAAACGAAGGATAAACTCGCCAGTACAAACGCCGATAGCCAGGGCCAGCCGATAAACACAAGCGTGATCACGGTAAGAACGCGGTTGATCCAGCTCCGCCGCCAAATCATCCGTCGCCCTTTAACCATGATCAGAAGCGCCGGAATCAAGAGCGCCTGGTTATAAGGATGGTAGCTCGGCATAACCAGGACCGATATTGCCAGCACCATGCTTACCGTAAAAGCAAACGCATCGCTATTTGCCTCTCTTCGCCGCTCCTTCCAGCAGGCATGCACCATGAACACAATCGCCAGGAACTCAATTGCCCGGCCCAGCGGTCCCACCATCATCTCGGCTACCGGCATCTCGCCGGTGTAGCGGTTGTATTCCCGAATCGCTTGCCAGAAGCGCGCAATCCAGTGCGGCAGGTAATACTCCGACCCGGCGCACAAGATGGCCATCGTAATCAGGAACGACGCGGCCCATCGGTAGCGCCGCCGCCAGTCTCCCAAGGTCCAGATCGCCAGCCAGAGCAACGATAACCAAACGAACTGCGGCTTGATCGTCGCCAGCGCCAGCAATATGCCGGCCGGAACCTGCCGGTCCGCCGCCAGCAACGCCATGGCAGCCGCTATCAAAGGAACCACCAGCAGGGTTATCTGTTCAAGCTTTAAACCCTGCATAATGGCCACGCTGCCGATGGTGAAAATCATGCAGGTCGCCTGCATCCATAAGGGCAACGGCCAGTGCAGCAAATGGAGCCACAACGGAATCGAGACCAACGTGAGCGCGAACAGTACCCAGACGAAACCTCTCTTCACCTTTTCGAAGGGCAGATCGAGCGTCGGCGCCAGTATGAACGCAACGTACACGGGGTAATAAAATCCCTGCTGATAATTCTGCCCCTGCCCGTATTTGTCCGGTGGGAGCGGGCTGCCATACATTCCCGCTTGAATTTCCCGCGTAATTTCCATTGTGTAAGGATCGCGCCCGTGCAGCAGCAGTTCCCGCGCGCCCAGCCACCGCGGATAAAGGTCGGAATTATTTCCATGCGGCAATCCGTGTTCAATGTCATACGCCAGGATATTCGGAGCCAGCACTCGGTTGGCGTAGAGCCATGTCCCGGCCGCGCACAACACGGCGCAAGTTACCAGCAGGAATTGCCAACGTCGAATCGACAAATCGCCCATCCTTAGGCGGGCTCGGCCGCCGGCGCGCGCATCCGAAGCAGCCAAAAGAAAAGCCAGAGAACGACCAGGCTGAAGATAAAGAAAAGTTTCACAGCCCAGACCAGAAAGATATAGAGAGGCGCCAGGAACAGCACGAATACAAGTAACAGGCGCTCTTTGACGTTCTCCTGGCTTTCCTTGGTTACGGCTGCGGCCAGTACAAACAGAACCAGCGGCAGCAGCAGCGTCAAATCGTATGAGAGCGCGTGAAAACTGAGGAGAATACCGGTAACACTCGCCAGGCAAAAACTATGGCTCACCGAATCGTCCCCGGAGCGAACTCTGCGCGTGGCCAGCACAAAAACTGCCAGCGAAGACACCACCAACAACAGTCCTGCGCCCGTCTTGGAGAACCCTCCCACAAGCGTCATAATCAGTCCGCGAAGGTTCGGAACCACTTCGGACTGAAGCGAGCCGCCATGCTCTACCAGCAAAACGAAGCGAACGTACTCGATCGGCCATCCCCATCCCCTGACCGCAGCTCCAATGCCCGCTAGAACCAGCGCCACTCCCGAGAAGCCGAGCAGCACACGCCAGCTCCGGAACGCGAGCACAAGGACGATCGGCACAACGATGTGCGGCCGAAAGAGTCCCCCTGCCAGGAATGCGCCCGCCGCGACATTCGCGCCCCGGTCCATGCAGGTCAACGCGAGCACGCCCAGGAACATCAGCAAAATCGTGTCCTGTCCCTGCAACAGGCCATTCATCAGCGGGAAGAAGGCTAGCACACCCAACCCGAGCAGCCAAGGACAAGCATCTCGAATCGGCGGAAACCGTCTCAGCAGCGCCACACTCGCCACCACCATCGTCACGTTCAGCGTGGTCCAAAGAAGATACGCCGGCCAAAATGTCAACAGCGCGAACGGAACAAACAGCACCGCCTCAAACGGAGGGTGATTAAAAGGCAACGCTCCCCGCCGGATCGGCACATCGCTAAATGTTAATTGCTCCTGGAACTGTGTATCGAGGTCATAAAGCACCGCCTTTCGCCCCTCGTTCAGAAGCCGCCCGCTGACGTAGTAGATCGCGAAGTCCTGATACCCCTTCTTCAAGCGGGGCACCACCCAGGACAAAGGGGACAGCAGACAGCAAGCCATGGCAAACAGAAACGCCGTGATGAAAAAGTTCCGTTTCTGGAGAAAGGCTGCAAAAGTCATGGCCGGTTATCGCGACCAATGATTCTATAATCCGGGCGGATGGTTACGCCGGAAATTCCGCGCTTGCGCAGTCGAACGCTTTTTGCCGCGATCCTTTTCTTTGGCCTACTGGCGATGACCGCGCGCATCGCCACAGATCCCGATCTCTGGTGGCACCTCCGCACGGGCAAGTGGATCGTCGAAACCGGACACGTTCCTCATACCGACCCGTTCTCATTTACGCGTGGCGGAAGCCTTTGGACAACCCACGAATGGCTGTCGGAAGTCATCTTTTATTCACTATGGAGGCTCGCCGGACCCACTGCGCTAATCGTGTTTTCTTCTATTGTCACCACCGTCGGTTTCCTGCTCCTTTATTTCCGCTGCCCCGGAAAACCTCATTGGGCGGCTGCTGCCACCGTCCTCGGCGCCGTCGCTTCTGCTCCGTGCTGGGGAACCCGTCCCCAGATGTTCACGTTTGTACTCGCCAGCCTCTTTCTATGGCTGCTCGAACGGTCGGAGGATCGGCCTCGCCTTCTGCTCTGTATTCCTCCGCTGTTTCTCTTGTGGCTCAACCTGCACGCTGGCTTCGCGCTCGGCCCTGCACTTCTGTTTCTGTATGCCGCCGGCATTGTCCTCGAAGCGGCGGCCGGAACTACGCCCTGTACGCACGCTCGTCCCATCATCACTCGTGTCTCCCTTGCAGCGCTCGTTTGCCTGGCTCTCGTGCCCCTCAACCCGAGCGGCGCACGCCTCTATCGTTACCCTCTTGATACCGTGCGTGCCTCCGAGCTGCGCTCGTTGATTGTCGAGTGGCTTTCCCCCGATTTTCATCAAGCGATGTACCTCCCTTTTCTGCTGGTTTTTCTGCTGCTCTTATCCGCGTTGGCGTGGTCCCGCTTCTCGATCCGGGGGCGTGTGCTCCTGCCATTGACGTTTATGTTCTTAGCCGCGCTTGATGCGGTCCGCCACATCCCCATCTTCATCCTGCTGGCCATGCCCGTGATCGCTCGCGCAATGTCGGAGTCATTCTATGCCGTGCACCCTTCAGCGTCCCGCCCCTCCGTACAACGATTCCGGCCGCTTCTTGGCGGCGCAACTCTCGTCCTGCTAGCCGCCTTTTCCTGCTTGCGATGGACCGATCTTGCGCATAGCCAGAATGCCCGTGAAGCAGATCGATTCCCCAGCGCGGCGGTCATATTTTTGCGCGCGAATAACCTGCCAGGAAGGCTCTTCGCCTACTACGACTGGGGAGGTTACGCGATCTGGAATCTCTACCCGCGGTATTACGTGTTCGCTGACGGCCGCGCTGACCTCTACGGCGAGGACCTTATGAAACAAGCGGTCGAAACCGCGCTCCGATTGCACCGGGGCTGGCAGGCTGTCCTCGATAACTGGAAGGTGGAAACCATCCTTATCCCTCCTGGTTCCGCGCTGGCCCAAGCCCTCCTGCTGGACCCCCAGTGGACGGTTTCCTATCGAGATCCTCAGGCTTTGATCTTTGTCCGAACAGCAAAACCATCTCCCGATTGACGTTACCGACGGTACTATCGTCAAAACCACACAAAAGTGAAAAAATAGTTACCAGAGTCGGGCTGAATCTGCGAAACTAGAGCGCACAACGAGATTCGTGCCACTTTCCACCCATACCGGGAGACGACGAACGCCGCTGCCGAGACTGATGTGTGTCTGTCTCGATCAGGCTTCGCCGGAAGGTACGGAACGGCTCGCTTCACAACCATTACCAGGTAGTTTCCAAGGAGACCAGAATGAGAGCTTTAGCTAAGTCCCTGTGGCGCAATGAAGAAGGTCAGGACATCGCCGAATACGCCGTCATGCTGGCGGTGATTCTTGTGATCGTGATTGGAACCGTTCGTTTGATCGGGTCCAACGCAAACACTGTGTTCTCGCAGGTGGCCAGCGCCGTAGCGAATTAACTCTGCGCCATGCGAGGTTTCGCGTCCGCCTCGCCCAAGTTGCGCTCTTGCTGATGTGACTTGCGTCCAGCCCGCACGGTCGGGCTTGGCCTGCGTGGGTTAAGGAGAGGAATGAATCGAAGCCGCTTGTTAATGATCGGGGGCCTAGCCTTGGCTGTGGGCCTGCTTGTCAGCTACGCGGTCTACGACCGGCTGCGCGCCCATGGCGCGTCTGAGCAGCAGTTCGTGCAGGTCGTGGTCGCCGCCAATGACATTCAGATTGGCTCCAGACTGTCCGAGCACGACGTCCGTCTCGCTGTCTTTCCGCAGGCCAGCGTTCCTCCCGGCGCCTTCAACCGTATCTCGCAGGTCCGTGATCGCGGCGTGATTCTGCCCATCACCCGTGGCGATTTTGTATTGCCCGACAAACTCGCCGATGCCAACGCCGGCGCTGGGATGCCTTCCATGATCCCCCAGGGCATGCGCGCGGTATCGGTGCGTGTGAACGATGTGGTTTCCGTGGCTGGCTTTGTGCAGCCGGGCACGAGAGTGGACGTTCTGGTTACTGGCATTCACGGCGCGGGTGAAAATCAGACCACCACCGTGCTGGAGAATGTCGCCGTCATTGCCGTGGGCCGCAGCCTGCTGGACCGCATGACGGGTGAGACGCAGAATGCCGGCGTCATTACGCTGCTGGTTTCGCCCGACGACGCACAAAAACTGACCCTCGCTTCCCAGGAGGGCAGAATTCAGCTCGCCCTGCGAAACCCGCTCGACACCCGCAAGGAATCGCTCGGCGCCACCAAAACCAGTGCCCTGGTCCCCGGGGGCCAGACGGCCGCTCCTGCAATCGAGAGCAAACCCAGAGTTCACAAGGTAGTTGAAAAAACCGCGCCTCCGCCTCCTCCCGCACCCTTCCAGGTGGAGATTATTCGTGGGGGCAAACGGGATGAAACCAAGTTCAAACCGGATGAAAACAATTGAGCGCTCAATCCCGCACCCACCGGTACGATTTCCTACTCCTGAGGAGCGTGCGGTCTCCTCTCAAAGGTTCGCATTCATGAAATTTCTTGCGATCGTTTCCGTCGCGTTGCTTTTGGTTTTTAGCGCTGCCGCCGCGGAAGGTCCAATCGCGGCCACGGCGTCCCAGGACAGCGCGCAGACCCCGGCTCCGCCGGCCACTTCCTCCGTCAACACTCCCGAAAACCCCGCTGCGGCCCCGCTCCGCGTCATGGTCGGAAAATCTCTCCTTATCAATACGACCGAACGACTGAAGCGCGTGTCCGTCACCGACCCCAGCGTCGCCGACGCGCTCGTCGTCACTCCCACCCAGGTGTTGGTGAACGGTCTTGCGCCCGGCGAAATTTCTCTATTGATCTGGGATGAACTGGAACGCTCCCGCAGTTTCGACCTGCGCGTGGATGTCGATATTACGGCGGCCCGCGAAGAATTCCAGAAGCTTTTTCCGAATGAGCAGATTGAGGTTACGCCCTCTCGATCCGCCATCGTTATTTCCGGGCATGTCACCACCGAAGATGTCTCCAAGCACGCCTCGGCTCTGGCCTCGGCTTACTCCAAGAATGTCGTGAACGTGTTGACCTTCGGCCCCGTCGGCTCCGATGAAGTGCTGCTTGAAGTCAAGTTCGCCGAAGTCGACCGCACGGCGATGACCCAGATGGGCATCAATATGTTTTCGACCGGCACAGGAAACACGATTGGCTCCATAACCACCGGGCAGTACGGCGGAATCACCGGTCTCGGCAGCATTACGACTGGCAGCAACTCCAGCTCTGGCACGAGCACAGGCACCGGCACCCAGACGACCGCAACCGTTTCGAATCTGCTCAACCTGTTTTTCTTTAATCCGCAGGTTAACTTGGGCGTCGTGATCGAGGCCCTCCAGCAAAAGAGTCTATTGCAGATTCTCGCCGAACCCAACCTGGTCGCGGTCAATGGCAAGGAGGCCAGCTTCCTGGCGGGCGGAGAATTTCCCTTTCCTGTCGTGCAGCCCAACGCCACCGGCCTTTCGACCGTCACCATTCAGTTCCGCGAATTTGGCGTCCGTCTGAAATTCACGCCCGTGATCCAACCGAACGGCAACATCCACATGCACGTCATACCGGAGGTCAGTACGCTCGACTACTCGAACGCCGTCACCGTCTCCGGAACTACCATCCCTGCGCTCAGTACCCGCAAGGCGGATACCGAATTCGAGTTGCAGGATGGCCAGAGTTTTGTCATCGCCGGTCTGATGGACAATCGCGTGACCGATATCATCAATAAGATTCCGGGACTGGGCGATATCCCCATCCTTGGAAATTTTTTCAAGAGCAAGAGCCTTCAGAAGAGTAAGTCGGAATTAATGGTCTTATGCACGGCGCGGCGCATTTCCCCGAGCGTTCAAGCTCCAAAGGGGCCGGCAATGCCTATCCCCGTCATGGACACCACTAAGTTTGACGGCAAGAAGCCGAATAAGTAAGTCCCGGCGCCAAATCGCCGGAGAGGGATTGTCGGGGAACGGTCTTAGGGTAGAGTGGGATTTTGGGGAAAACGGGGTCTTGGCCATCTCATACGGCGCTGGGGAACGCCGATTTTTTGGCTCTTGAAGAGGTCGCAAATTACCGCTTCGGGCTTATGATGAGATAGCTCTTGTATCTAGGATCTTGACGACGCTAGTGGGGAAGTAGTTATGCCGGAGTTGTCGGTCGCCATCTTTGCCGCGGACAACGATCAACGCGCCATCCTTCAAGTTCTGGTGGATGGCACCAGTGTTGCGCGCACGGTCTGCTCTAACTCTACTTTGCCCCTGACCGCCACTGACTCTGTCGTTTCCAAAACCAAGACCTCCTCTCCAGACGTGATTCTGGTCGATATCCCCCTCGCTGGCGCTACAGGAGCCTTGCGTGCCGTGGAGCTGCTGCACCAGGAAATTCCCAACGCCGCGCTGTTTGCCATCGGCCCCATGACCCAACCTCAGCTCATTGTGACCGCCATGCGCGCCGGCGTCCGCGAATATATCGAGCGCCCCACCTCTACCAACGATCTGCTCGAGGCTTTCGTTCGCCTGACAGCCACGCGCCGCAAGCCCGGGCGCGAAAACCACCGTGGCAAGGTTTTCACGGTCGTCAATACCAAGGGTGGGAGCGGTGCAACCACCGTCGCCGTCAACCTCGCCATGGCATTACAGTCCATTCATCACAGCACGGCTTTGATTGATTTGGCGCCCCTTGGGCATTGCGCCCTCCACCTGAACATCCGGCCCGCCTTCACCATCACCGATGCCCTTTCTAACTTGCATCGGCTGGATTCTTCCCTGCTCGACAGCTTCATGGCCAGGCACGATCGCGGTCTTCAACTGCTGGCGGGAACCGGAATACCCACCGCCATTGAGCCCTCCGCCGCCGACTTCGCTCGTTTGTTCGACATGATTGCCGGCCTGTTTCACTACATCGTCGTCGACGCTTCTTCCCGCCTTGACAGCGCTACTCGACTGGCCGGCAACCTGTCCGAAAAAGTTCTTCTGATCGCTCATGCCGACGTAGCCTCGCTATGGGGTGCCGGAAGAGTGGCCCAGTATCTTGGGGAGACCGGCTCCCGCGACCGTTTCGGCCTGGTGTTGAATCGTTACCGCAAAGTTGTAGGCTTTGATGAATCGGAGGCCGAGGCCGCGATTGGAGCGCCCGTGCTTTGGCGTATTCCCAATCAGTATTTTGCCGTGTCCACCGCGATTGACCGCGGCGTGCCGATTATGCAGGCCGGCAACACGGAAATTGCGCGCTCCATCACCGGGCTCGCCCAATTCCTGACCAAGGACGACCCGGAAGTGAAACGCAGCGCGTGGTCTCTGTTTAAAACGGTATAGTGGACTGATACATTTAAACATTGAATTATTGAAGTGTTCTGTCATTGAACCGCGTAAAACCGTAGCTCTAATGATTCAATGATTTAATGATGTGATGATTCGGTAAAACCATGGCCAATTTACAGGCTTTCGAGCGCGGTGATTATCAGCAGGTAAAGGCCGATCTCCATCGGAAAATCCTGGATCGCCTCGACCTCGAAAAACTCGGACGATCCAACGGCAACGCGGCCCGCGAAGAAGTTCTTGTCCTGATCCGCAATTCGGTCAACAGCGAAGCTGTTCCACTCAGCTTCGCCGAGCGTGAGCGCCTTTCCCGCGAGATCCTCGACGAAATTTTCGGCCTCGGCCCCCTCGAGCCTCTGCTCAAGGATCCGAGCATCTCCGACATTCTGGTCAACCGCTTCGACCGCGTCTACGTTGAACGCGGCGGCAAGCTTGAAATCACGCCGCTCTCGTTCAAAGACAATCAGCACCTGATGCAGATTATCGATCGCATCGTCTCCCGCATCGGCCGCCGCGTCGATGAGTCTTCGCCCATGGTCGACGCCCGGCTGCAGGATGGCTCCCGCGTCAACGCCATCATTCCACCTCTTGCGCTTGACGGAGCCTGCCTTTCCATCCGCCGTTTCGGCCGCGATCCCGTCACGTCGCGCATCATGCTCGAGAACAAAACGCTCTCCGAGGGCATGTTGGACTTGCTTTCCGCCATGGTCAAAGGCCGCTTAAACCTTCTCATCTCTGGAGGAACCGGCGCGGGCAAAACCACGCTTCTGAATGTGCTCTCCGGATACATCCCCAATTCCGAGCGCATCGTCACCATCGAAGACGCCGCCGAATTGCAGCTCAAGCAGGAGCACGTGGTCCGCCTCGAAACCCGTCCGCCGAACATCGAAGGCAAAGGTGCCGTCCGCATGCGGCAACTCGTCATCAACAGCCTCCGTATGCGCCCCGACCGCATCGTGGTGGGCGAGGTGCGCGGCGAGGAAGCCTTTGACATGCTTCAGGCCATGAACACCGGTCACGAGGGTTCGCTGACCACTGTCCACGCCAACTCTCCCCGCGACGCTCTGAACCGCGTCGAGAACATGGTTTCCATGGCCAACCTCAATATTCCGGAACGCGCCATTCGCCAGCAAGTGGCAAACGCCATTCACGCTGTGGTTCAGATCGCGCGCCTCTCCGACGGCACCCGCAAGGTCATCACCGTGTCGGAAATCGTCGGCATGCACGACGACACAATCACCATGCAGGATATCTTTACCTTCGAGCGCGTTGGAATCGACGAGAACGGACGCGTTCGCGGCGCCTTTAGTGCCACCGGCCACCCTCCGCATTTTGCCGATCGCCTGGCTACCGCCGGCTGCCGCCTGAATGCTTCGCTATTCACGTCCCGGTTGGAGGTTTAGCGCATGTCGTTCGTTCTTGCCGTGGTGGTTTTTCTCGCCGTTACGCTCGCTGCCTTCGCCGTCATCTCTTTGTTCGACGAGCGTAAGGCCCGCGCGCGCATTCTGCGCGATCGCCTCACCAACGCCGACAAAGCCGCCGAGCAGCCCACTCCCGAAGCCGCCCTCCTTCGCGATGAAATGCTCAGCAAGATTCCGGCGTTTGACACGCTCCTGCGCCGTTCCGATCGTGTTTCGGAACTGCAAAAGGTTCTCGCCCAGGGCCATGTCGATATCCGCGCCGGAAATTTTCTCGTCCTTTGCTGCATCTCGGCCGTTGTCCTCGGTTCCGTCGCCGTTATTTTTGGCGGCAAGCTCGTCTTCGGCTGGGCCGGCCTTCTGCTCGGCTTCTTCATTCCCTACGCCTACGCCTCCCACATGCGCACCAAGCGCTTTGCGAAGTTCGAGGAAAAATTTCCCGAGGCCATCGACACCCTCGCGCGCGCGGTCCGCGCCGGCCATGCGTTTACCACCGCCCTCGAAATGATTGCCAATGAAATCGCCGAACCCGTCGCCAGCGAATTCCGTCAGCTTTATGAGGAACAGAAATTCGGACTTCCCGTCCGCGATGCCCTCATTAACCTCGCCGACCGCATCCCCCTGGTGGACGTGAAATTCTTCGTCACCGCCGTCATGCTGCAACGGGAAACCGGCGGCAACCTCGCGGAAATTCTCGATAATCTCTCCTACGTCATCCGAGAACGCTTCAAGATTCTTCGTCAGGTCCGGGTTCATACCGCTCAGGGACGCCTCACCATGGTCCTGCTCATGGCTCTACCACCCACCATCGTGACGATCATGCTCACCGTGAACCGCGGCTTCATTGAGCCGCTGTTCACCGATCCCATCGGCCACGCGTTGATCGTCGGCGGCATCACCCTGCAAACCATGGGCTATTTCGTGATTCGGAGGATTATCAGGATTCAAGTCTGATGAAGAGCGAGTTCTCAGTTCTCGGTTCCCAGTTCCCAGTAAAAATGCCGGCGCGCTGGCTTTGGGTTTTGCTGAGAACTGGGAACCGAGAACTGAGAACTGAGAGCTGAGAACTGGTAATGGAAATTTTTCTCCCCATTCTGATCTTCGTCACCATTGTGGTGGTGATCTTCGCCTTTGGCGTCGCCACCGTCGCGCCCTCGTCGGTGCTGGGCACACGCCTCCGTGAGATCGGCTGGCAGCGCCCCAAAGCCCAGCAGAAGCCGCCCATGCGCGACCGGATCCAGCAAGCGCTCGATCACCTGAGCCGCGCCCTGCCCATCTCCCCCCACGACGTTTCCCGTACCCGTGCCCTGCTGATCCAGGCTGGATACCGCGACGAGCAGCACGTCTCCATTTACCGCGGGTTGCGCGTTCTTTTCGCTGCCATCGGATTCTTCTCCGTTTTTCTGGTTTCCGGATTTCAGTCTCCGCTGCTCATGCTCGGTCTCTTCGCCTTCGGTTTTTTTGTTCCCCGTTTCCTGTTGAAGCGAAAAATTCAGGAGCGCCAACGCCGCATTCGCCTCGGCCTTCCCGATGCCCTCGACTTGACTGTAATTTGCGTCGAGGCCGGTCTTCCCCTCGATCAAGCACTAAACCGCGTGGGCGAAGATCTTCTTCACGCTCACCCCGAGCTCAGCACCGAGTTTCATCTCTTCACCCTGGAAACACGCGCCGGAAAACCGCGCGTGGAAGCGCTCCGCAATCTGGCTGCTCGTACCGGCGTCGAAGACGTCCGGGCGCTTGTCGGAACCCTGATCCAAACCGACCGCTTCGGCACCAGCGTGGCTCAGGCTCTGCGCATTCATTCCGATTCGCTGCGCACCGAGCGCCGCCAGCGCGCCGAAGAGCAGGCCGCCAAAACCACGGTCAAGATGATCATCCCGCTCGTCCTGTTCGTCATGCCTTCGCTTATCTTCGTCACGGTCGGACCAGCCGTCATTCAGCTGATGCGCCTGCTTCTTCCCATCACAGGTGGCGGCCGTTGATGATTTCTCCACCACAACCGATTCTCTATAGGCCCAAAGGAGTGCCTATGCGCCAACCGGGGCCAACTGCCTACGCCTTCAACCGTACTCGCTCCATCTATCTCGCCACCGATCTCGTCATTGCGCGCACGCATTGGTCGCGCTTTCGCGGGCTGATGGCGACGAATTCTGCCGCGTTTCCACCCGGACGCGGACTCTGGCTCAACCCCTCCCACGGTATCCACACCTTTGCCATGCGCTTCCCGATCGATGCCGTTTACCTCGACCGCGACCGCATCGTCGTCCACATAGAAGAAGGCCTGAAACCCTGGCGTCTGGCCGCTGTCCGAGCCCACGCTTCTTCCGTGCTTGAGCTGCCCACTGGGACCATCCGCAAATCGGCCACCGCTCTGGGGGACCAGATCGATATTCTCCTGGAGAATCCCATCCATACCGAAGCCGCGTAGAACATCCCGAGGGCGCAACTCCACAACAAGCTGCGGAAAACTCGATTCATGACGATTTTGGGAAAAGCACGAGTTCCGCTCGTGCCGCTAAGCCATTGAAAATAGCCTCGAGCTTCAGCGCCTGAGGGAGGCTTCTGGCGCCTGCATGATTTTTTCCGCAGCTTCGCAAGCCGGAGAGGAGACGCTCTAGATTCTATTTTGGAGGGGGGAGATGGCAAAGTGGTAACTATTTGTGCCCGCGAACCGCGTTTTCGCCTTACCGCCGGTTGTCCGTCAACGGCTCGGGAT
>JBAVYO010000093.1:0-11855 GCA_049698855.1 Terriglobales bacterium
CGCTTTCACCGTGCATGCGCCCGTTCCACTCGTCATCGTGTAGGTCGCCGTCCCGTTGCCATTGTCGGCTACGCTGCAGCTACCTGCCGCTGTGAATGCTACCGTTAGGTTCGAGCTCGCCGAGGCCGCAACCCCGAACGTGCTGTTATAAGCCGCGCTCGGCGGTGCATTCGTCGTGAACGACACCGTCTGGCCTGCCTTGTTGACTGTCTGGCTTACCGAACCCGAACTCCCACCGTGGTTACTGTCACCCGAGTAGGTAGCAACAACCGTGTAGGTTCCCGCGTCCAGGCTAGTCGTACAGGTTGCGACTCCCGGATATGCGCCCGACAACGTGCTCGCGGCGCATCCAGTATTCGCACTCCAGGTTACCGTCCCGCTGGGTTGCATCGGCTGCATGTTCTTCTTGCCAGCCTTGCGGCCCTTCACATCACCCGTGTCGCTGGTGATCGTCGCCGTAAAGGTCACGGACTGACCAAACGTCGACGGATTCAGACCGGATGAAACAGTCGTGGTGCTTGCGTTCGATCCGATGGTGAAGTTATTGGTTTCCGGACTGCTCGATGCCGTGTAGTTGGTATCTCCAGAGAACGTCGCCGTCTCTGTATAGATGCCCGCTACATCAGCATTCGTCGGGGTATAGGTTGCCGTACAGGTGATCGTCTCGTGCACACGAGCCGCGCAACTGGTCGCACTGTAGGTGCCGTTCCCGTTGCCGCCAATGGTCACGTCGCTCGCCGTCGGCGCTACACCGTGCCCCGTCCACGACAGTACTGCCGTGATCGTAGCCGGTGAATTCGCACCGAACTCCTCGCTCGCCGGGCTCACGTTGGTCACATCAATCGTGGTCGCGATCCCGCCTGTGACGACTTGGTTCACCGAGCCAGTGCTTCCGCTGTGGTTGCCGTCACCCGAGTAGGTGGCAGTTACCACGTCGGTCCCAACCGGCAGCGATGACGCTCTCGATGTGGTGCAGGTCGCGATTCCGGGATTGCCCGTTACAGTCGATGCACTACAGCCCGTGTTGGCGCTCCAGGTTACCGTCCCGCTCGGATCCATCGGCTTGATCGTGTTCTTGCTGGGCTTGCGGGCCCTCACCAGGCTGTTCTCGCCGGTGATGGTCGCCGTGAACGTAACCGACGACGCGTACGTCGACGGATTCGGTGTGGAAGTAACCGCTGTGGTTGAAGTCGCCACATTGATTACCTGGCCCCCCGCCAACGTGCCGGTGCTGCCAGAGTTATATGCGTCGCCCGAGTAAGTCGCCGTCACCGTGTGCGTCCCCGCCGCGAGGGTGGAGGTGCTCACCGATGTTGCCGATCCCGAGACCAGAGCTTCCGTATCGAAAGGGCTGCCGTCAACGTTGAACTGGATCGTTCCAGTTGGCGAATTGCCTGTCACTGTGGCTGTAAAGCTGACCGCCGCGCCGTAATCCGCAGGATTCAGACTCGATCCAACACTCACGCTCGCGCCTACAGCATCCACTTCCTGGCTCACCGATCCCGAGCCAGCGTTGTGGTTGCTGTCGCCGGAGTAGTTCGCCGTCACCGTGTCGCTCGCTCCCACTGGGAGGCTCGACGTGGTACAGGTCGCCGTTCCGGTTCCCGATCCCGGCGCCGACGTAACCGTCGTTGTGCCGCAGCCCGTGTTGGCGCTCCAGGTCACGCTTCCGGTTACATCCATCGGTTTCTTGCCGGCTGCTTTGCGGCCCCTTACCAAGCCGTTCGCGCCGTTAATTGTCGCCGTGAACGTTACTGACTGGCCGTAGGTTGAAGGATTCAGACTAGAAGCTGCAGTCACGCCCGCGTTAGCCGAGCTAACTACCTGCCCCCCAGCCAGCGTGCCCGTGCTGCCAGAGTTACCGGTGTCGCCCGAGTACGTTGCTGTTACAGAGTGCGTCCCCGCCGACAGCGCCGAAGTGCTGATGGAAGTGGCCGTACCCGATGCCAGTGTTTCCGTATCGAACAGACCGCCGTCCACGTAGAACGCTACCGTTCCCGTCGGTGAACTGCCCGTCACTGCGGCCACGAAGCTTACTGCCTGGCCGTAGCCTGACGGATCCAGACTGGAACCAATCGCCGTGGTCGTGCTGACCTGGCTGACTGTCTGGACTACTGATCCAGACCCTGCGTTGTGATTGCTGTCACCCGAGTAGTTGGCCGTTACCGTGTCGGCGCCCAATGCGAGGCTCGACGTGGTACAGGTCGCCGTTCCCGGATTACCTGCCGTAACTGTCGTCGTGCTGCAGCCCGTGTTGGAGCTCCAGGTCACGCTTCCGGTTACCGTCATCGGTTTCTTGCCGTTACGGCCCTTCACCTGTCCATACTGTCCAGGGATCGTGGCCGTGAATGTTACTGCCACACCAGGGTTCGACGGATTCTGGCTGGAGCTAACAATAATGTTGCCCGAGCCTGCCGGTGTAATGGCGAAGCTGCCGGAACCGCTGGAACCGGTGTAGTTGGCATCACCTGAGAACACCGCCGTCTCCGTGTAGGAGCCGACCGTATCCGAGGCAGTAGGTGTATAGGTAGCCGTGCAAGTGATCGTGTCGCCGCTAGCTGCGCCGCAACTCGTCGCACTATAGCTTCCGTTTCCGTTGCCGCCAATTGTTATGGCGCTGGCCGTAGGCGCAGAACCGCTGCCTGTCCACGACAGCACTGCCGTAATCGTGACCGCCGAATCCTGACCGAAAGCCTCCGAAGAGGGGCCCACGCTCACGGCGATTGATGTCGTCCCTTGACTTACTGTTAGCGGGACTGTCTTGGTTTGTTGACCAAAGTCCGTGTAGTCGGACGGAGTAAAGGTCACCTTCAGCGTCTGTGTGCCCACGCTCGGAACCGTTCCCGCCGCCGGTAAATATACATAGCTGCCGGGGATGGTGTCGGTTGCGTTCAACTGCGTTGCGCTCAACGCGGTTCCGTAGGTGATGGCTGCCGGAGCCGCCCAAGTGAGTGTCGGTGTGCCGCCCACGAACACGGTCTGCGCATTCGAAGTCGACAGGGCGTAGTTGATATCGGCATAGGTAGCCGTGATGGTGTGAGTCCCAGCCGAGAGAGAGCTGGTGCTAAACTGCGCCGCAAAATCGCCAAAGCCGCCGTCGTTTGTGCTAACGGTCAGCGCCGGAGCCGATCCCAGCAATGTAGAGCCGTCGTAGAAATTCACGTTGCTCAGGATTGGCGGGAAGTAGTTGGGGAAAGAGTAATTCGGCGGCGTGCTGCCATCCGACTCGCAGCCGATGGCGTCACAAGCCAGGTTCGCAGAGAACATATACGTCTGGCCGGATTTGCCAACTGTCTTGGCCGAAAGTGACATGTCAATGCTCGCTTGGCTTATTACCTGTGAGTACACCGCAGAGGTGCTGGCAAGGGACGTGGTGGATGCACCGCTATAAGCCGCGGTGAGGCTGTGTGTGCCGCCGGCAAGGCCGGGCTGGCTGGTTGTTCCCTTGCTGCTATTGCTGGATGACGTTCCACCGAGCGCCGTGTAGGTAACCACGCCGTTCTTAGTTTTGGTGGTGAGTTTGGTCGATCCCAATACAGTGGTGCCGTCATAGAAAGTCACGGTGCCACTGGTTGGCGACCCACTAATCGTAGCAGTCAAAGTTGGCTGCGCGCCTACCGGCGTCGGATTGGCGCTCGAGGTCAAGGTGGTGGTGGTTCCGGTCCCCGTCACTACCGTAATGGCAAGGGTCGAGGATGTTTTAGCTGCGTAATTTGTGTCGCCCGCGTACACCGCCGTGACGCTCGCTGTTGCGGTAATAGCGGTGGTGGTTAGCGTTGCTGCCGCACCGTAGGTGTACTCCGGCGAATCGCCGTTGGGGCCGCCAACACTATAGATAATTTGCGGCACCAAGGTCGCCGTTCCCAGAGTAGTGGTCCCGTTCTCGAACGTAATCGTGCCGGCCGGGGGCACGGCCCCGGTGAGTGTGTAGGAATCCAAGCTGGTGTCACTGAAGGTGGCCGTCAGTGTAACCTTGGCTCCCGAAGCGATCTCGGTCTGGCCGGCTGCCAACGTGGGTGTTGTGGAGAGCTGCGTGACGGTGATAGGAACCGTAGTCGCCGTCGCAGGCGTGAAGGTTGAATCTCCGGAATATGTCGCTCCGATGGTGTAAGAGCCTGCCGGAAGCTGTGTAGCCGACTGGCCTTTGCCTTCATAGAGGATCTGGTTCGTGCAGCTTTGAAGGCCCGATCCGTTGCCGCTCGGGAAAATAGATCCGGCGTACACAAACGCGTTGCCGGTAGGATCAAGCGGTAAGTTCGCGTAAGTGGTGCCGTTTTCGGTGATCGTTACCGTGCCGGTCGGCTCCCCTTGTCCGGAAGCGCCCGCAACCGAGACCTGGATAATCATGATGGAGCCGTAAGCAAATGAGCTGGCGGCCGTGTTATCGCAGGTACTGGTATTAAGAGTCTGCGGGGTAATCGTGACCGTTGCGTTCCCTTGCCCGACAGTCACTGTAACTGGAGCGGAAAGGCTGGAGGCGAAACTACCGTCGCCAGCGTAGCGCGCCGTAACCGTGTAGGTTCCCGCAGGCAGGTTGTCGAGAGTAGCGGAATAGCTGCCATTGTTCAGTGTGGCAAACGGAGCCCCACCCAGGTTAAGGGTTTCTCCGAAGATTCCCTGGCTGAGGATGAGAGCCACGTTGCCGGTCGGCGTTCCCGAACCGGAACCGGACGCGACCGTTCCGCTAAAAGTAATCGGTGTGCCCTGCGCAATCCCCGTGGTTTGCGAGAGGCTCAAAGTGGTATTAGAGCTGTTGAAGGCAACGGTGTTCCACTGAGTCGCCAAATTGGCGGCATTCGGCGAGCCCAATCCGGAAGCCAGATCGTAACCCGTACCGGCAGTCCAGCCCATCTGGTCCGGCAATGGTGCAGTAGCAGATCCCTCCGCACAAGCTTGTGTGGCGCAGATCAGGTTGCTGCCAGCCGTGATGTCCTGGAAAGCGCAAGCGGAAGAGGTAATGTTGGACGAATTGCACTCTGCCGTAGGCTGCGCGTTCGCCAACGAGTAATAGTAATAATTCGGCATGCCTTGCCGTCCGCCATTCGCCTGGTTAATCAGCGCCTGGATGCCGGCCATTTCAGCCGCAGCCGTCTCCGTGCCGCCCTCGGTATCGTAATTGTCGATGCTGCCATCCGAATCGATCTGGCAGTCGCCCTCAGTGCAGAACATCGTCGGGTCGTGACTAGCACTCGAGTTCAGAGTCAGATCGGGCAGATAGCGGTGGGGAACACCCGAGACCAATGGGGCAGGAGCCAGCGGCGGAACTACGACTGCGTAACCAGTCGCAGTGGTTCCTCCACTCGGCGCGGCCGTAAAGGTAACGGTGGGGGCTGAGGTGCAACCAAAGCCACCGCCGGTAGCTCCATAGTTCATGGTAACCGCGGTTACAACACCGCTGGTCAACGTGGACGTCGCGCTGGGCTCCTCCGAGCAGCCACCGCCGGTGAAGGTCACTGTCGGCGCGGTCGTATATTTTGACCCGCCACCGGTGATGATGACGCCGCCGTACTGGGGAACCCAGAGGTTCCCAGCCACGGTTGGGTCAGTCGTGGGCACTCCCGGTCCTTGTTGCCAGGAAGGCTTCAGGTAGTAAGCGCTGATGCCGCCGCCGGCCGAATAAATACCGGCTCCTGTGGTCGAGCCACCTGATCCCACGGTGGCCTGATTCCAGATTGCCTCGGGAATGTAAGAGAGAGCTGACAAGAAACTTACAGGATTGGTGCTAGTGCTCCAATAGGTGCCGCTGCCTTCGTTGAATTCCGATCCGCCGACAGACACGTTATAAGGAGTGGAATCGGAAGTGACGGCATAGCCGCCAACTCCCCAGGCGTCGCCGGCTGCGTCGCAGTCGGCCGGACCTGCGTCGCCGCTGGCAACGAACACGCTCTGGCCTTGGGCTGCTGCCTGCTCCCACAACTGGTTCTCGAATGCGTTGTTAGCATTGAGTTCGCAGCCGCCAGCGTAGCTGTCGCTGATAATGTCGGCCAGATTGTTTTCGACGATGTACTCCATCGAGCTGGTGATGCCGTCCACCAACAAGTTCTCCGAGCCGTCGACATAGTAGACTTTGGCGCCAGGTGCGATGCCACCGGCGAGTTCTATGTCGGAATCGGCTTCCTGATCGTCGCCCGCGATAATGCCATTGTTCTGGCCCGCATAAATAACGGTTGGATCATTGGGGGGAAGATTGAACATCTGGCGATAGACTTCGACGTCGCTCACCCAGATGTCGGAATTGCCGACGATCGCGATGCTCGATCCAGCTCCGGTGATTCCAGCCGCCAGCAGTGGGTTGGTGTTGTAAATGGTGGCAAAATCCGCCGGCCCAACATAGTTACCTGAGCCGTCGCTGTAGTCCGGCTTCCGCTTGCCATTCGAATGTACTTTGTTGACTAAGGGGTTCTTGTGCGGACCGCGGAAAGAGCTGTGCACAGTAACACCCGCGATAACCGGACTGAGGGCGGTGGGAATTGTGATGTTGCTGATGTTGGAAACTTCGGTCTTGCCTAGATATTGGTAAGAGTGTATCTGGGTCTGGAAGGCCTTCTCTAACTGACCTGTAGTGCCGCTAAAGTGAATGACACGCTTGCTCTTGCTCACGTCCTCAACTACAAAGCCCTGCGACTTAAGCCAGGTTTCCACCTGAGCAATGTCGGAGTCATGCACACCAAAGCGGGAGCCGAATTCTTCCGGCTTTACCCACTGATGGTAGTTGGCAGTGCGCTTGTCGTGCTGTTCGTCGATCACTCGACGGAGCTCGCGCTTCTGCTCATCGTCTGAGTTCAGAACCATGATTACACGCCCGGTCGGCGTGCCGGGATCAACGCGTCCCAGATCTTTCGACATGCGGATCGCACCGGGTACGTGGTTGTAAAGAGTTGTGCGCTTGCTGTTGTCCACGCGTGTAGTCACGCGGACTTGTGGTTTCGCCGTTGTGTGTATCTCAGCGAAGAGAGTGGTTGAAATGGAGAGGAAAACAAGGATAGCTACGAAGATCGAGAACAACCTTACCGGGACTCGGGAGAACATGGCAGAACCTTTCCAATGGGAATTGGCAATGCTTGAGGTGCAATTTCGAGACTTTCTAATGCTGGGTCGTTCCGGGAAAAAGAAAACGGAATTTGTATAGGAGAGCTGCCCTGCGCGGCGAATCGTCGACTGGAGGCCGTTAGATACCATAGCGCATCGCCGAGAACACAGAGGAATACCTCACGCGCTCGGCTACTCTCCTGGGAACTGGAGCCTGCTCAAGAACCATCCCGACGAACCGTGGAACTTCATGGACTGGGAATGCTTGCCAGCGCGTCGTTCTTCAGAGGGGAAGAACGGAACGTGCCCTTTGATCAGGCGCACCCTTTGTACCACGGACCGGGAACCCTTGCAAGCGCATTATTCTTCAGAGGGGAGAAGAACAGAACGCGCTCTTAGTTGAGCGCATCATTTATGACAGAAAATATGGCCAGAGTTCTGTGACCTGGGTCACGAACATGCGTGATTGGCCGTGGTGTCGCACGCTTATCTTGTGTGGCACACATGGGCTATGGTACAGGGAGTTTCTTGGAAGCACAGAAAACTTAATTGCTCCGCCCTTAGCGTGGGGACGGTGTGGGGACGATATCCTTAACGTCGACTAAGGTGATTTCGAGCAAAAACCACTTCTAGTCTCGCAACCGAATCGTCGAATCTCGTCGCTTGTCTTACACGCGATTCGTTCCGCATTGATCGCGGCGGTCGTTTCCCGAGCTCGGAATCAATTTCCAAGAAATTGCGCAAATTCGAAGCGAACTCCCGCCCAGCTAATTGTTGGGGAAAGCATCGGACAGCATCCATTAAGGGTTTGTGCGAAGGCCTATAGCCGCTCGTACCTGATGTCAAGAGATAATTACCATCTCAAGTGATTGAAATTGGTGGAGCTAGTCGGGATCGAACCGACGACCTCATCGTTGCGAACGATGCGCTCTCCCAGCTGAGCTATAGCCCCACTTCGCGGTGGGAAGAAGTCTGATTAGTGCAGTAACATCTTACCAGCCCTCTGGCATTTTGGCTCGGCCCTGTGACCGGGATCACATCCCGAGGTTCTTCCTTTCGCTAAGGTACACATTAAGCATGCGTGAATTCGCCATCTTGATCAACCGGAAGCGGGCGCTGGTCGCACTGATCCACTCGCTCGTGTTCCTGCTAATTGCCTTTCGGCAGATGATCGCAGCCAGCCCTGCCGCCGGAATCCGGCTGCCTGCACCTGTGCCCGCCGGCACCTGGGTGCTGTGCTCCATCTTTGCCGTCGTCTCGTCAATTCTGCTCTGGCTGTTTGCTGTTTCGCAAGGCTGGCTCGAAAAGCTCTACTTCGGAATGTGCGCCGCCAGCGCCAGCGCAGGCTTGCTGCGCACCGTCGTTGGCGATCAAGCCTTTCATGCCGGGCTCTACATTCGAGTCGTTATGCTCACGAGCGCGGCCCTGGTCGGAATGGTCATTGTTCGCATTCATTCGGCCGCCGAGCCGATGCGAAGCTCAGCCGATACTGTTTCGTAATCACACTATATAATTTTAAGAGTGAGTCCAGTCAAGGTTAAGCAGGTCGCATCCGCTGATTTCCCCACGCGCTGGGGACATTTCCTGATTCACGGCTTTGCCTTGCGCGTCTCCGGGGCCAAGACCGAAGAGGCCGTTGCCCTCGTCATGGGCGATGTGCACTCCGGCTCGCCCCTGGTTCGCATTCACTCGCAGTGCCTGACAGGCGATGTCTTCGGCTCGCTGCGCTGCGATTGCCGCCAGCAGCTAGAAATGGCCCTCTCCATGATCGCCCATGAAGGCGCGGGTGTTCTCATCTACGAGCAGCAGGAGGGGCGTGGCATCGGGCTCATGCCCAAGCTCCAGGCCTACGCTCTGCAGGACAGCGGCCTCGATACCGTCGAAGCCAATCAGCGTCTCGGCTTCAAGGCCGACCAGCGCGAGTTTCGCATGCCCGCCCAGATTCTTCGCGCCCTCGGTGTCGAGCAGGTCCGCCTGCTCTCCAACAATCCCGACAAAGTTGCTTCTCTCCAGCGCGCCGGCATCCGCGTAACGGAACGAGTCCCCTGTGAGATTGCGCCCACCGAATACACGCAAGATTATCTAAGGACGAAGCAGGAAAAACTCGGTCACCTTTTCACCAATCGCACAACGGAACACTAAATGGCCGCGGCTGGGGAGAACCAACCGCGGCGTTGACTTACCCCTTCGCTTTCGCTGCAGTCGTGGTTGTGCCCTTACACGTCCAGTCGGATGAGCCATCCTCGTTCCGCACTCCAGAGCAACTGCCAGAGCCCGTGACGCCTTTGTGCTTTCCGGTCCCGCTGACGATTTTCCACTTGTTCGTCGCAGGCTTCTTCATGTCCGCAGGCGCCGAGGTTTCATAGGTGTAGTAAGCCACGTCCCCGCTATCCGTGGTTACGTTGAAACGGCCGTGGCCACTCATCGATGCCTTCCAGATCTCATCGAACTCGGTGTAAGTGCCCGATTTCTCACCGCTCCCGCTCGAGGTCGCGCTGCACGTGCCCTGGGCCAGCGCGTAGCTGTGCCCTGCTACGTCGCCAACGTCGAACGCAGGGTTCGAGGTTGGCTTCGAGCAGTGCCACTTCGTATCAATCTTCTGAGCCACCACCGCGGACCCGAACACCGCCAGACACAAAGCAACAAACAGTAGTCTGCGCATCCCTTCTCTCCTTGTATGTGAGTTGTACTGAAATTCGCACGAGACTGTACACCACTCGCGAGGTAGGTGTCACGAAATCTTTGTTACGTCAATCCGCCACTAGCCCGACCAGCTTCCGCCGATTTCTCACCGGCAGCCGATTGAGCGCTACCCGCGCCAGCGCGACGTATACGCCTCGTATCTGAGCATTGCGATTCAGCAACGTCAGATGTTTCTTGACCGTCACCGCGTCTCCGCGCACGAAAGGCCCGCTGAAGGAGTTGGCCGGACCAAGCTTTGCATAGTTCTCAATCGTCTGGCGCAAAATGGGTAAACTCATGCGCCGCGCCTCCGCGGGCCCAAGTCCCGCCTCGCGTGCGCCATTCTCTAGTGTCACCAGATAGGCCAACAGCAGGGGCGAGGTCATCGTCGCCCACGCGTGATACGCGGCCTTCCGCCTCACTGGAAACACGAAACTCTCTCCTCCCAATTTGCGGACGAGCGAGCGCGCTGCGCTCACCGCCTCTCGATCTCCCTCGACCGCAAACGGCACGCCTCTGAGCGATGGACTGGTGCCAGCAACGAACGTCATTAGCGGATGCACTGACGCTACCGAGACGCCCGCCTTTCTAAACACGCCGAGTTCGCCGCTCCCCAGCGCGCCGCTGGAGTGAAACGCAAATCGTGGCATAGCCGCGACCATTGTTTCCTTTCTCGACGATCTCCTACTGGGCAATCCTGCTTCCAATGAGCTCGCGCCCTTCTTTCTTGAGCGTGACCCACTCTGGCCACGTGATTCTGCCCCGCAGGACTTTGCGCGGCGAGCCAGCGACTCCGCCACACGCCGAATCTTTCCGTCCGGGACGGCCAGCCACAGCATGTCCGCTTCGAGCGTCGCGGCATCCAGTGTTGACGCACGCGCGCCAACGCGACGCGCCAATGCTCGCGCCCGCCTCATCGATTTCGCTTCTTTGCGCCCAACGATCTCGGCAATCTTGTAACCGGCCGCGGCCAGCTCCGGAACCAGAAAACTCGCTAACTTCCCGGCTCCCACGAACGCAATCGAGGGGCTTTTGCTTGTTATGTTTTTCTTCGCCTGACGCTTCCCTTTTGCTCTCACCCGCGCAGCATACCTTAACATGGATGTCATGGCGAAATCCTCCCGCGTTCCGAAGGCTCGCGTTCTTTCCTCCCGCGTCGCATATCGTGGCCCTGTGTTCTCCGTCACCACCGATGAAGTCGCCGAACCGGGCGGCGTCCGTGCACGCCGCGATGTTATCCACCATTCCGGCTCGATCGTGATTCTTGCCGTCGACGGTGCCCGCGAACCTCGCATCCTGCTCGAGCGCCAATATCGCCATGCCGCTCAGTCCATGATGTGGGAACTCCCGGCCGGACGTATTGATGAGGGCGAATCGGCACTCGCCGCAGCCCGCCGCGAGTTGCTCGAAGAGACCGGCTATATGGCTCGTCAGTGGAAAAAGATCCTGCACTTTTATGTCAGCCCCGGCTTTCTCGACGAAACCATGACGATCTACCTCGCGCAGGGACTGCAAGCCGGCAAGGCGCAACCCGAACCCGACGAGAAAATTGCTATCCGCTTCTTCTCTTTGTCCGATGCTCGAAGGATGGTACTTACTGGAAGAATTCGCGATGCGAAAACCATCTCGGGCATTTTGTGGCTCTCCCAGACTCGGATGAAATAAGAACTATTTCTCACCAAACGCTGCCTATTTCCGCGTCTCGCATGGGAGGAAGTGCGTGTCTTTTTATTTACGGTTCGTTACGGTGCTCGGAAAGGCACTCTTTTATGTGATGCACGTCCTTGACAGTGTTTTTTTCCTGAGATAAGAATGCAGGCACAATTTTGCAACCACTTCATAATCTGTGCCTTTGTGGAGGCGAGTTAGCAAAAGGAGAGAGAGAAGAAAACAAGTGGAACGCATTAAAGGCACCGTCAAGTGGTTTAATAACGCGAAAGGGTACGGATTCTTGGGGCGCGACGGCGGAGCAGATGTATTCATCCACTATAGCGCCATCACTAGCGACGGTTATAAGAGCCTGCAAGAAGGCGATCAAGTTGAATTCGAGATCGTCCAGGGACAGAAAGGGCCGCAGGCGGCCAATGTTAGTAAGACTACCTGATCTGCGTTTTGAACGTTGTGTGACCGGCCAATTTTAAGAC
>JBAVYO010000094.1:0-9297 GCA_049698855.1 Terriglobales bacterium
CTTGCGAGGGTGCCTACCGGCCATTTTTAGCCCTATTTGGACCATATTTTGTCAAAGAGCGGTGAAAAGTCTGCGGCCCGGAAATGCGCTTCATCTCTGGAGACCGGCGCAGTTCTGGATGGTGCACTGTCGAGGTAGCTTCGCAGCGATTGAGTTGCAAGTCTGTGATGAGCGTACAGGAAAAATGTGATGAAAAAAGTTGGGAGGAAGGTAGGCTTCCGGGGAGCGTGGAATGCCACCATTCGGGGAAAGTGCGGGAGAAGTGCCTTTCACCCAGGTTAGCGTCCAAAGAGTGGGCGCGAACCCTTCGACAAACTCAGGGCAGATTCTGGTGTACACGAGAAGAAAAATGTCTACTTTAGTAGGGGGTACTAAAGTAGACATTTGCGGGGGTACGAAAGTAGACAAAAGGCCCAAAAACTTTGTCGGATTTAGGTCGGTTTTATGATATATGGGAGCGCGGGTCTTCCCTGCGGACTCTCCCGGAATTTTCCATTCAAGCCAAGACAAGGCTGGGGGGCACCTGCCGACGGGGTCGTATAATCAGGCAGGCGATCACGGGCAAACGAACTCACGTTTATCGCCTAGAAATGGGGGAACGTCCCGTCTGTCCCCGGGTTTTCCGACATTCTGAATGCGTTGCAACTTCTAAAAAATCGTCCGTCCCCGTGCGATTGTTGGTTCAGGTCACACGGGCTGAACCTCTCGCTGGAGCAACTGTTAGCGAATCCGGCGTTCACGATAAATTACGATCCACATCACGACTACAGCGAGGGCGGTGCAACGCTGGGCTATGTTTGGAAGACCCCCTTCGACATCTATCTGACTGTGGACGCATGCAACTCTGGGCCGACACATATCGCACAGGATCTCGTCCACGAACTCGCGCATCTAACGCTCGGCCAGTTCAATCTTCAGCAACAGCTGAGTCCCTTTGAGCACAACAAGGTCAGGAACGTGGAGCAACTTTGCGGCTTTACGATTCAGGGCCCCGTTACGACGATTACGGTGACTCCATGAGAACTCGTCTAAGATTCGGTCTGGTTCTGGTTTGTGTATGCTTCGCCTGCGGAGCTCTAGTTGGCTCCGATGAGAACAAATCCGCAAAACCGACAGCCGGTTTGGATCTCAGTTTCACGGCCAAGCCAGCAAAGATAGCGTTCGCTGTTGGAGAAGATATTGTCTTTCGATTTCGGATCAAGAACCTATCCTCGACGCGGATGTTTGTAAGCCGATACATGCCAGTCGGCGACTTCGTGGCGCTGAAGTTGCTTGGGCCGGATGGTAAGCAGGTAACCTGGCAAGGGAAGATCAGAAGTGTCGAGTATAACAAGGATGCTTTCCTGATGCTTGAGCCTGGAAAAGAAGTTTCCGCGAATCACACGATATCCACCACCAAAGGAGAGGGCTTCGTCATCGACAAACCGGGACGGTACACGGTACAGGCAGAGTACTCCCTGGGGCCGCCAGAGTATTTCGGAAGTCTTGCTCCAAAGGAATCTATCCCTCGGGGTACGTTTAACTCCCCTGAGAGCCACTTCACGGTTACTGTTCCGAAAGAGGCAAAACCTTGATCCTATGGCTACGATGCGCTCGGCTTCAGCTATGACACCCGGGGGGTGGCCCAGGCTTTTAAACTCGCTGGCGGTGGCAATAAAAAAGGGTGCCCCGTGCTTCGAGTTCTATGCGAAGGGCGGGTACCACGGAGGCTTGCAGTGACGGTCTTATGGTGCCGATGCAGAAACCACACGGTGCAGGCAGCATCGTACCCGCCCTTGCAAAAAGCGCAAGAGCCTGCCCTGAGCGCGGTCGAAGGGACGGGGCACCCACAGTCTTGGAACAGGAAGCGAAAACACAGAAACGGCGGGTCCGCACCGGGAGTGCAGTAGTGCGAGGACACCATATCTGCAAATGCTCGATGCTTCTAGCCCTACTCTTAGCGGCGTACAGGCACAGCGGGCAGACCCCTCTGATAGACGGGTTCGTTAGCTTTGAAACAATTCAGGCTGCTCTACCGGGGTGGCTGGCATTTCGAGGAGAACTCCCTGACACGATCTGGGTGCAAGTGGTGGCGCAGGGATGGTTCGACTGCGCGGGACGCGCGCTTCGCGCTTATCCCGCTCCGCTCACCATGACAGCGGTGAAGCTAGCTTAGCTATAGCTAGGGCATCTTGCTCCGCAATCGGGATGCAGCCATAGATGCGCGGCTCCAAACTGCGCGTGACCCAGGCGCGGCGCTCAGCTACAATTTTTGGTGATGGCTGATCCGTATTCCAATCTGAATCCGTTCTACCGTTGTGCTGGACCCAATTGTGGGGTGCTGAAAGGCGTAAGCGACCGCTGGTGGGTGATGTGGAGTTCAATCGGCGATCGTGAGATTCCGGTGATGCATATCGCGCCTTGGGATGAAGAACTGGCACTGTTGGAGGGCGCTCTCCATGTTTGTGGGGAAGGATGCGCGCAGAAGTTGCAGTCGCAGTTCATGGACAACGTGCTGGCGAGCCGGAAACGGCATTAGTAATTGTGATATTGCTGGCAGACTGGACAGCGCGGCTAACTGCTGCGTCAATCTCAGCGTCCGAGGTCGCAAACACGTTTTTATTGTTCAGGAAGGCGGGCTTTCGATGAAGATACGCTCTGTTTTCGCTCTCGTTGCGCTTGTGTTCAGTGTGCTGCTGGTGAGCATCGCGGTTGCACAAACGACTCTCGCGCCGGACGCGTCGGTTCCGTCGGTGGAGGGGCAAAAGCCGCAACTCACCATTCCCACCGGGACCAAAGTTCCTCTCGCGCTGAAGCAGGCGATCTCGACTAAGACGGCAAAAGAAGGCGACCCCGTCTATGCCGAGACGGCGTTTCCGTTCGTCATCAATGACCGGGTCGTGATCCCCGCAGGCACCTATATTCAGGGAAAGATCATGCGCGTGGAGCGCGGCGGGCATGTCAAGGGGCGCGCGCAACTCCTCATTCACTTCACCTCGATGATCTATCCGAGCGGTTACACGGTGATGCTTGGCGGGTCGGTCGAGAATGCGCCGGGGTCCGAGAAAACCTCCACGAAGGACTCGGAAGGAACGATCCAGCAGGATAGCGACGCAGGGAAAAAGGCGCGCGATGTGGCGGGCGCGGCCACGACGGGAGCGGTGATTGGCGCGGTCGCCGGCGGCGGCAAGGGAGCTGGCATTGGCGCTGGCATTGGAGGCGTAGCAGGCATGGCGATTGCAATGCTGTCGCGCGGCTCCGACGTGCGGCTCGAAACTGGAACGTCCATCGAGATGGAGATTCAGCGCGACGTGACCGTGGATGCGAGCCGTATCCCGACGGAGACCAGCCAAGCCAAAGCGGCGCAGTAGATGACTTTGGCTGACGCCCCGCCGTTTTTGCGGGGTAAAGATGCTTCGACTGCGATTGAGCTGCGCGTTCGCGAAGCTCAATTCTCGCTCAGCACGACAAAGCTCATAGAAATCTTATTTCAACGTGAACATGGCATTGACGTGGGCCGTCACGGTCACGTTCTGGGGGCTGAATTCTTCGGTTGGCGCGGGAGCCTGCGCCATCGCCGTCATCGCTTTCATGCGCGGCATTGGCGCCATGACGCGCACGTTCTCAAACGTGTCGATCGATGCATAGGAGAGTTCGCCGAGCGTTCGTCCGCTGGCGGTGGCCAGCGATTGCGCTGAGGCCCGGGCGCGACGGTAGGCATCGGCAACGGCCTTTCCTTTGGCTTCTTCCGGCGACTCAAGAATATAGCTCAACGACTGGCTCTCCCCCACGCTGGCGTCGGCCAGTTGCTGGGTAATCGGCCCAATCTTCGAAAAATCCTTGAGCTTTAAGCTGACGCTGGTGGTCACCTGGTAGGCGACGATGCGATGCTTCACGTCTTTCCAGTTGTATTGCGGATTAACGGCAAAAAAACCGATCTCGGCCGACTTGGGATCGACGCTGTTGGCCCGTAAAACCTGACGGGTGGCCTCAGACTGTTTTGAAGCCAGGTCATAGGCTTCTTTGGCGGTATCGGCCTGGGCCGAGATGTTGAACTGAATCAGAGCGGTGTCGGGAGCGGTTTCGAACTTTCCGTCGGCTCCAACGTAAATCGTGTTGGGCAGAGCCGTGACCGTGGGAGTTTGCGCGTAGAGCGCAGTACAGAGGGCGAGGATGCCGCAGAAAATCAAAATGGGGGATTTCATCGAATCTCTCCTCAGCAACCAGTATAGCGATCAATGATTACAGTGCCTTTTATAGACCTCTCAGTAGGAACGTGCGGAGGGATGAAATTTGCGCGGCGAGCGTGAGTCGGAATAAAACAGCGCAGAAACGCGGGTTGCCCGGCTCACTTCCCTTGCTTCTTGGAAAACGCAGCTAGCGGAGAAGAATGATCATTGTGAGGGTCGGGCCATGCGGCGGGCTCGACCACGGCAAATGGACGTTCTGCCTTCGATGTGGATGCCGCTCCCGGCTCACTGATGTCTTTCCGGAGATCCTCCCAGAAGCTGTCGGGCATTTCCAGGAACTCTCTGACAATTTCCGGATCGAATTGACGTCCCGACCACAATTCAATTTCCTTGCGAGCTGCCGGAAATGGCTGGGCCGGACGATATGGGCGGTCGGAGGTCATGGCATCGAGCGTGTCTGCGATCGAGAATATGCGGGCGCCCAGTGGGATCTGATCACCCTTCAAGGATCGGGGATAACCGCTTCCGTCGAAACACTCCTGGTGGGAGTAGACGATCTCGGCCGCTTCCCTCAGGAAGGGAATTTTGCTAAGCATCTTGTAGCCGGAATACGCATGCTCGCGCATAATTTGCGTTTCAGCCGGGGTCAGCTTGCCGGGCTTGCGCAGGATTTCATCGGGAATCGCGATCTTGCCGATATCGTGCAAAAAGGCGCCGCGGGCGATGACGCGAATCTTTTCGTGGGGTAACCCGAGCTTCTTGGCGATGGCGATGGTGTATGCCGTTACCCGCCGGGTGTGCAAGAGGGTCTCGGCATCCTTGGCATCAAGGGCGTCGCCGAGCGCGGCCAGGGTGATGTCATAGGAGCGCTCCAATTCCGCCAAAGCATGTTGCAGTTCCTGGGTGCGACTCTCAACCAGGCCCTCGAGCCGGGAGCGGTAAGCATCGTTCTCGCGCTTCAGTTGCCGATGTTCGAGGGCGCGCCGCACGGTGGCGAGCAACTGGTCGCGCTCGAACGGCTTCAACAGGTAGTCGTAGGCGCCATTGCGAAGCGCCTGGAGGGCCACGGAGAGATCGTGTACCGCCGTGACCATGACTACAGGCAAATCTGGAAAGCGCTCTTTCGATCGCTCCAAAAGGGCGATTCCATCCATTTCCGCCATCATCAGGTCGGAAAGGACGAGGTCGAATTCCACGCCCGATTCAAGAACCGACAACGCCTCCACGCCGCTGGCGGCCTGCTGCGTTTCGTACTGCGCGCCGCCAAGCATGGAGGACACGATCTCGCGGATCGTCTCTTCGTCGTCTACCACCAGGATTCTTTCCTTTGGCATGGCTGACTTGGCTGACTTGAATGTATCGCCATTCTAGGCTTTCACTGCACATTCCGAAAGTAACCAGTTGGAGACGGAAATCCGCCAATCGCCGAACCCAGCGTGATATTTAAAACTTTGGCAGCTGTGTGCTTCTTTATGAGTCCTGCCCTGCCATTTGGGAATTCGGTGAGCGCGATATCTGTCCTCTCCATGACGGAAAGGGAAGTCGCCGCCTTAATTGTGGTAGCCGTCAGCTTGCTCTTCTTTCAGGCCTTCCGCGAACGCTATCTGCTGGCCTGGAGCGGAGGTTGGATGGCCTACAGCGCCTTCCTCTTCCTCACGCGCGCCGCGGACGTACACCCTGCTTCGAGTTCGATTACAGCCTTTGCTGAAGCGAACTTTGTGCTGGCGATTGCGCTATTGGCCTCTGCGGCGATGATGTCGGCGCAATCGTGGCGAGCCATGACCAGCCTGATTGCCGTTTCTTGGGTGGTGCTGATCTGCGCAGCGATGCGGCCTCTCTACTTTCCTCATGCCGCCCCCGCACGGCTGGGGTTGGAAGCCGGTTGCGGGTTGATTGCGGCCTATGCGGGCTTCGAACTGGTTCGTTCCCGGCTCGGCGGGATCGGGTTTGGGGCAGTTCTGTTCGCGGCCGGATTGATCACGCTCAATTTGAATTTACTGCCAGGCCGCTACCGCATTCCGGCCGAGGGAAGCCTGCTGGTTGAGATCCTGCTCGGTTCCAGCATGTTGCTGGTCGCCCTGGATGACTCGCGTGAGCGAACGCGGCGGCTGGCAATCCTGAACGAACTTTCGGCCACGATCGCCCGCAGCCAAAGCCACGCTCCGATGATGCAGGTCGCGCTCGAAAAACTTCATGGCGCGATTGGCAGCAAGGCGGCGTGGTTCCGATTGATGGAAGACCAGAACCTGGTGCCGACGCAGCACGTTGGCCTCACTTCCGATTTTCTGCGCGCGCTCGGGCAAGCTGGCATGGATCACAACCTCACCGGCGTCCTGGAAGGGAAACGTGCCGCCATCATAAAAGCGCGGCAAACGCCAGTGCCGGTGCGCGAGCAATTCCGGAAGCTTGGCATTAGTCATACGATCATGGTGCCTGTACTCGGGAAGACTTCCGTGATCGGCACGCTGTCGTTTGGTTGTTCGGCATGGCGGCGGCACAACCGGGAAGAGCTGGAGTTTCTGGAAATCGCCGCGCAGAAGATGGGGATTGCGGCCGAGAATCTCCGCTTGCTGGAGCAGGTGATTCGTTCTCAACGGCAGTGGATGAACACCTTCGATTCCATTCAGGACTCGATTCTGGCGCACGACACCGAATATAGAGTCCTGAAGATGAACCGGTCGCTCCTGTTGCGGCTGGAGAAGGCGCCCGCGGATGTTCTTGGGAATTTATGTGAATCTGTCCTGCCGCGAAGGCATGCCTGGCAGGGCTGTCCCTATTGCGACCGTGGCTCCGGCCTGACTGAAGGCCTCGATCCCTGCTTCGGAGGGCAGTCGGTGGTCTCCACGTCGTCTTACACGGAGCAAGGAGGACAGCAGAAGGGCACGATCCATGTTGTGCACGACACGACCGATCGCCAGGCGGCCGAAGAGAAATACCGGACGCTATTCGAACAAGTTCAGGAAGGGGTTTTTGTCGCGACGCTCGAAGGAGATTTGCTCGACTGCAACGATGCGTTTGTAACCATGCTGGGCTATGGCAGCCGGGACGAGTTGATGGCTCTTGACCTGGCCAGCGTTCTGGGAGCAAACGCGCAGGAGCGCGACCGGTTTCGCCAGGAGCTCGACGCCCACAACTACGTCCGGAACTTCGAAATGGTGGTGCGCCGCAAAGACGGGACACTCCTGACGGTTGCACAAAGTTGTTTTGCCACGCGCGATGCGGCGGGAAGGATCGAGCGGTACCAGGGCTTCGTTCTCGACATCACGGAGAAGAAGCGCTCGGAAGACGAGATGCGGCGGCGCAACCGCGAACTGAATGCGCTCAATGCGCTGGCGGTAATCGCGACGCAATCGTTCGATCTCGACGAAATCCTGAACCTGACTTTGCGTCAGGTAGTCTCTCTGTTTGCGGCGGAAACCGGATCGGTTTATCTGGCCGCGGAACCGGAAGGAACCTACCGCAGGCGCGCCAGTTGGGGCCCTCGCAGCGAGGCGCGCAGCCGCATGGGAGAGGTGACGTTCCCGGAAGGCCTAGGCGATCTGGTAATGCGCTCGCGCGCGGAGGTGGTTGGCCACGATTTTCTGCCCCATCTGCCGCCGGCGGTTGTTGAATTCGTTTGCGCGGACCGTTTGCCTTATTGGACCTGGGTTGTACTGTGGAGCAAGGACAAGCCGGTTGGCATGATGGGTGTGGCCAGCAGGGAAGACCGGCATTACTCGAGCAATGACGAAAATCTGCTGGTCGCGATCAGCCGGCAACTGGCCACCACGATTGAAAAAGTACAGCTCTACGAGGAAACCTGCCGCGCTTATGAGGATCTGCGCCGCACGCAGGAACAGCTCCTGCAAAGTGAGAAGATGTCGGCCGTAGGCCAGTTGATTTCAGGCGTCGCCCATGAATTGAACAATCCGCTGACCGCCATCCTGGGATATGCGCAGCTTCTGGAAGGTCTTGGACTCAGTGAGCGTGCCTCCGATTACGTCGGCAAACTGTTCAAGCAGGCACAGCGTACCCAGCGCGTAGTTCAGAACCTGCTCTCTTTCGCCCGTCAGCGCAAACCGGAAAAGCAAAACGTAGATCTGCGCCGCGTATTGGACGAGACTCTTGCGTTGCGCGAATACGACATGAAGGTTCATAACATTGTGCTCGAGCGCGAAATTCCCGAGGACCTGCCGTCCGTAGTCGGCGATCCTCATCAACTGGAGCAGGTATTCCTGAACATCATCAACAATGCGCTCGACGCGATGATCGAGGGAAGCGCCAGGCGCGTGCTGAAAATAAGTATCGTGCAGAAAGAAGCCTTCGTTTGCGCAGAATTTGCCGACACGGGGCCGGGCATCAAAGGCATCAACCGGATTTTCGATCCGTTCTACACCACCAAGTCCATTGGCAAAGGGACTGGCCTGGGTTTGAGCATTTGCTACGGCATCGTGAAGGAGCACAACGGCGACATCATAGCCCGCAATCGTGAAGAGGGTGGAGCGTCGCTTGAAGTGCGCTTGCCTGCAAGTGAAAAGGCGCCAGCCCCGGAGATCGTGGCCGCTGCGCGCCGCGAGTCCGTGCTGGCTGGGCGCATCCTGCTGGTCGAAGACGAGGAAGCGGTGCTGGAGTTCGAACGCGAGGTTTTGATTGGAGCCGGAGCGGATGTGACAACCGCAACCAGCCTGGAAGATATGAAAGAACGGCTCCGCAAGGATGTATTCGATGTCGTCGTGATGAATGGGCGAATCCCGGGGAGCGGCAGCGTCCAGGAGATCTATCGCTGGATTGCCGCCGATCACGCCGGAATGGAAAAAAGCCTGGTGCTGACGTTCTCCAGCGTAACGGACGCGGAGACTCGCGGATTCTTGCACGACCACAACGTGTCGTCGCTGGCCAAACCCTTCGAGGTTGCGGATCTGATCGCGCAGGTGCGCACGGCGATCCAAAAGCAAGGCAAGCCAGCACTGCCCGCCCACGAAGCGAAATCACTTTCCGCCGGCGCGGGCGCGTAATTCCGCAAGCTCGCTAAAGCTGCCCCTTCAACGCGCGCGTCATTTCCGCAATTAATTTCTCGTTCCGCCGATACCAGCGCCAATGGCCTTCGCGCTGTGCCTCAACCACGTTAGCGTTCAGAAGAATTCTCATG
>JBAVYO010000095.1:0-21728 GCA_049698855.1 Terriglobales bacterium
GGGCAACCGCCTCCACGGAGGAAGGCGCCAGGGGCCGGGGCACGCTCATTTCGGGACCTCGACGGCAGCCAGAACGTCGGTGAGCACGCGATCGGTGTCGAAGCCTTCGAGTTCGGCCTCTGGGCGCAGCACAAGGCGGTGGCGCAAAGCAGGCAGGGCGGCGGCTTTCACATCGTCCGGAATCACGTAGTCTCGGTCGCTGAGGGCCGCCAGCGCTTTGGCGACAAGCATCAGGGCGATAGCGGCGCGGGGACTGGCTCCCAGCGAGACGGATGGCCAACTCCGCGTGCGGCGGGCGATGTCACTGATGTAGCGCAACAACGATGGCTCCAGCTTCAACTCCCGCAATTCACGCTGCGCTTGCTCAAGCGTGGCTGCGTCGAGGCTCGCAATGTCGATCCGCGCCGGGTCGGTCGCGGATTGCGTGTTGTGTTTCTCGAGGATGGTCATCTCTTCTTCCGCGGAGGGATAGTTGATTTTCACTTTCAGAAGGAAGCGGTCGAGCTGCGCTTCCGGAAGCGGGTAGGTGCCTTCGAACTCGACTGGATTCTGAGTCGCCAGCACGGTGAAGGCGGCGGACAGGGCGTGGCGCTCGCCATCAATCGTGACCTGCCGCTCCTCCATCGATTCGAGCAGAGCCGCCTGGGTGCGGGGAGGCATGCGGTTGATTTCATCGACCAGCAGCAGGTCTGTGAACATGGGACCGCGGTGCAGCGAGAAGGTCCCGCTGGCAAGGTTGAGGACGTTGGTGCCGAGCAGGTCGGCGGGCATCAGGTCGGACGTGCACTGCACACGCTGGAACCCGACACTCAAGCTGCGCGCCAGAATTTTGACGCTTAGAGTTTTGCCCAGGCCAGGAACTCCTTCGATCAGGGCGTGGCCTCCGCAGAGCAGCGCGATGAGCGCGCCGTCAACGAGGTCGCTCTGTCCTACGATGACCTTTGCCAGTTCGGCGCGGCCGTGCGCCACTAATTTTGTAATCGCTTGCATCAGGTTAGTTCCTCTCGTTGCCGATTTCCCTTGCTATGTTCTTGTCCGTGGCCATCCTGTGTTCCGGATCCATCGCGCGGGTGGCCGCGTTCAACGCGCGAACATATTGGAGTGCGCCTTTTTCTGTGAGGGCGGAATCATTCGCAGCCCATTCGCTTGCCCGCACCAGTCCTGCGATGGAGTCGGGGAGGCGAATGCCGTGGTGGAGCATGGCGTCCACAATCTCGCCGGCGCTTGAGGTTCCGCGGATGCCCAGACGCCGTGCGGCAATCTGGCGAAACCGTTGAAAAGCGATCTCGACCGCGACGTGCGAGCTTTCGGCGCGGCGAAAAACGCTGCCCAGAGTTTCGACGAATTCCAGCGGCGACAGACGCGACTCCTGCACGAGCGGGACGAGCGGGCCGCTGCGGCGGGAGTAAGTCAGCACGACCACGACTGCAATTAGAGCAAGTTGCGCCAGCGCCCACTTGTAAGCCTGTATCGGTTTGTGCGCGGCAGTTTTCTTATGTTCGTCCTGATAATATTCGTCCCACAAGATGCGTTTGTAACCTCTCGTCGAGTTTAGCAATAACTCCAGATTGTTCTTCTCGCGAATGCCGGCGTTTTCCAGGGGCCATGCGCTCGCCCACCACACCACCGAACCGCCGCCCACGGCATAGGAAACGACTACGGCATTCCCATTCTTGTCGACAAAGTGCACCACCGGCGCCGTGTCATTGGGGTTCCACTTAAAGTTCCCATCCATTGCGATGGAACCTCCGCGCGTCAGGTGGCTCGGGACCGCCGCAGTGCATTCGACGCCGCCAACTCGCAGCTCTCCCTCAGTGGCATCGGCTTTGGAGACGAATGCATCCGGCAGCAGGCCGGCCGCGAGAATCGATCCGCCGTGCAAAAGAAAGCGCGAGAATGCGCTCGACTCTTCGCCATTAGGATAGGTCACGGGATCGGCGACGACCAGGAGCATCCCATGCGCATCGGCAGGAAGGTCTTTCGGGGGACTCTCCCATCGCTCCACGGGATATCCGCTCTGTTGTAACAGAAGGAATGCGGCTTTTGCCCCCTTGCGCAGATTGGAGTAACTGGAGGGGTGTCCATCACCCTTTTCTTCTTCCGATTGCAGATAGGCGACGGCCGACATGAGCAGCAAGATCGCAATTCCAAGGGCAATCGCGAGCCGGTTCTGCCGGATCATCCTCTGCACCCCAGCTTTTCCAGTTCGCTCAGGAAGCGCTCAAAGTCATCCGCCGAAGCCGGACGCCCACCATACCACGCCGCCTCGAACGTCTTAGTCACCGCAGCGAACGAAGGTTTGTTCTCGCTGGAGGAGGGAATGGCGCGGAGATACTCTCGCGGCGTCCGAGCCTTGTCCGGCGGCCAGACCCCGTCGCTTTCCATGCGCGATACGGCTGCCCAGAAGCCAAGATGGATGGCGTCCCGCCACTCGCTTGAATTGGCTTTTTCGCGCGCCTCTGCCAGCCATGTGCGCCAACTTTTCGCCGAGGGGACGAAAGGTGTGATTTCCTTCGGAGTATCAAGCATCCGTTCGCGCGATTGCCGGTAAAGCCAGACCGCCAGGATGGAACTGACTATGGCGATTACAATCCACACGAAGATTTGCCCTAACTGATCGAGGTCGGGCGCCGAGGGAAAGAGCTTGTCCAGTTTCTTATTGATCCAATCCCGAATGCGCTGCTCGAGCAATTCGAGTTCGGTCGGCCCCCGGACTCTGCCAAATTCGCGTGCCGAGAGTATCCGAGTCAGACGCTCGCGAGTCACCGGATCACCGCCGCGCGCCTGTTCAAAGCTGCCGGCTTCCGCCCCCATCGCGTTAATGCGCCCGTCCAACCGGGAAAGAATCGTTGGCTTTGAACTAGGCGCCGACTTCAAAAACGTTTCCAGCCCTTTGTGCAGAAACTCCATCGAGACCGTAAAGACGCCGGATTGTGTTTGCACCTGAAATGCGGAAGGGACATCGCGGTGGAAATCAACTGCGTATTCGGGATGCTGCGCAACCTTATGGATCTGAGCGCTGTACTGCTCCAGCCGCGACTTGTATTCCGCGAGCGATAACGGAGTTTCTCCGCCAGCTGCGAAGCCGGCAAAGCCGAGGATCGCCAGTAGCGTTGCAGCCCGCAGCCCGATTGTCATAGTTGCACGGGGATGGCCACGTTTGTGGGGGGAGCGGGAGAATCCAGGGTGTTCATCATGAGTTGCAAATCGAAAGCCTCTTTCCGCACTCTTTCGTCGTAATAAACGAGCGCAATTCCGATGGTGGCCAGTGGCCCCGTCAACGCACTGGCGATGAACCTCGCCAATGAGATCAGGACAAGCCGTGCCGGAACATAAGAAATCAGCTTGCTCGAAACGCTTGCGAGTCCTCCCAAAGCAGCGGCCGCGACCGCCCCCAGAATGAGGAACACAGTGTAAATAAGAAAAATACGAAAGCGGCTGCCCTTGGAAAGCGCCGCGCTGCGCTTGATAGACTTGATTACTCCCAGGTCCTCGACGACGCAGCATGCGATGGCCAATGCGTAACGGACCCAGACGACCATGGCAGATACAAAGATAGCGAGGATCGCGGCGAACCCAATCAGGGCGCTGAATATTGCAGCTTCGCGGCCGCCGTTGATTGGGCCGGAACCGATCGATAGGACCCGCAACATCACGATCACGATTGCAATCAGCAGGGCCGCGGCTATTACCGCTACCACGGCCAGCAGCGAAATGCCGACAAACACTCCCAGCACCCGCCAGATTCGGCCTTTCAGGGATTTATACGCATCCACAATCCGTATGGGTAAGCCCAGGTGTACCGCAGCCACAGCTCTGACGGTGGCGGCGTGCGCAATCGCCATGCCCGCCATCATGATGAGAAATCCGGCCAGGAAGCCAATACCCAAGTAGGCCGCCGAAAACGGGTTCACTCGCTGCGCCGTTCCCGCGCGCAGCGATGTCGAGCTGATAGTCAGCAACTCGAACACGAGATAACTCGCGGCGCCAAGGCTGGCGATCCCGACAAAGAGCTGGAAGTTCTTCTTATAGAGCCAGAAAGTGCGGTCCATCAGTTCGCCCGTTGACATTGGGCGTAAGATCTCTGCCATAACGTGCCTCTTTTAGGGCTGAGCTAGGAAGCTGGTCACTATAACACGCTTGTGGACGCTACGCCTGTGACATATGACTCAAAAAAACCGATGGCAAAATGCGAGAAGCGGAAATACTAGAGCATATTTCATGAATGGACTTTCGGATTATCCAGCTAAGGGTCCGCAGCGGATAAAGCCACATCAGAGTGGGCCGCAGGCGGCATAGCTAAAGCCATGCCCTACCCAAGGCCTGTTTGTAAAACACATTCTACTCATTGGATAGGTGCATCGAGGACTAATAGTGACCGTGTGAAGTTCCCACTCTCACCCGACGCGACGAGGGCGAGGACGCCCTCGGAACCGCCGGCAAGGTGACGGCGCTATGCTCCGGACGCTTCTCGTAATAATCCCGGAGTCTAAATACTAGGGTCCAAGCTACCCCGCCTCGAACGGATCATCGGAGGCCCGCAGTCAGCGCTGAGACCAAGAAATCATGGATTCACTTGGATCTCGGCCATCATGCCGCCATCTTCATGGTCGAGAACGTGGCAGTGGTAGACAAACGTACCCGCGATTTCGGGATCGCGAAAATCCATACGCACCTTCACACTCGGATACGGCGACTTGCCGTCCCAGTAGGGGATCAGGACGGTGTCTTGCATCACAGGAGTTTGCAGAGGCTTCCCGTTGATCGCCATCACCAGAAAATGGATCTGGTGCATGTGAAATGCATGTTCCTCGGAACTGTGGTTTTCGATTGTCCAATCCTCAACCGCACCCACGTTGGTGACAATGGCGGGAGGCAGCGCGGGATTGAACACCGCGGGAGTCTGTCCCTGAACCGTGATGAAGTAGTTGGTGGGGCCGTTGGTGCCCTCGGTGGCCTCGGAGAAATAAAGGCTCCTCGCGGCCGTGACCTTCGCAGTGGCCAGATTGGCAAATCGTTGTCTGGCAGCGGGCGGGACCTTAGCGGCAGGAATGCTGTGCTTTGGAGGAACGTGAAGGTTGCGTTTGACAGCGTCCGAACTCGATACGATATTGGCGAGCACTTGCGCGGGATTGGGGTTACCCACTGGCCCGGTATTGAATCCCAAGTCGACAAAAATAGCGTTCGCACCTTCGGGTGGTCCGGTCATCACAAATTCAGCGCGGCCCGCGGGCGGAATGTTAATGGTCGTGACGTAGGGATTGCCGGTTACGGGGACGGCATCGACTGAGATCAGCTCCAGGCTTTGGGGCGCGCCGTTATACGCAATCTGCAAGGAAAGAAACCCTTGCGTGGAAGCGTTCAGCACGCGCCAGAATTGCTGCTCGCCGGGGTCGGCGACAATCAAGGGCAGGGAGTGCAGCGGAGGCGTAACGACAGTCTCAAAGTTGAGCGTGGTCTCATAGGGACCCGGCAGCCAGGAACCGGGATTCAGAAACTGCTGGCGCACGAGCAGCACCTGCTCCGTAAGCCCCGCTACCTGCGGCTTCACATTTTCGATACCACCAACGATGAGCGCTCCGGAGGCCCCGCCGTTCACCTGGTTGGTCGTGAACCCGTGGGGATGAGGGTGGTACCAGTACAAACCCGGCGGCTCGTTGCTCGGGATTTGAATCTGATACTGGAAGGGCGGATCGGTGGGCTGGATCAACGTATTGATGACATCATCCTGGTGGCAAACCGGGGGGATATTGAGACCATGGAAATGCAGGTTGGTGGAGTTCTGAGTTATGGTACCGCCATTGCATGAAGTATCCGAGGGAGACTTTGACATCTTCATTGGGGCCATGGTCATTGGACCCATGTGCATTGGGTGTTTCGCATGCGCGGCGTTCGCCACGGGAAGATTGAGCTGGTTGGTCAAGGTGAGGTTCAAGGTATCGCCGGGGTTGAGGCGAAGCGTCGGAGCCTCGATCGTTCCGCTGCCGGTGGCATAGTTATAACAATCGTGCGTGTACCCCTCAGAATCCAGGCCATTGTTCAAGGCCAGTGCGACGTTGAGCGTTCCATTCTGGCTATATAGGTCCAGCGGATTCGCAATAGGCGTGCCCGGAACAGGGCGCGACGGACAGTTCCCCACTTGCGCCGAGGCCGTAACCAAGGCCAGTCCGACTACCTGCACTGCCATTACCAACTTGAGAAACTTCATAATCGAACTCCTCACATTTGCAACCTACGACCGGAGGGTGATCCACATAATGCTAAGGCGTGCTCCCGATGCAATCAGTATGTTGGCACATCAATATGCAGACGCACGTCGCCTGTGGTGTAGGTGTATGCGTTGCTGACCCAGGCACCATTGACGAGCCAAGAGAGGGTCACATAGATCGTGCGGCCGTTGCTGGGCAACCCCCTCACTGTGGCCGAGAGCGTCGTCGCGGGAAGGGTGCCGGACTGATAGTACTGGCTGCCGCCGGCGGACGATCCCACTTCGAACTGGAACGCGGTGGCTGCGGCGGGACCGTACCACTGGAAGGTAGCTGTACTACTAGAAAGTGTCGATCCTGGAACTGGACTATACAGTCCTAACGATTCTGTAGACACAACTCCAATGGACAGCAAGCCGTTACTGGGGGCGGATACAGGCGATCCGGCAGCCTCGGTCAAGGTACAATGACCGCTGCTGGAACCCACTTGGATGATGCCAATGGCGGATGGCTGGCCGAACTCAGCGACGTATAGCTCCGAACCTGTCCCTGTTGGCGCTGGAGTTGCCAAGGTTGCCAGGAAAGAAAATGTGGAATCGAAACCTCTAAGCTCAGCGGAAGTGCAGCTTCCGGAAACTGTTCCCGTGGCCGCGTCGAAAAACGCTGCACTGACCTGACCGGAAGTATTGTTGCTGACGTACAGCAGCGTTCCATCTGGGCTGAGAAGAACGTTGTTGGAATTCAAGCCCGAGGGCAACCCGTAGAGGACGGTCGGAGCCAACTGGCCTGATGAGATATCCGAAACCTCGACCGCCGCGCCACTGGCATCGTCGCCAAAAATGGCGTAATGGCCGTCGGGTGTGATGACCACGCCATCGGGAAAATCGTCGCTGGCGTACCCGGTGGCGTTTTGCTCGTCGCCGTTGGAAACCGGCAAGCCGCCGGAGATATCGAACGATTCAATGGAACCATCTCCATAAGTCACAACCAGCAAATTGCCATACAAGGCCATTGCCTTGGGAGCCCCGCCACTCAAGCCGGCCGGAGAGATGTCGCTCAGAAATTGGAGTTCGCATCCCGCCTGCACCGCGAAGGTTGCAATGGTGGAGGAGGTTGAGAAACTGGCGTACAGGTAGCTGCCGTTCAGCACCATGCCGATGCCGTTGTCAGCGCCGTTGTCAGTGTGGGAGGCGGAGAAATCGCCAGCTACAGTCTGTGTCAGCGCCTGAACTCCTGCAATTGTGTTGGTCGATGCCTCGGAAATAAAGACGCAGGGCGAACCGGGATTGTTGAGCACGCTCACGCGGTTTGCCGCAAAATACCCGCCCCCAATTCCCTCCCCGGCGAGAGTCACCGGCATCGGGTCGCTCAACGTGCCATCGGCCGCAATGGTGAAGAAAGTGGCAATATCCGGTTCTCCCGGGCCATTGTCATTGTTCGTCACCAGGTAACCGATCGCGGCTTTGGGAGTCGAAGCAAACGTGGTATGTGTTATCGCCAGCAGCGACATCCAAATCAAGGGCAGAAAGAGTCTGGCCGATCTTTTCATGATTGCTCCTTGAATGATGCTTGAACGTACGCCGTCTGGTTTGTCCTTAAACGCACCTTGGATTTCCCTGACACCGAGCGACAAATTCTCTGGACCCCACGTCAGTCGCGGTGTTCCCCCTGCATCCGCGAGTAGCTTATTGTAGCTCGCTGGCCGGCCGCAGGCAGATTTTTGCTTTCAATAGAGTGAGGACCGCGGGCGGACCAGGAACGTGGAGAACCTCCTAACTCATTATTAATCAGGCTTTTACGCATTAATGTTCGGCTCAGGGCCTTATAGGGAGATTCCCACCCGCTTACCAGGTAATTCGAGTGACCTAGAACGTGAGGCGCAGCCCGAGCTGAATCTCACGCTTCGGGAAATCGGAGGTGAAGGCCAGGGGCGTGCTGGAACTCACGGTGCCTCCGTTCACTTTTGTTCCGGGTTCGATGCCATGCACGTGGAAGGTGGTATAACCGGACCCGCATGGGCCACCGGCTGGACAATTTGGCGGCCCGGCAATCGCAAACAGCGGGCCCACCTGATTGTTGACGCTGGCATAGTTAGTGCGGTTCGCGATGTTGAAACCTTCGGCCGAGAGTAACAGAGTTTTTCCTTCGCCCACCTTGTGATGCCAGCTTATGCGCGCGTCGAAAGCGGCGTAGCTTGGGCCGAGACCAGAGTTACGAGGAGCCCCGATGGGGCGGCCATCGGTGGGGTGATTGTCGCCGTTGGTGGGCTCTCCACTCAGCAAATTGAAAGGATGCCCGCTGTTGTAATTGAAAATCGGCGCCACCTGGAAGCCGGACAGGGCGCCTCTCCATGGACTGTCGAGGACGCCCGCGATTACCACTTTGTGCCGCTCGTCGAAGTTGGAAAGAGCGCGGTCTCCGCCCAGGTTCAGGTTATCCTGCGGTCCGTAATCGCTGTTGAAATCCGTGGTTGTGTCGGCCGCTTTGCTGTAAGTGTAATTTCCCATTAGCGAAGTGGTCTTGTTGAACTGCTTCTTGAACTCGATAATGCCACCCTGATAAAGGGCGGACCCGGCCGAAGTGTATTGGTTGTTTTGGACAACGAATGGACTGTAGTAACAGTTGAAGGGGCCCTGTACGGGTTCGCCACAACTCTTTGTGGTCTGGTAAAGGGGGTCGAACTGAGCAAATGCGTTCCAGTCGCGGTAGGAGACCGTCTTTCCGTTAGCCAGGGTTGCCGTCACAAAACCGGGATCCTTCATGTTGGTGTCAATCGCCACTGGAAGATGAACGGTGTGGGAATAGATGTAGCTCACGGCAACCGAGAAGCCAGGCCCCAACTGCCGCTCAATGCCAAACTCAGCTTGTTGTGAGTAAGGGCTCTGGTAATTCACCTGGTTGCTGAACAATACACTTAGGCCGGGAACCTGGCCGCTATTGGTGGGAACGAAAAGGCCATTCGATGCCGCAGTAAGATCGCTCGCGGTGATGCAACCATAGCTTCCTGGGGGCGGCGTAGTGCAGCCAATCACTCCCCCATTGTTTACTCCACCGCTGAATCCGGGATTCCCTTGCGCGAACAGGTTTTGGAATACGAACTGAGCATTGGAGTTCGCTGGAGCGTAAGGGCCGAGAAGGGTTGCCACATTAATCGGATCGATATAAATGCCGATTTGCCGGCTGCAAGGGCTGGTGGGAGTATTGGTGCCCGCCACCGTACCCTTATTAGGCAGTTCTATCCCGCAAGTCGCAAGCAGGTTATTGACCTGACTGCCGGGGTCGGCGCTGGCATAGGGCAACGTGTTCTCGACCGCGGTGTGATTCTTGTTCAGAACACCTAGCGCCAGATCGACACCAGGGATGGAGTCGTAAATTTGTCCATAGAATACTCCGTATCCCGCACGGATCACGGTCTTATGGTTGTTGAATGGATCCCACGCGAACGAAACACGGGGGGCAAAGTTGTGCCAGGGAGTGCGCAAAGGTTGGTATTGCGAGTCCAGTTCATAGCGGATGCCGTAGGTAAGAGTAAAGTTAGACTTCAATGCCCAGGTATCTTGCCAATACGCGGCGGTGAACGGTCTGGTCTTGGAGTAAGTGGGAGTGCCGAATCCGTCCTCAAAGATCGTAGGTTCCGCCAATGAGAACGCCTGTAGCGAGCTCAGATTGGCGCCAGGTGTGGTGAGTCCGCAGTCATTAAGACCAGAAAAAGTGGGGTTGAAGCACGGGGACAGCACGCCTCCCGTAATTGGCCCGACTTCGAAGCGGCCCGGCATAAAGACGTCGGTCTGAGTGTGATTGCCCCGGAGCAGCTCTTCGCCGCCGAGGCGCATGGTGTGGTGGCCGCGGGTGAGGGTGAGGTTGTCCGCAAACTCATAGCGGCGCAGCATCTCATAGTTGGGTAGAAAGATGTTCGTTCCCAGATTCGCGACGCCGAAAATATCAAGTCCAACCTCAGCGGGTTCGTTGGTAATAACGTTTACATGGTTGTAACTATACTGCGCCCGGACTTCATTCTCGGTGCTCGCACCGAACAAGTGGAACCACGAGGCCAGCAATGTGTGGTTATAACCTTGCACGGAACTGCCTCGTGAGTACCCGGTTAAGGATTGCACGTCGGGAGACTCCTCCAAGCCGTGCCCGTAGTTGTAGCGCAGGAATACCTGGTCGTTGTCGCTAATACGGTGGTCGACACGAGCCGATGCCAGGTACTGCCGCGTATCGTAGGCAAACACTCCGCCATTTTTCTCAAGCTGGCTTACGAGGAAGCCTTCCACTAGTTGGTTTTGTTGTGAAAGAAAACCAGCGTTAGGGTTGACGGCCAAGTAGTCCTGGAGTAACTGGGCGCAGGAGGCCGCCGGGATGGGGGGCCCCTGAGAACCATCGGGATTGGTTACACACGGCACCGACGTGGAATTTCCGAGGTTATACAGCTGCTGAAGAATTTGCTGCTGGCCGTACCTTGGATCGCTCGTGGCAAAGGAGTTCGTTCCCGTGACGGTTGGTCCGTTGAAGATCGAGCTGTCTGTCAGCAGGGGAACGGAATTCTGGGAATTCTGGCGCAGGCCTTCGAAAGAAGTGAAGAGGAAGGTCTTGTGTTTCGTGATTGGGAAACCGACAGCGCCGCCGTACTGCTGGCGGCTGAGCGAATTTTTGATCGGATCGCCGAACGAATGGGTGTTGAAATTAGAGAAGGTCGGGTCTGGCGCGAGCGCCGGACTGAAGGCGAAGGGATCGCGGGCATCCATGGCGCCATCACGGAAGAAGCCGAAGGCGCTGCCATGCAGGTCGTCGCTGCCCGACTTCGACACGATGTTGATGGTGGCACCGCTGGCTCCGCCCATGTCTGCGCCATAATTGCTGCGGTTAACCTGGAATTCCTGCACTGCATCCTGGCCCAAGGTCAGGCGGACGCCGCCCTCGTCGTCATTAGCTTCGCCGCCGTCGACCGTGACGCTGTTGCCGCGGCCGTTGCTGCCGTAGAAGGAGAGTCCGCTGCTGCTGAACTGCTTGACACGATAGTCCGTGTCATCGGCCAGCCGGGTAGAGTTGGAAACACCGGGCGCGAGCAGGGAGAAAGTCAGATAGTCCCGGCGGTCAATCGGGAGATCCTGGATATAGACCTGGGTCAGGGTGTTCGACTGGCTTGATTTCTCTGTATCTACCGTCGGCAAATCGACTGACACCTCAACGGTTTCCTTTACTGATGCGACGTTGAGGTGAAAATCCAGAATCACGGTCTGTCCCACGGTGACAACCAGGCCCCTCTGGATCTCGGTTCCGAAACCAGCAAGCTCTACGCTCACGTCGTAGGTGCCCGGGGGCAATCCCGTTAAAAGATAGCCGCCACCGGCATTGGTAACCGCGCTGCGCCGGATGCCCTTCCCGGCATCCTCAGCGATCACATTCGCCTTTGGCAAAACGCCGCCCGAAGCGTCAGTAACGGTTCCTTTTATGCCGGAGGCTGTGCCCACGCCTTGAGCATGGGCCGCAGTCAACAGCCCCAACAGTAGCAGCAGGCATCCGCCTGAGCGGAACCACGCTTTCGTGTTTCTCATTAACATCAGGATCCCCCAATTTTGATCAACAACAACGACACTTCATCTCGACTCTGGCCCGGTCTTGCGTTCGGCGGATCGAATTCCCGTATCTCCCGGCACGTGGCAGCCGAGACGCCAACAGGGCGCAACAAGCTTACTCTTTCAATTCAAAGGAGTCATTACTCCACGAGTATTGGCGCCAACCACAAAGAACAGTGGTTCCAAAAATATTGTGATCCATATGCATTGATTTTCTTGGGGCGCGCCATTCGACGGAGCTAATCATTGCCGAGAACAAGCCAGTTCACAGCGAGACGCGAAGGCTGGTACCCAGGTCAGCCCGCACGCCGAACCACGGTTACACAATATAATTGAAGCAACCTAAGGGCGTGTTGAAAAACTTCTGGCACGCGTCGCCGCTTGTTTTCACGGAGCCGCTCTTCAGTCCGTCCCGCAAGCACGTTTGCGCAGTTGGCCGCGATCCGGCGAACAGGAACGGGGCCCATGGTGCGACCAGCCCGGCCGGCCCACCCTTCCCGAAAAGTTCGCGAAGGATGGGGCACATCCACGGTGTGGTTGTGCTGGCGGAAGGGCGGCCTCCCGCCAGGGCCAGTCCACTACTCCAAGAAATATCCAGAGACGTTATCGCCGGAGTTGGTTACGATCCACAGGGCTTCTTTGCCGCTGTCTACGATCACGGTATCGACATCGAATGACTGTCCCAGCGCTGGCACTGTGAGGACTCCACTGCCCTGGCAGTTAGAGCCGATTGTAGAAGTTCCGGTGGCTGGAACTGTGAAATTCCCCGCCCCGCCGAGGTCAAGGGTCACAGTCGGGAGGGAAGCAAACGTTGCTCCAGTCGAAGCGAACTTAATTTCTCCCGTAGCGCTAACGGTACCGCCGACCGCTGGGATGGTGCCGTAGGAATAAAGGGAGAATTGTTTGCTCTTGAAGGTGGTAGTACTGCAACCACCCGTTACCGTTCCCTGCGCGACCATGAAACCGGCCTGCGTGTAACCGGAGTCGGTTTGAGCGATGGTGCCGCCCTTGTTAACGCTGTTGATAGCGAAATTGAAGTGCTGAGAAGGGCTGGTAACGGTTATGGTGCCCTGGCAGTCAGCTGCAGGCGACCCCATAGCCCACGTGCCCGAGATTGTAGTAGGACCGCTAAGCGTACCAGCGACGCTTTCCCACTCGGTTCCAGTGAAAGTGCCACCCGAAGCAAAGGTGACCTGAATGAGGTAGTTTGTCAGCCCGCCGGGGCCTGAGCCATAGGACTCGATCCCCCATACTCCCGGTGCAGTGGAGAGCGTGGTAGCGGTACAAGCAGCGAAGCTGGCCGTGCCAGCCCCGATTACGACGATCAACATCAAGACTACAAACAAACTTGTTTTCTTCACATATCCTCCGAAGGTTTTGGTTCTTTTTGGGTTTTTGCGCAGACTGCGCGGTCGAGCCGACGTTCACAGTCTTGCCCTGCATCGCGAATACAGGGAACTGCAAAACTGCGAGGCGTATTGTTGACTCTGCGAGGCCGGAAGTCAAGATGAAAAAACTTGCGTTTCATTTCACAACGGAAATGTGCGCTCCGGCTGTGGTTTCCGAGCGAAAGGTCGCACGCGGGGCTTGGCTGTTTCATGCGAGATCGTGGTTCGTAGTGGCGGGCAGTTACCTACTTGGGGCGGGGGGGCACAATTGGACGGATGTTGGGCGGCGGGATTGGGCGTGGCTTCACACTGCCCGACGTGGCAGAGCAGGTCCAAACGGGGAATCGAACGCTCTTTATGAAGTCGCGGAGAACTGGCGAGTGAATTGAGAGCGAATCCAGGATTGCTGTAACCACGGAATTCGTCCGGCGGAGACGGGGCGAGCCCCATCTCTACGAAAGCGTGGTACAGCAACGCGCACGTACAGCGACGCTGAAACCGCCCTGGCAGGTTGCGGAAAAAGTCATTTGCGCGGCGAGATTTCCCTCGGCGGCTAAAAGCCGCCATTGAAAACGTGGCACTTATCGCAGCGGTGAACCGCTGCGCCACCCAAAATCAACCGCCAGACCGAGTTTTTCCGCAACCCTCTGGAACTCTTGCCCTTCCCAAACCCCGCTTGAATCGAGTTTTTCCGCAGCCCGCTAGGCCCGGGATCGTCGAGTTTATTCCGTGAACAAAAAACTATCCCACTTCGCTGGTCATGATAAAGAGCGGCTTCATTTCGAAGCTCTTGTAGTGGGGCCGGAGACGATCGACGTTGTACTGCTCTTTTACGTTAACAACCTTTTTCGACGCAGTAACGGTGTCAATGGGCATGTTGTCGTAGCGGCCATTCCTGAGAACGACAAGTCGTCCGTGGACCTTGCCCAGGAGCAAGTCCAGCGCAAGGTTGCCATAGGCCATGGGGACGATTGAGTCGATGGCATCGGGGTCGCCGCAGCGGACCATGTAGCCGAGTTTCTGGTTAATGACGTCGATCGCCCGGCCATTGTTGTACTTGGGAGAAAGCTCTTTCAGTTTCTCGGACACCAGATCCCCAATACCGCCGAGTTTCTTGTGGCCAAAGGCGTCGGTGGTCTCAGCCTCGAAGACCATCTCGCCGCCTTGAAACATCGCTCCCTCTGAAACCAGCACGACTGAATAATGGCTGGGGTTCTTGCGGCGGTCGGAGACCAATAGCTCGGTGAGCCGCTCAATGTCGAATTGGTGCTCCGGGATCACGCAGCGGTTCGCGGCCCCGGCCATGGTGGGCAGCATAGCGGTGAACCCGGCATAACGGCCGAAGACTTCAAGGACCATGAGGCGTTCGTGCGAGCCAGCGCTGGTGCGCAGACTGTTCGTCATCGAAATGGTGCGCGTCACACAGGTGCTGAAGCCGATACAGTAGTCGGTGCCGGGAACGTCATTGTCCATCGTTTTGGGAATGGCAACGACCTTCACGCCTTCCTGATAAAGGCGTACGCCGTAGCTGAGCGTGTCGTCGCCGCCAATTGGAATGAGGTAGTCGATGCCGAGCCAATCCAGATTCTTCAGAACCTCGGCGGTCAAGTCGTTCTTCTCGGCGCTATAAGCAGACTGCAGGTGAGCGGGGACGCTATCCTTTTTCACCTTGCTGGGGTTGGTGCGGGAAGTGTGCAGGAACGTCCCGCCGGTACGGCCGGTACGGTTGACGAGATCCTCCGACAGCGTTTGAAAGTTCTCGCTATTGTCGAAGTCTTTTTCGCGGACAATGTCGACCAGCCCAGCCCAGCCGCGGCGGATGCCAATAACCTGGCAGCCCTCGCGGAGGGCGCGAATGGTAACGGCGCGGATGGCCGGGTTAAGGCCAGGCACGTCACCGCCACCGGTGAGGATTCCAATCACACCTTTTTTCGTTTTTCCGTTTGTCATTTTGTATTCGCAGATGTTGGGTCGTATCCGCTTACGTGCTGGGGGGCGCTGCGTAGTGTATTTCTTAGCTATGAAAGCGCTCGGAAGCCATTTTCGGTGACCAGGACATCGCAGACATGGTACCACGCTGACATGAGCAAAGTTTGTGACTTGTAACCCTCTCGCGAAAGCTGTTCTCGTCATCGACGACGAGGGCGATTTTCACGGTAAAAATAGCCCCCGAGCGTAGCGCGCAGGAAATAGTGAACGTTAAATATTGTGCCTCGATCCGCGTCATCGGTGGTGTCCAGCGAGAAGCTCAACGGCTTTCACCACAGAGGGCACCGAGGGATCACAGAGGAAACCTGCGACTCATGAATGTCGATCTGTTTGACGCACCACACCAGAAGCGCGTGGAAGGAGAGCGGGGCGCTTAAGCGGGGACCGAGACGGAAATCAGTTCGGGAGTGCACCGCGAAGTCCGGATGGAGGCGACAGCATCTTCGGCTGTGAACCTACCCATGATCAGTGCCAGCTTGCGGTTGGTTGTGGTCTGGATTGGAGTCCGATCAATACGCTGAACATATTCAAGGGCGCGAGTGCCGCCGCGGTTCACTTTTACAAGGAATTTTGTATTTTTCATGGTTGTTCCCTCTCGTTTCGGACGATGAATAATGTGGGAGGCAAGTTGAACCGCCTCCCATTTTTTCTCATCAGCATTTGCACGACGATAACCGTAGATTATTGCAGGTTCGTGCGAAGAACATTCCGATCCTGCTCTACCGATCGCATAAGCGGCAGCCTTACTTTCCCCGGCTGAGGATTTCTTTCTCGGCGCGGAGCCAGTCTTGTTGTTCCTGGCCAGCTTCACATCCACGGCTCTGGTAAAGCTGATAGGCCCGGTCTCTTATTCTGTCTTGTGATGGTGCAGTGTTTAACATCGTCACCACGTTATTAGCAGAGCTTTTCGGGCCAGCGACAGTCGTCGGCTGCGATGGTCTTTGAGCCTTAACACTGATCATTGGAAACCTTTCATATATACTGCGGAAATAAGGTGGACTTACTTCAGATGAACTGACTTAGTTCAGGAAACCTGAAAGAGGAGAGGAACTGCTCACTCAAGCTTAAGTCTACGCTGAATTCACGAGCCCGTCCACTTTGGAAGCTTGTGCTTGTTTCCGAGGCACAGGAGCGGACCTCGCGGTCGCGGGGTCGTTTCGCTCCCAGCATGCCATAACCAGGACATATAAGCTGCGCCATCTTCTATCTTTTATCTTCTATTTCTTATCTTTGCATTTGGGTCTGCGCAGATTGTGCGGGCGAAGCGTAAACACTCGCGGGGGCGAGGGACTCAGGCTCAAATGAAAGACGGCGATGCTTTGCCGGGCCCTCGACCACCGTATGGTTCTTATTGACGGTGATCTTGCGGGCCCTGCCGAGATCGGAGATCTGAATGTTTCTCAGTTGGATGTCGATCTCTTTGCCGATGGTCCTGGCGCCGGTAACCAGAGCAATTTCCTGCAAAATGCGCTTGGACTGCTCCCCGAAGCCAGGCGCCTTCACGGCAGCAACCTGCAGCGGACCACGCAACTTGTTTACGACCAGCGTAGCCAGTGCCTCGCCTCCAAAATCTTCCGCAATAATGAGCAGCGGCCTGCCAGCCTTTGTAATCTGTTCAAGAAGCGGGAGCAGCTCTTTCTTGGAATCGATTTTTCCTTCGTGAATGAGAATGTAGACGTTGTCGAAAGCGACCTCCATGCGTTCGGGGTTAGTAATAAAGAAGGGTGAAAGGTACCCGCAGTCGAAATGCATGCCACTCACCCTCGACTGGTGGCTGGAGATGCGAGGAATCGTAGTCCCTTCGCGAATGGCATGAGCATCTTCCATGCGGGCCATCAGGCAATCGTCTACTGTAGCGAGTTTCGCAGCCATCGTCGTTCTCCCCTCTTAACCTGTGTTTGATATCTCTACTCACTATGCATCGTTTCTGCATTTCATGATGGTCAGTTTTGTACACACCCTGGCAGAATTGGAGACTGCTATAGGATGCGATCCACAATCACAAGCATCAGGCAAGGCTTCTGAATAAGTTCGAGGGCAGGCACAATGGCTTAAATACGACCGACGAGCAGGAGAATTACGACGATCACGAGAATCAGCCCCAATCCGCCCGTCGGAGCATAACCCCAGTTTCGGCTATGCGACCATCGTGGCAATGCACCAAAGAGCGCTAAAACCAAAATCACGATCAATATAGTTCCAAGCATGTTGACTCCTTTTTTTTGCGTACCGCGATCAGCGCGATTGCAGCTGCGGGTTCGTTGTGGTTCTCAGGATCGGCGCGAGCCCAAGCGATGGACCCGCGCCGATTGAGTTAAGCGGTCACGTTTAGAAACGCGCCACTATAGCGAGAAGCTGAGGGCAAGGTTAACGCCAGGAAATGATGCGTTGCACAGGTAATACACTCCGTTTATGTCAACAACATAAACATTTTGCGTGTATAGCCAGTTGCTGGGCCACGGGTCAACGAATCCGAAGGAATAGCCACCGTATTGGAAGCGGTGATTGCTGTAATCGGCTTGGGTGACACGAAATGTGTGTTGTTGTCCAAAATTAGCTTTGAACTTGTCAGCGGGAATGCGGCCACCACCGTTATTAGCGGCGCGCTGTCCCTGCTGCGCGTTTTTCTCTGCCGGCTTGGCATTCTTGTCTTCCTGCTTTGCGTTCTTTTCTTCCGGCTTGGCGTTCTTCTCCTGCTGCGCTTCGGGTTTTTGCTCCTGTTTTGCAGCCTTCTCTGGCTGAGCTTTTTTCTGTTCTTGCGCTTCGGGTTTAGATTTTTGTTCTTCCTGCTCGTGCTGCTCCTGTGCGAACACGGGAGCCGCGACTCCGAGGACTAAGGACAGAACTGCTGTGCCGATAACTCCAACTAGTTTCATAGGTGTTGCCTCCATTATTGAATTGGTTGTGCAGCTTGCGCTTGCCTGTTACTGCAAGCTCCCTGTGGTCACGTTCACCGGACTGCCAATGGCTTCGCCGGACACGAGAAGTTCAACCCTCCGGTTCTGCTGCCGGCCGGAGGAATTGTCGTTTGAGGCTACCGGCAAGGTGTTGCCGAAACCTTTGGACGAAACTGAATTCGTCGCTACGCCTTCCTGCACCAGATAATCGCGCACCGAGCTGGCGCGATTTTCAGACAAAGTCTGGTTCATTGCATCGGCACCCACATTGTCCGTGTAGCCGCCGACTTCAATGTTGAGTCCGGGATATGCGAGCAGAATACCGGCGACTTTTGCCAGCTTCTCTCTTGCACCCGGCTTCAACGAGTATTGGCCGGTGTCGAATAAAACATCGGACATACTGACGATCAGCCCGCGTGCGCTATCTCGGGTCTGAAGAATGGAATTCAACTGCTCCGACAATCGCGTGCGCATGGCGGCCTTGTCCGTCTCCGCTTGCTGCGTGGCCGACTGTGCTTGCTGCGCCGCCAGACGAGACTGTTCTGCATCCGCCTGAGCAGCGGATACTGCGCTGGCTGATGAAGCCTCGCTGTTCGCCATATCGGATTTGGCCTGCGACGCCGCGGCTTGTGCAGCGGCGGCGTCCGCTCGCGCCGAGGCGGCATCCGACTCTGCTTGAGTCTTTGCTGCTTGCGCATGGGCCGCGTCGTCTTGAGCTTGCTCTTTTTGGCGAATGGCGATGTCAGCCTGCCCCTGGGATTTCGCCTGAGCATCCGCTGAATCCTGGCGTTCGCGCGCCAGCCTTATCTCGTCCAGCTTCTTGACCGCGATGGCACGCGCATCCTCGGCGGTCTGCACTGCTTCACGGGAGACTGCGATCAGCGGCTTAGTATCGACGTGCCGACTCGTGGCAAATTCGTCCGCGTTGTTCATCAGCTGCACTGCATGCTCATAACTGCCGCTGGCATACTGCTCGGCACCCTCGGATTGAGCGATGCGCAGTGCATTCCGCGCCTCGAAGAATTCCAATGGCAACCGGGCATTCAGAACCACAGGATCGAACTTGTAGCCGGTGGGAATGTAGCCGCCGCGCTCCATCAGTTCGTAATTCGCGTTTACGGCTTCGGTAGTTCCTTTGGTGGTGTCGCGAACTAAGTTCTCAAGTACAACTGCATTGCTGGGTTGCCGCACGGCATAATAAGGTTCGGCGGTAACGATCAGAGCGAAGGCCTGAAGGTCGGTGGTCGCGCGCAGCTTGCTGCGATGGTTATCGCCGACCAATACTTCGCCCAGATTCACGGCGCGGCCTTCGGGAGAAATCGCCCACAAAACGTAGGTAAGGTACTCATTGCCGAAAGTCGTGGGCGCCCGCAGGTCGCCAAATTCCGCGTCGATCTCGATGGACCCGCGCTTGCTATTCACCTTGGCTTCACCGTTCGCGGAAGGCATTAAGGCTGTGCCCGTAAAATCGAGCCTGGAGGCTCCGCTGCGGTGCTCGTAGTTGACTGCCTGCACGCTGCGGCTAACTACGTTCACGCGGAATACGGGAGTTGGACTGACCGATTCGACGCCCGGGTTCGTTTGAGAGTTGGTTTGGGCAAAAACGCTTAGACTAAGAGTGAGTCCTACTAACAAAAGCTTGGTCTTCAAAGTATCTCCTTGAGGCGGGCCTGCCGCGTTGCGTTCTATCGATCTTGTATTGGTGCAGTCAGCCTTCGTAGCGGGCTTCCCTTGCGCGTGGTTTAGCTGCCGATGTGGATTCGGGAAAGCGAATTAAAGAGTCCGAAAACGTTCAGCAGCCACAGAACCACGGCGATGACCACGACGCCGTTCAAAATCGACTTAATGGTCCCCTGCATGGGAATGAAGCGATTCACTAGCCACAGAAGGACACCTACCACGATCAGAACTTCCAGCAATTGAATTAGAGGCATGAACTTTGACCTTCCTTAACTGTTGCGGGCTAACTTCTCTCATCCGCCTGGAGATGTTGCCCTGCTTTGAATATGCGCGACCTTGTCACGGCCGGATGGTGGATCGCCACAAAGTGCGCGGCGCACACGCGAATGAAGAATGCCGATTGGCTGGATGTGGCCGCTTACGGGGCGGCCTGAAATGAGAGCTGCGAATCGGCGTCGCGGCCCAGTCTGCACACTCAGTGGAATTAGAATCGCAGATGTCCAGCCTCACGTCTGAGCAAGACTGCTCACTCGGGGCAAATGTAGGTTACGACGCATTCGAAGCTTCAAATCGACCGGATTGCGGTTGGGCCGCTTTCGCTCAGCGGAATATGCGGACGCTCGACAACACTTGGCGGGATGGAATGCATCAGGGCCCACGAGTACTCAAACTCTTGTCCACACTTGAGGCAGACCTGGTAGGTCCGTTTCTTGATTGTGAAAACACTGCTGCGTTGGCGATGATGGCATCCGAAAGCGAACTGGACAATCCAAAACAGAGGTTTCATAAATCCCTGGCTCGTGCCGGGTCTTGTGAGTATTGAACAGGATGGGACTTATGGGCTGGTCAAAATTGACCAAGTCGAACAAGCGGTTAGCAGGTTGAGGGACGGGACCGGCACTTCCGGTTCATGTGAGCAATTTTGAACAGAATCGTGTTAGGCGTTTTGATATACCGTTCTGCATGGGTACCAACAGCACTCTGTTGTGTATACACGGCGATCCAGCTCAACTGAGTTTGTTGCAAGAGAACGGATACGAACTGGTAACCGCTGCCAATGGTTCCGATGGCCTGCGGCTTTTCATGTCGCGGCCCGTGGATGCGGTTGTCCTTGAGTATCACCTGGGCCTCTTAGACGGCGCAGTCGTCGCTGATGAAATCAAGCACGTCCGGCCGGATCTACCCATTGTGATGCTGGCCGATCACATGGAATTGCCCGACGGTGCTTTAAAGTCTGTGGACGCGCTGGTGGCCAAGTCCGATGGGGCTCGATTCCTGTTGGCGACCGTCCACTTTGTGATGAATGTGAAGCCGGCGCAGCGTCGACAAGCACAGCTAAGAGCTCTAACGCCGGTCAATCCGCGGGGCCCGAGCAGGCCGGAGACAGGCGCTAACGCCGTGCCTGCAGCCGCTCCCCAGCCGCTAGCCGACGATCCTCAGGCACTATATGCTCAGCCAATAAATGACGCGACCGCTGCCCCTTTTTCGCGAGAAGTCTGGCGAAGCATACGGGATGGAAGCATTCAATTCTGACCAGACGAATCGGCTGAACTCACAGCTGACGCCAGCCGCTTTCGACTCGACGCGGTTTTGAATAACCGCCTCCGTGCAATGCGCGTCCCCATCCAACTAGGCAGCCGGAACGAGGCTTGCGCCGGCTGGTTTCACCGGCCCCCATGGCGTCGGCGGAAAGTTATGGATCAGGCCCGGCTCGGTTGCTTTGCTCGGCCGATGGCCGCACGACAGGCAAATCGCTCCCACATTGCGAATGTCGGTCTCTTTCGATATTTCGTTTTCACGAACTGCGGTCGAGCCCGTAACCACAGGGCCCGCACACTGGTCGCAAGAATAAGCGGAGAGGTGCAGGTATTGCTTTTTCATTTGGACCCTCGAAAAGCTCAGGCGGTCTTACACTACAGCGCGCCGGCCGCTCACCAGGTTAATGACAAGTATCACCAGCGCGACAACCAGCAGCAGGTGAATCAGACC
>JBAVYO010000096.1:0-18880 GCA_049698855.1 Terriglobales bacterium
AGGTTAGGGTGACGCCGATGGTGCCTGCGGTCGCCGTGTAGATGGTCTGTCCGCTGGACAGCGTGCCCGTGCTGCCTGAGTTGTTCGTGTCACCCGAGTAGGTTGCTGTGACGGTGTGCGTTCCCACGGCCAGCGTTGAAGTGCTGATTGACGTTGCCGAACCCGATGCCAGCGTCACCGCTGAACCAAATGCAGTGCTGTCGATATAGAACTGGACTGTGCCGGACGGACTCGATCCCGTTACTGTGGCTGAGAAGCTGATCGACTGTCCGTAGATCGATGGATTCAGGCTCGATGTAACGCCTGTCGTAGAGCTGGCCGTGGTTGCGCTGGCGGTATCGGTGACTGTTGCCGCAGCCGAGTAGTAGGTGTTGCCCGACTGGTTAAAGATGACCGAGCAAGTGCCGGCGCCGCTGGTCATGGTGATGGTGGCGCTGCCGCTGCCGGAGCCGGAGCACGATCCCGAGGTGGTGATCGCGACCGCCAAGCCCGAGGAAGCTGTGGCTGCCACAGGGAAGGTGCTGTTATAGGCGGCGGTCCCTGGCGGCGCCGTTGTCACCGTGATGGTCTGGCTGGCCTTGGTAGCCGTGACCGTATAGGTCGTCGCCGGCGAGCCTTGCGCGATCGCGACCTTGATTACGCATGAGGTCGAGGGGCTGGTCATCGTGTAAGTCGCGCCCGAGTTCGAGCAGCCGCCCGAACTGGCGTAGTAGCTGACCGCGATGCCGTCGGTGTCCGAGCAGGAGATGGTGAAGTTGCTGTTATAGGCTGCGCTCGATGGAACGCTTGTGCAGGTGATGGACGCGCCACCCCATGCGCTGGAGTTTGCGAGGTTGTATGCATTGACGGTGCCGAGACCGGTTGCCAAGTCATAGCCGGGCGCTGCGCCATAAGTCGGCTGATAGGACGAAGCGGCGGTTCCGAAGCTGCTATTGGCTACGGCCACTGCGCCTGTGCCTACGCCGGTTAGCGTGATGGGAGTTTCCGGCGCATAGCCTGAACCGGGGGTGTTGATGGTGATGCCGCTGACGTAATAAGGTCCTTGGCCGAGGGTTGTGTTGGAGATGTAGACGTTAAAGGCTTGTTCGGTCGAGCCCGTGCCATTTTGCGTGATGAAGTTGCCGGCTGCGCCGGCTGTCTTCGCGGTAATCGTCACTACGTTACTCGAACTGGTTGCCGTTGCAACGAGTGAGGAGCAATTGGCTCCAGTGGCTCCAATCGACGTCACTAGGCCAGAAGCCATGGCCGTCGTACTTGCTCCGCTCAGGGTGTAGGGACCGCAGGTTGTTGTCCCGGCTGGATTCGTCAACACGATAGTCTGCCCGACGCCGGTGGTGCTGTACATGGTGACGGACCAGACGGCCGTGGTGGTGGTGTTGCCGCTGATTGTCGCCGTACAGGTGGCTTGCGTGCCGCCCGCCCACACCTGTGTGGTGCCGTTGAACTTATAAGGTGAGTTGTTGGTCGGTCCCGCGATGGTGCAAGTCGGCGCGGTGGTGTAGCCGGAGCCGCCATAAATAACAGTGCCGGCAGTGATTGTGTCCGTGCTGTCGACGCCGTAGGTGCTCGATGGTTTGTAGCAATGAGCTTCTTCCAGAGTGCCATTATACTCGCACGCTGTGTCCATATCGCCCTGCGTTACATCGTTGAAGACGCAGGTACTGGCCGGGCCACCGCTCGCGCTTGAGTTACAGGTCGTTCCCGCAAAGGTTCCACCCTGCGTGCCATATTCGCTTTGCGCGATCTGGTAGTAGATGGGATTGGGGTTACCCCAGTTGTCGCCGGTCTTTTGATTGACCAGCGCTTGAATGCCGGCCATCATCGGCGCGGCCACTGAGGTTCCGCCGAATCCGGACCATGTGCTGGGCGCGCCAGCGCAGGATGCGCCACCGTAGGCACTCTCAGCAGTGTCGGACCAGCAAACTATTTCGTAGTGTCCCCAAACGCCATTGGCTGCGAACATGGAAACGTCAGGAATGTCGCGAACCGCGTCGGTAGGCTGTCCGTAAACGGCCGAGCCGCCCGATAGCGACGAGCCCGACTGATAGGAGGGTTTGGGCCAACCCTGACACTGCGGATCGGATATGCCGTCTGCGCCCTGATCTGTGCCTCCGTTGCCTTGAGCGCAATTGCTGCCGCCTCCGGATCCAGCGCCGCCACTAAGGAAGTCAGCTTTGCCAGTGCTTGAGTTACAGAAGCCTGAGGTGCCATACGTGGTGGCGCTGGCAGTTTCTAGGTAGGAAAGCAAAACGCTCGCGCAGGAATCGTTCCAGGGAATTTCCGGGATGTACGACTTAGCGGAACCATAACCGGTTAATGTAATCGTCTCGCCGGTTTCATTCGCGGTCGCGCTCGCGGAAAGGGTCGCGGAAGTGGAACTGCTGACCGAAGTGATGACCGCGCCAGATGGAATTCCGGTTCCCGCAACAGTGTTGCCTATGTTCGCGTTGCTGAGCACTGCCGACGAAGTCGTCAGAGTCGGAGAACCGCTCGACACGCTGCCCGTAACAACGTTGCAGCCACTGGCCAAGTAAAAGGTCTTGCCCGACTCCGTGGCCGAAGCATTGGCCGACAGCGTAGCTTGAGTGGTGCTCGTGACGCTGCTGATTGTCGCACCTGTCGCAATACCAGTGCCGGAAACCGGGAGGCCAACATCACAGGAGTAGAAGGTTGCAGTGGTAGCCGTAATGGTTTTCGAACCACTGGTTACCGAGCCGGTAAAAGCACCCGACCAGTAAGTGCTTTGGGCGGAGCCCCCTTCCAACGCGTTGTATTCGTCCTCGTAATCGATGCCGCCTACGGCTACGTTATAGGGTGTTTCACCCCAGCCAGTAACACCGATGCTGGCAACGTCATACTCCGAGCCAGCAGAGAAGTCGGCGGAGCAAGAAGAAGAGCCCTCATCGCCCGTTGACACGAAAACCGAATAGCCTTCCGAGGCCGCCTGCTGGTAGGTGTTATAGAAGGACTGGTTGCCGCCGTTGCCGTTGAAGGCTTCGCAAATGCCATAGCTGATGCTGACCACGCTTGCGCTCGCCGTAGCGCTACCCGCGTTAACCAAGTTTTGGAGGGCAATCAATCCGCCGAAAGTGACGGTGTCCTTGCAGGAGACGAGCTCGATGGCAGCGTTAGGCGCCATTGAACTGGAGACTTCCACGTCGAGTGCCGCTTCGCCGTCGGCGCCGTCAGTTGTGACGATCCCAGGATCGGTGCAGCCCCCGGGATGCACTTCGGTGTAGGTTGCCGAGGGGAAGGCGGTGGTCAGGCCAAACTTGTTGCGGTAGGTAGTCCAGTCGGTGGTTCCGTTGTAGGTATCTTCATCCTCGATTATGTAGATAGTCTGGCCCTGTCCAGAAGTACCAGCGTTCCAGAGCGGAGCGACGTTGTAAATGACTGCTGTGTCTTGTGGCGTGAGGGCGAAATCGGTGTTGGCACCGCTGCCAAAGGTGTAATTCCCCTTCTGCTTCATGCTGGGGTGGGGCTTGAAGTCATGCAGTGAAGCGATGCTGTGGACGACTGGGCGCAGCGCTGCCGGGATCATCGGGTCGCTCATGTTGGCGATGTGCTGCTCGCCGTTCACTTCAAGATTGTGGATGCTGGTATGGAAGGCATCGTGGATCTGGCCAGCGGTGCCTGAAAAGTCGATCAGCATGTTGTTGGGATAGATCTGATTGACGCGGAAGCCGTGGTACTCGAGCCATCCGACGACCTTATCAATATCTTCCTTGGCGACGCCGAACTGGCCGTATTCCTCGGGCGTAAGCCACTTGTGGAAGTTGGGCGAGGTGCGGTCGTTGAGCTGGTCGATGTACTGGTCGAGTTCCTGTTCCTGCTCGCTGGAGCGCTGGAGCTGAAGCCAGATGTGGTCGATGTCGTAGGTGTCGGCGACCGCGCCGCGATCGTTCTTGAAATTCGCCTCGGGGCGCGTGTTGCGGTACAGGCGCACGAGATTGCTGTCGTCGATCTGCTGGGTGACGCGGGGCTCGTTGCCCGACTGTCCAAAAGAAAAAACGTTGAACGCCGCGATGAGTGCGACCACGACCGCTAATCCCACGAATGCCTTTGTAATTTTCACAATTCCCTCCCCGTAATGGGCCTTTCTATATCGCTTACGGTCTCACCGGCGTGGGACCAGAACGTGTTTGCGCCGCCAGGCACACTTTGCCTCACTGTAAATAAAAGAGGGATCTAGGGCCCGGCGGTGAAGAACCTGCATTTTCCCTACCCGTTCCGAACTTCGGTGTTCGGAACATGTTCAGAACATGCTCCGAACATTTGCCGCGAATATTGCTGTCTGAATCGTTCTCGCGCGTGTCGTTCTCGTGTGTCGTTCTCGCGTACCTGGGGACCACTTGCGCGAGCGGCGCTTAAGCGCTCTGTTTTGAATCGGCCTGCCTTGCAGGCTCCTGGAAGCTTGCAAGATAAAGGACCGCGTGACACCCAACGTGGCACTATCTCGCAGCAAATCCTACAAAATATATGTGACACGCGTCACATTTTGTTTGGGATTTTCCGCCGCGCGATCATGCAAGCCCGCATCGCTGCAAGAGCCTGCACATCAAAGGAAAGAATTCGGTAAAAGAATGAAGAAGAATGCGCCGACGGGCCTTTCCTTGGGCCACTGCAAAAGGGGTCTAACCTCCTCCGGGAGAAAGGCCGTCGAGTAGCTAAACACACTGGGGGCAACGGCCTAAGTGCCAGCATTTTTACGTTAGTTGTCAACGATTGTCAAGGGAAATGTATAGGGTTTTCCCAGGCCGCGCCCGAGATGTGTTCCGCTGCAGCCCCGCCAGTCGCCGCTTTTCGCGGACGGGGGCGCCCGCGCCACGCTGAATCGGATTGTCGCTCGCCGATTGCCTCAGCCGCTTTTGTTGGTGACAACCTGATCGGCCGGCTTGACCTGCGTCTTCAGGATTTCATCCAGCAGAAACAAGTCGGTGAGCAATGCGCGGAGATGAATGGAAGCGTTGAGATTATCAATTAACTGCGAACTGATGACGGGTTGGGCAAGGACCAACTGAAGAGCGGCAAGAGAGTCGCGGGAGTCGCGATCGAGAACCGCAAGAAATGCCGCGTATTTTTCGGCTGGCTCAAGACCTTTCTCCCGGATCGCCACCGTATAGACTTCCGCCAGCCCGGTCAAAGCTTTTACGGCGCGATGCAGGAACTCACGAACCTGTCCACCCGATTTGCTGCCTTCGTCAGTGCGAAGACCCTGCGCTGCGTAGGCCAGCATAAACTCGTAGCACTCTTCCACGGCCTCACAGCGATTCGCAACTTCAGACAGCATCGGTTAGCCCTCGCCCTTGCAAACGCTCGGAGTCCGATGCCGAAGAAGATGGGGATGACGAAGATGGAGACGAAGGTGTCTCCACTACCCACCGCTTGGGGTCATGCTCTTTCAAATAAAAGTCGCGGCTCATCCAGCCAAAGATCATCGACTTTGTGATTGGGCGTTTCTCCGGCCGCAGCCCGAAGTAGATGTGAACCATGATCAACGCGATCAGGCCGACGCCTGCGAGGCCGTGCAGTACATACATCATCCCCCAAGTCATGTCGCTGAAGAGATATGGATTGCGGGGAAAGAAGACGGTGCGCACACGAAACATCATGAACACACCAGTGACGATTGCAGAGAGGCCGGCGGCGATGATGGCGCCGTGGTAGAGCTTGTTTTCCAGAGGATACTTGGCGAATCGATCAGGTGGCGGCTCCGGCTTGCCTGCAAAGCGCAGCGTTCTTCGCCATGCGTCCCGGAGATCAATCCGATCGGGCCAGATCGCCCAGAAATCCATAAAAAAGGATGCGTGGACGATGTGAAAAAGAATGGAAGCGGTCAAGAGTGCGCCCGCGATCCAATGATAGGTCACCCAGGGAAACCGGACGCCAACTTTCGGCAGAAAGGCGGTAAACAGCAGTGTGAACATGGCAGCTGCCATGATCCAGTGAAACAGCCGCGCGGTGAGCGAGTGTCTGGGCACATGCTCAGGGATTCGCGCCGCTTCGGAGGGCGAAATCGTGCCGGCAAACTCTTTTGGTTTGGCGAAATATCGCAGATAAGCGGCGTGGACGATGAAGAAGAGGAATCCCGCGATCACCGCGACCCAAATCAAGAACCAGGCAATATGGATTGGGACAAGTTGTCCCCACGGACTTGTCGCCCATTCTAAGAAGCCCATGTTGCCTCCTCTGTTCCAGTTCCTGCGCCTGCTCCCACGATGGCGCGCTTCACGAGATTTCTCATCAGCGGAATCTTGTAGGAATTGAACTGCAATGGGACTGCTCCCTGCACGGCCAGTTTCCCCGCCATCTCTGCTGTTGTGGCGTTGCGCGGCTTGCCGCGTACTGCGTCTTCAACTGCCTTCAGACGCAAGGGACGCGCGGCGGCGGCGTTCACCGAAATTCGAATGCGGTCGATCGTCTGAGGGGAACTGGGGGCTGAGCTTTCGCCCGAACTAGCGCCGGAACTAGCGCCGGAAGTGACCATGGCGGCGGCGACGTTCATCAGTGGGAAGTCCCAAACGTTGCGGTCTCGAATTTTCTCAAAATAAAATTGCGCGCCCGCCCACGTCGAGGGAATACGAATAGCTGTAAGCAAATCGCCGGGCTGCAAGATATGCAGGCGGGTAATGTCGATGTCAGGACCGATAAAGTAATCTTCTGCGTCCACAATCCGCTCACCTTTGCGGGTGCGGATGACAAATTTGGCGTCGAGGGCAATTAGGGCTGGAGCGGAATCCGAAGGATTCACGGCGACGCAGCGGTCGGCGTGCAGAATCGCATGTTCGCGGTTGCGGCCTTCCGGGGTGTCGGCGTAACAAATATTGCCGCCGGCGCGGTAACACGGCCAACCGCTTCGGTAGTACCAGCAGCGGGTATCCTGCGAAACATTTCCGCCGATGGTTCCCTGGTTGCGGATCTGCGGTGATGCCACCAATTCCGCAGCCTGCGCCAGCAGATCATACTTTTGCTTGATGATGGGATGATTCACAACTTCGGTGAGCGTCGTCATGGCGCCGATTTCGATGCCGTCGTTGCCATTGTTTCCCAAGGCGCGAATTTCGCGCAGTTCGCCGATTCCGCTCAGATCGACCACCACCTTCGGCTTCTTGATTCGATCCTTCAGCCAGTCGAAGCTGTCGAGACCTCCGGCCAGGACCCAGACGTCGGGTCCGTGCTGTTCGAGAAGATTCTGCGCGTCCGAGATGGACGTGGGCTGAAACAACTCGAACGCGGCCATTACGTCTCGTACGACAGCCATAAGGCTCCTTTAAATCCCCGTCAAATATCGTCCATCAAATGTGGGCCATCATATATGGGCCATCAGCGGATGCTGCATCGGCCGGCCCGCTTCGAGCGAGGTCAAAATCGTGTCGGCGTTCACCGGAGCGCGCTGAAAAATTTCGTCTCCCAGGGCATCCGACAGGGCATTTAAGATCGAAGCGCAGCCGCCTCCGACTGGAGGCTCGCCGACACCGCGAGCGCCAACCGGCGTCTCCGGGTCCGGAATATCCAGAGCAGTCCACTGCATGTCGACGGGAACATCGAGAATCGTTGGCGGTTTACTTTGGTAGAAGCGCTTGGAGAGCATCTCGCCGTAGCGAGGATCGAACACCCATTTCTGGCCAATCGCGTGGCCGATGCCGAGAGTCGAACGGCCGAGCACTTGTCCGCCGAGGGCCCGGGGATGGATAACCGTTCCGACATCGGCGGAGGCGAGGAAATCGACGACGTGGTACTTGCCGGTTTCGACATCGACTTCAACCTCAGCGAAACTGGCGACATAAGAATATGTCGAGCCATCGCGCGGGTAGTTGTCCTTGGCGGCAACCACCAAGCCTTGTCCGGCCAACGCCGCGACCGACGCCTTCGTCAATTTGTGGACATCGGCGGGCGCTTCGTGGCCATCGTAGATGCCGCCTAATTCAATGGCGTGTTTCGCGGCCTGCGCTAAGGTCATGCCGGCGCCAGCGCCTTTGCGGAAAACGCGTTCGTTCGCTACCACGTATTGCTCAGGCTTCCCGCCGAGTTTCTTCGCCGCGATTTCCTGAAGCTTCTGCTTAGCCGCCATCGCCGTCGCGTAGGCTGCCCGCGTCATGGCGTGCGTTGTCTGACTTCCGCCGGAGACGCAAGTGAACGGAAGATCTCTCGATGTGCTGCCCCAAACTACGTTGCATTTTTCCCAGGGCACGCCGAGAACTTCCGCACCCGCGCGATGAACATCCATCACCGACTCGGTTCCCAGGTTGCCGATTCCGGACTGGAAGGTGATGCGTCCATCGGGCTTGATAACGAGAAGCCCGTCGAATCCAATGGTTCCGCCAACGTAACAGCTGAGGGAAACGCCAACGCCGCGAACTTTCGTGCCGATTCTTTTCGGAGTACGCGCGACCCGCTCGCTCCATTTGAACTGCTCTGCGCCACGGTCGAGCGCGTCTTTCAGGAATGCGCTGGTGGCGTACTGGCGTTTCCCCTGAATTGCAGGCCCAAGCTGCGCCTTACCTTCCGGGCAGTTAATGCGGCGGATCGCTACCTGGTCGATTCCAAGTCTGCGCGCGGCTTTCGCGATGATGGGCTCGATAATGACAATCCCCTGCAATCCGCCCGGGGAGCTTTGCGCGCTGCGCGGCGGCGTGTTTGTGAGCACCGTCAACCCGCGCCAGCGCATGGCCTGCGGCTGGTAGAGCAGCGAGACGATGCGTCCCGACGACGGAGCATCGCCGACTGCGTCGTAGGGACCGTTGTCACAAACGACGAACATGTCGAGAGCCGTGATTTGTCCCTCTTTTGAGAAGCCGACTTTCATTCGTCCCTGAAAGCTGGGACGGGCGCGCCCGATGAAGGTCTCCTCCTCACGGCTGATGCGCATCATCACCGGAGTATTCGTCTTTTTAGCCAGCAGCGCGGGGATGATCATCGTCACCCCGCCCGTGATCTTGCTGCCGAATCCGCCTCCGGTGTATTCACTGACGAAAACGACATTGTCGGGACTGATGTTCAACCAGCGCGCGATCGCGGGAAGTGTCTGCGCGGTGCTTTGGGTGCCCGTGTAAATGTAAACTTTGCCGTTTTGCCAATAGGCCATCGCACTGCGCGTTTCGAGCGTCTGATGGCTGGTATCGGGAGTGACGAATGTCTCATCAAGAACGAGTGCCGCATTCTTGAAGCCGGCATTGAGGTCCCCGTAAGTCCACTGGTCGGGACTCTTGCCCATCGGAAGACGACCGTGCTTTTCTTCTTCGAAGTCAGCCTTGGTCCATTTCAGTTCCGTCACCGCGGGCTGGCCCGGACCTTGTCCGCCGGTTGCTGCTGGCCGGGTCCAGACGTTGCCATCGGTTCGCGGGTTGGGACCACCCGGCCGCAAAGACTCGAGCGGATCGATCACGAATGGCAGCGATTCAAAATCAATTTGGATTTTCTCGATGGCTTCCGCGGCGGTGAGTTCGTCGACGGCGGCCACGGCAAGCACCGGTTCACCCTGATAAACCGGCTCCATCGTGAGACCGCGCTCGCCCCACTTGCTGGCCTTGATCACCGTGCCATTGTCGGTCAGCGTATCGGCGGGCGCGGGAAGATCGTCCGCTGTGAGAATGGCTTTGACGCCGGGCATCGCCAGCGCAGCTTTCGCATCGATGCGCTTTACCCGAGCATGCGGCATCGGACTAAGCAGCAGTTTGCAGAACAACATGCCTTCGGCGCGAAAATCTTCAGCGTACTTTGCGTTACCCGTGACCTTGGCATAAAGATCGGGAGTCTCGTAATTCTTGCCAATCAGTTTGTACCCGGCGCCGTAGACGCGCTCAGCGGGCTTGGTGGCGTCGGCAGGTTTATCTTTTTTGTTGTCGGCGAGTTGATTGTCGTTGTCGTTAGCCACGCGACGACCTCCGCATATTCTCGGCTCCGCGCATTAACGACGTGAGAATCTTGTCGTAATCCTGGCAGCGGCAGAGATTCCCCGAGACACCGTGCGCCAGTTGCAGGCGGGTCGGATTGGGATTGTTTTTCAAAAATCCCACCGCAGCCATGATGAAGCCGGGCATACAGAAAGCGCACTGGAACCCTTGTTCGTCGATGACACCCTGCTGCACAGGATGCAAGGTTCCGTCTTCGCCAGCCAGACCTTCGATCGTCAAAACCTTTCGGCCACGCACCGTGTGCGTGAGTACCGAACACGAATAATGTGGAATGTCGTCGATAAGAACGCTGCATGATCCGCATTCAGCGCGGTCGCAGCCGAGCTTGGTGCCGGTGAGTCCCAATTTGTAACGCAGCGTCCATGCGAGGGTCTCTTGCTTCATGACATCGACGCGCCGTTGCTGACCGTTGACGTTGAGAGTGATGAGGCGCTCGCCGATGCCCGCAGCCAGTTGCTGGCCATGCAGCATGGAGGACGCACGAAAAAGATAACTAGCGGAGGAGACAACCACACCGCTGCTGATGACGCCTTTAATGAAGTTGCGCCTTGAGACGGATTTCAGCACGCCTTCTTCCGGCACGCCTTGAATTGCCTCTAAATTCATCTTCTCTGGCATGGTCGTCACTTTTATCCGCGCCGGCGTTCGAGGGTCGCGTCTAGGTATGGGTGTGATGCCACATATTTAGAGACTTCGATTAGCCGAAGGAATGCGCGGATTCGGAAATTTTCGATGCCGATAATGTAGGGGTTTTCCCTTATCCGGTCAGGGAAGGATGGATGACAAACCATACGGAGTCGCCGTTTTTCGCGAGCGTGGGCGCGCGCGCCTCGTTGAATCGCAGGCTATAATTACGCCCACGGATGGCTCTAACCTCTGGTACCAAACTTGGTCCCTACGAGATCCAGTCTCCGCTCGGCGCGGGCGGCATGGGCGAGGTGTATCGCGCAAAGGACACACGCCTGGGACGCGAAGTCGCGCTGAAAATTCTTCCCGGTTCGTTCGCCACGGAACCGGATCGCCTGCGCCGCTTTGAGCAGGAGGCGCGGGCAGTGGCCGCACTGAATCATCCTAACATTCTCGCCATTCATGACATCGGCCAGCACGACGGCTCTCCGTTTCTCGTCTCCGAGTTACTGGAGGGCGAAAGCCATTCCAGGTTCATGGCCGCGCTCCCATTTCCTCAACCGACGTCTTCAGCTATGACGTTACCAAAGACGGGAAGCGCTTTCTGGTGAACCGCTACGTCAAGCCCGAACACGTACCGCCGTTGACGATCCTGCTCAATGCCGCGAACTCCGACTCGGGCGGGGAGCGGCGTTAATTGTGGCACAGTCGCCGGTGAGCCACTACCTGGTTGAGAATCTGTACTCCGTTTCGCTGCGATAAACGGAGCCCGGCCGCAGGATCGTCGAGGGAAAATTCGCGTGGTTTACGGCATCGGGGTAGTGTTGCGTCTCCAGGCAGAACGCAGCGTGTTTTCCATATACGATTCCACGCTTGCCGGTAATGGTTCCGTCCAGGAAATTTCCCGAGTAGAACTGCACGGCCGGTTCCGTCGTCCAGACTTCCATCTGACGTCCAGAGACGGGCGCCACGACGCGAGCGGCCAATCTTCTTCCTGTTCCTGCGGTCAGTACGACGTTGTGATCATAGCCGCCGGGATTTCCTTTCATTTCGTCGATGCGGGCGCCAATGGCTGTCGGATGGGTAAAATCCAACGGTGTTCCTTTGACTGGTTGGATCTCTCCTGTCGGAATCAGCGTGGCATCGACAGGAGTGTAGCGGTCGGCTTGCAGATATAGGACATGACTTAGGATGTCGTTGCCACCATCCAAGTTGAAGTAGCTGTGATTGGTCAAATTCACCGGAGTAGGCTTGTCGGTGCTTGCCACGTACTCGATCTGGAGTTCGTTTTTATCGGTCAAGCTATAGACGACTGCAACAGAGAGATTACCGGGGAATCCTCCATCGCCGTCCGGACTCACATAAGTGAAGCGCACAGCTGAGACGTGCCCTTCATGCAGTGGTTCGGCGCGCCAGACAACGCGGCTCAATCCTCGGGTGCCGCTGTGCAAGGTGTTGGGCGGATCATTGATCTCGAGCGAATAATCATGGCCGTCGAGCGAGAATTTACCCTTTGCGATGCGGTTGGCCACCCTTCCCACTGTGGCTCCAAACCACGGATGCTTTCCTACGTAGCCCTGCAGGTTGTCGAAGCCCAGCACGACATCGCCTAGCTTGCCGGTTCGGTCGGGCACCCACAATTCGGTCAGGGTCGCGCCATAAGTGATCACCTTGGCAACCGCTCCCTGCGAATTCGTAAGAGTGAACATCTGAACCGAGGTACCGTCCTGTAACGTTCCAAACTCGCTCATTTTCACGGAAGACTCCTCATGGCCTTTAGAAGACTTTTGAGCCAGTCCGGCATTGGCAGCAATGTAAGTTATAACGACCAGCAATAGAATCTTACGTTGAATGGATTCACCTATTTTCATAGCTCGCCTCGCTATTCCAGGAACTCATGCCGCATCGCGGCTGTGCTGAAAACATCTGTTGTGGGACTCTCCCTACGTACGATCTGTGTAGTGCACTTCGCTGGTTTCACGCAGCTTGTCAGCCGCGACTTCCGGGGTGAGGTCACGCTGCGGCTCTGCCAGCATTTCGTACCCAACCATGAATTTGCGCACCGTCGCCGAGCGCAGTAGCGGCGGATAAAAGTGGGCATGAAGATGCCACTCCGGATGAGGCTCGCCATCGGTGGGCGCTTGGTGGAAACCCATTGAATAAGGAAATGAGATCTCGAAGAGATTGTCGTAGCGTGTCGTGATTCGCTTGAGAATATCAGCCAGGCTCTTCCGCATCTCGCTGTCCAAAGAAACCAGGTCGCGCGTGTGGTGCTTGGAGATCAGGAGTATTTCAAACGGCCAAACCGCCCAGAACGGGACCAGCGTCAGAAAGTGGCCGTTCTCGCACACAATGCGGCTCCCAATCTTCCGCTCGATTTCGAGGTAATCGCAAAGCAGGCAGGAGGCGTGCTTCTTTCCATAGGCCACTTGCGAATCCTGTTCCTTGCGGGGCTCATTGGGGATCGACTGGCTAGCCCAGATCTGTCCATGCGGATGCGGGTTACTGCATCCCATGATCGCGCCACGATTTTCAAAGATTTGGACATAGTTGATGTAAGGCAGCGATCCAAGCTCCGCACACTCACGCGCCCAGACGTCGACGACCGCCGCAATCTCCTCCACGCTCATGCGTGGCAGAGTCAGGTCGTGTCGCGGCGAAAAACAAACGACGCGGCAGGCGCCAGCCTCACTTTCGGAAATCAACAGTTCGCGTGCGCCCTCATCGATTCTGGCGCGCGGCACATTGGGTTGCAGCGCGGCAAAATCGTTGGTGAAGACGAATGTCGAGCTATAACTCGGGTTGTGCTGGCCACTAGCGCGCTTGTTGCCAGGGCATAGATAGCAGCTAGGGTCATAGATTGAAGCTTGCGGAGCGGCGCTTTTCTCCACCTGCCCTTGCCAGGGCCGTTCGGCGCGATGCGGCGAGACGAGCACCCATTCCCGATTGAGCGGGTTGAAGCGCCGGTGCGGGAGCTTGCTCAAATCGTCGAGTTCCACCTCGATATCATTCTTCATAGTGATTCTTAGTGTTCGTGTCGGACCTTAGCAGGCGCCTGCGCCTCCCGCTGCCGAACATACATACACATCCGGGATCTTCCCTGTCTGCTTCTCGTATGCTTCTGCGACCCAACGTTGGAAATGGCCGACTGATTCTGATCGGACCAAGTTAACGGTACACCCTCCGAATCCCCCACCAGTCATGCGCGCACCATACACGCCCTCGCAAGCCGAGGCCAGGTCGACAAGCAGATCGAGTTCCCTGCAACTGACTTCGTAATCGTCACGCAAGCTGTGGTGGGATTCGTACATCATCTGCCCAAACCGGCCCAGATCTCCGGACTGAAGCGCGTCCGCTGCCGCGAGCACACGCTCGTTTTCGCTGACTACGTGACGGCACCGGCGATAAACCGGGTCTGGCAATTCACTCTTGTGCCTCTCCAAATCGGCGGGGGTGACATCGCGCAGCGCAACAACCTTCGGCAGATGCCGCTCGAGAATTTTCACGCCTCGCTCGCAGTCTGCTCGGCGCTGGTTGTACTCGCCGGCGGCAAGTTCGTGCTTCACCATGCTGTTACAAATTACTATCCGGACATCCGGCGGGATCGGGAGCAGGTTGTAATCCAAAGATCGGCAATCCAGCATTAAAGCATGGCCGGCACGCCCAAATGTCGCGATGAACTGGTCCATGATGCCGCAGCGCGTGCCAGCGTATTCATGCTCGGCACGCTGGCATATCCTGACCAACTCCAGCGGCGGCAATTTGAGATTCGATACCGACATCAAGGCCAGCGCGGTTGAGACCTCGAGCGAAGCCGAAGAACTCAATCCTGCGCCGAGCGGCACCTGACCATAGATCAGCAGATTCGCACCCGCCAATGTGTGTCCCGCTGCCTGCATCACCGCAGCGACGCCGCGAATGAAGTCGCTCCAATGTTTCCGTGGCGGACCGGCGAGCGCATCCAAAGGCAAATCAATCGTCTCTGCGAACCGCTCGGAATGCACATGTAAGATGCGGTCGTTCCGCGGGCTGGCGGCCACCCATGTATAGAACTCGATGGCCGCAGGCATTACGAACCCGTCGTTGTAGTCGGTATGTTCGCCGATCAGATTGACGCGGCCCGGAGCCCGAAAGATCTTCGGACTTGTCCCGTAGGCTCGCTGGAATCGCTCGGTCAGGGAATCGGAGATCGATTCAAGACTTTCAAAACTAACGACTGGATCTGGCATCAAGCTTGTCTCCAGCGGACGCATCCCCGGCCGAGCCGCGCGTACGTGTTCCACCTGCCAGCCGGTTCTTTGTGCCTCGGCTTCCAAGAATGAGCATTGTCGCCCCGAATAACAGCACGACTACTCCCCATGCCAGATTGATGTTGAAGCCAAGCGAACGCTCGTAGATCGCCTTGTTACTCAGCGCGCCATATCCCACCAACAATGCTCCGACCACACTGAACAGCAGACCGATCGGCAAACGAATATCCAGTCCCATAGATTCCTACCAGAAGACGATGTTTAGAATTAACGCAAGTGACAGCACTCCGGCGCCCAGCCATGCTGGCCGCTGGTACCACGGCAGGTGCTCATCGCGCGTCCGCTCGGTCAAGGAGTAGACGAGGCCGGCCAGTTCTTCCTCCTTGCGGGGCTTGGTGATCACGCTAACCAGTATGGTGATGACAAAGCATGCCGTCCAGGCCCAGATCGCGGTCCAGAAGTTCTGCGCCATTTCACTCGGATACGTGTGTACAGTCGCCAGCCAGCCACCCTTGATGCCGACGACTGCCCCCACTGGAAGAGTCAGGCCGTGATGCAGCGCCGCCGCTGCCGTACCGGAGAGCAGGCCGGCGAAGGCGCCGTGTCCCGTGGTGCGCTTCCAGAACATACCCAACAGGAAAGTTGCGAATAGCGGGGCGTTCACAAAAGCGAAGACGAGCTGAAGAAAGTCCATGATGTTGTTGAATCGTGTAGCGGCATAAGCGGCGGCGACGGAAAGAGCCACCCCAAACACAGTCGCCATTCGTCCCATCCAGAGATAATGCGCATCCGGCGCGTGCTTCCTGATGTATGACTGATAAATGTCGTAGGTCCAGACCGTGTTGAATGCGGTCACATTGCCCGCCATACCGGACATAAAGCTGGCCAGCAGCGCTGTCAGGCCCAAGCCCAGGATCCCCGTCGGGAAGTAATGCAGCAACATGTTCGGGATGGCAAGGTCGTAATCGAGAATCGGGTTGCCGTTCGTGTCGAGCTTTGCCAGACCAGTCGTCTCATCCACTTTGACCGGGATCAGTCCCCTCCCAGAGCGCTGTTCAGCCAGTGTTCGCATGCCGGGGTTGCTCGTCTGCACGGAAGCGGTCGGGAGCGATACGGCAATGAGTCCGGGAAGGATGACAAGAAAGGGGAACAACATCTTGGGCAGAGCGGCAATGAGCGGCGTCCGGCGAGCGGCGCTCATGGATTCAGCCGCCATGGCTCGTTGCACCACCAGGAAATCCGTACACCAGTAGCCGAACGACAGCACAAAGCCTAGGCCCATGACGAGCCCGAACCATTCCACTCCCAGCGGATTGGTATGTGCGCTGCCCATGCCCTGCCAGGAGTGTGTGTAGCTGGCCGGCAACTGCGCTTTAATCCCGCTCCATCCCCCGACATTCCTGAGCCCCAGCAGAACCAGAGGCAGAAAACCGGCAACGATGAGAAAGAACTGCAGCACTTCGTTGTAGATTGCGCTGGTGAGGCCGCCCAGGAAGATATAAGCGAGAACGATCAGGGCAGAAATGATGACACTAACGTGAAACGTTAATGATGGCGACAGTCCCAGGGCTTTCAGTGGCGCGTCGAAAATATGCAGCGTCTGAATCAGCTTCGCCATCGCATACATCGAAATGCCCGAGGAAAAAACGGTCATGGTCGCGAATGAGATGGCGTTCAGTCCGCGTGTCTTCTCATCGAAACGCAGCCGCAAATATTCCGGCACCGAGCGTGCGCGCGAGCCATAGTAAAACGGCATCATGAAGACGCCAACGAACACCATGGCCGGGATAGCGCCAATCCAATAGAAGTGACTGGTGGCGATTCCGTACTTGGCGCCGGACGCGGCCATCCCGATCACTTCCTGTGCGCCAAGGTTGGCTGAAATGAAGGCCAGACCGCAGATCCAGGCGGGAAGGGAACGTCCTGCCAGGAAAAAATCGGTGCTCGTTTTCAGGTTGCGCTTGACAGCGAAACCGATGCCGAGCACAAAAATGAAGTACAGCGCCATAATCAACCAGTCGATGCTGGTCAGGTTCATGACTGTCCTTCCGGGATCGCGCTTTTCCCATGCCCCAGATGAATTTCAATCCGCATAGCTCATCGATGAACGGGATAGGGTAACAGCTCTGGCCCGCCGAGTGCGTGCAATCGCTTCCGCCAGCGGATCGGGCCGGACAGTCGCAGGGCTCCAAAGCGGCCGTGAAATGACCGGTACTGTCCACCGGCCGTTAGCCCTGACAAATCCACAATCCGACGAACGGTGGAAATGAAACTATGTCCTATGCGCATCTACTAATAGTGTGGTTCCGCTAGCGAGACTTAACCTTGATTTTTCTGAACGGTCCGCGCTTTCAGGCGGACCTTTTGCTTTTCCCTCACTCGCACGGCGATCAGCCCGAGTCTGAGCCCGTGATATCTTGATCGAATGGGCTCGCGGACCGCCGCGTTTCCCGCGCCGACAACGTGACTCGGGCGTGCGTCAGGAGAAAGCAGAAATGGCTTGGATTCGTTTTCGGTTTCCCCGCTTAAATTGGGTTTGTGGACCTCTGGCGATTCTCCTATTCTCCGTCTTCTTGTCAGCCGCGTTGGCCGCGGCATCCGCACCGCCGCTGAGTGAAAACGCATATTGTGGGAAAGGCAACGTTCCTCGCTTTGGGGACAAGGATGGCGTCGCCGAACTGCCCAAGACCTGCTATTACACCGCTCTCGATGGAACTCCCTCGCAAGGAAAGCAGATCCATGTTGCCGCCAAGGAAAATCTCGCCGACGCCATCGACAAGGCGAAATGCGGCGATACTCTTCTTCTGCCAGCGGGCGCGGCCTACGAAGTAAAAGAGCTTCCCGCAAAAAAGTGCGATGAAGGTCACTACATCACAATCCGCACGGACACACCCGATTCCAAGCTCCCTCCCGAAGGCTCGCGCATTTCCCCGGCATGGGCCGGTATCTCGAGCCTCCCCGGTCGTCCGGCGTTTGCCCAACCTTCGGGAGGGCCAGCCCGGCTTCTGGCCACGATCGTGGCCAAGAATCCGGTGGGCGTACCAGTTGGCGATCACGTCCGCTTCATCGGAATCGAGTGGGTCTCGCAGGGCTTTGTCAATAGGCTAATTAGCGCCGAACATGCCGATCACGTCATTTTCGACCGCAACTATATTCACCCGGCGGAGGGCGACGAACTCGCGCACGGCATCGGTCTGATCGAAGGCGCGCATTCCATCGCCGTTATCAATTCTTACATCAGCGGCTTCAATTGCATTGCCCGCAGCGGCAAATGCACAGATGCCAACGGCATCGGCGGCGCTCTGAGCCATGACCCATTTGGCACGTTCAAGATTTACAACAATTTTGTTGAGGCTTCCGGCGAGAACATTTTGTTTGGCGGCGCGCCTGCCGAGTACAACCCCACCGACATCGAGATTCGCCGCAATCACCTCTTTCGTCCCATGATCTGGAAGCAAGGTGAGCCGGGCTATACTCCGAGCCCCAAGGGCGACCCCTTCATCGTTAAGAACAACTTTGAACTCAAAAGCGGAGTTCGCGTTCTGTTTGAGGCAAACCTGCTGGAGAACGCTTGGGGCGGTTTCAGCCAGAGAGGCTTTTCAATCCTCCTCAATGCTCGTAACCAATCCAGCAGGTGTCCGGCTTGCCGCGTGAATGACATCACAATCCGCTACAATCGGGTCCGTAACGTCGGGGGGGTACTCCAAATTTCGAACGCTCCCGTCACGGCCGACAAAGGCAGCGGTATGGCCGCCGATGGCGGCCGCTACAGCATTCACGACTTGGTTGCCGATAAAATCCACGGCGATGACTTCAAAGCCGGCGGCGTTTTCCTCTTAATCGGCTCCGGAGGTCCGACCCTTCACGACGTGCAAATCGACCACGTGACCTCGTTTGAACCCGGCGTTCTCGCTAACATCCTGGTTCCCGCCGACAAGCCGAAGATACAGAACTTCATTATTACCAATAGTGTTTTGAGTGCAGGAGGCCGACGTCCGCCCATCGCATCTGCTGGAGGTGGCATGGGCAGCTGTGCTTCCAGAAGCCAAGGAGGAGGGCCGGATGCTGTGCTTAGGGAGTGTCTCAGCC
>JBAVYO010000097.1:0-7788 GCA_049698855.1 Terriglobales bacterium
AACATACCGCCGGGGCCGCAAGGCTCCGGTAAGGGTGAAAAGGTGCGGTAAGAGCGCACCGCCGCGACAGTAATGCCGCGGGCAGGGCAAACCCCACACGGAGCAAGACCAAATAGGGAGGAAGTTCCAGAAGAACGGAACGCGTACTGGCTCGGTGCGCCAAACCTCCGGGTAGGTCGCTAGAGGCGCGCAGTAATGCGCGTCCCAGAGGAATGATCGTCCTGCCGGCAACGGCAGACAGAATTCGGCTTACAGGTCCGGCTGCCACATATAGGTCCTTCAAATAAATTCCATCGACACGCTGCTAACAGCGAGCTTCGTTGTCAGCGGTTTGAACATCCTATGAGCCTTTCGCAAGCTAAGAACATTGTTCGGCGGGTACTCAAGAGCGCTGCAGACCCGCAGCTCAGTCGCGATCAGAAGAACAAGGTGTGGCAATATTTTGAATCGAGTTGTGCATACTGTGGCCAGGCATTGAACAGAACGGAGAGGAAAGCACATCTCGATCATCTCGACGCATTGGGCCCTAACCACATCTCAAATCGAGTGCTCGCCTGTGGCATTTGTAATGGTGACGAGAAACGCGACCAAAACTAGGAGGCATTTTTAGCCAAGAAGTGTGGCTCTAGCACTGGCACATTCACCGATCGCAAGCACAAAATTCTGGATTGGAAAAAGCAATGTGAACAACCGCCAGCTATGGACCAAGATATTACCGCAAGGATAGAAGAATGTGTAAAGCGTTGCCATACTGTACTAGATGATTGTTATAAGGAAGTGCACAAGCTTGTAGCAGAGCAAAACAAGCGCTAATTGGGATTCGTCCCTGGCAGATCCGTGCGAAAATTCAAGATGATGACCGAAGTGTTGTCCGTCCAATCTCCGCAGCGGGAAGAATCGAACGCTGCTACCAAAACCCTCGCGCACCTTGCTGGCGTGATCGGAAACACGCCGCTCCTTGGAGTTGAGTTTTCGTATGCCGGACGCCGGCGCACTATCTACGCCAAATGCGAGCAGCTGAACCTGACGGGGAGCATCAAGGACCGTATGGCGCTGCACATTCTTCGGAGAGCGTATGCGGATGGGAAGCTTCGGCCCGGCGATACCATCACGGAGGTGACGAGCGGGAATACGGGTATATCTTTTGCGGCGCTTGGGCGCGCGCTGGGCCACCCGGTCAACATCTTCATGCCCGACTGGATGAGTCAGGAACGCAAGGATCTGATTCGAAGCTACGGAGCTACGGTGGTTCCAGTCAGCAAGGAGCAGGGCGGCTTTCTGGGCAGTATTCGCATGGCCGAGGAAATGGCTGCCAAGCGCGAAGATGTATTTCTTCCGTGCCAGTTTTCCAATGAAGCCAACACTGAGGCCCACGAGACGACGACTGGGCCGGAGATTTGGGCGCAATTGGAGAGAGCCGGATTGCAGCCAGACGCTTTCGCTGCGGGAGTCGGCACCGGAGGCACGGTGATGGGAGTGGCTCGATTTCTTCGCAGCCGCAATTCAAAAATCAGAGTGCATCCCGTGGAGCCGGCTGAATCGCCGACGCTTTCGACGGGCCACAAGGTGGGCAAACACCGCATCCAGGGGATATCGGACGAATTCATTCCCGCGCTCCTCGATCTCTCGACGCTCGACAAAGCCATCGCGGTCTCGGACGGCGATTCGATCATCATGGCGCAGAAGCTCACCTCGACGCTCGGACTGGCGGTTGGCATTTCTTCCGGATGTAACTTCCTGGCCGCTTTGATGGTGCAGCAGGAACTGGGACCCGACGCCATTGTGGTGACAGTTTTTCCGGACGATAACAAGAAGTATCTGAGCACCGATCTGATGAAAAACGAGCCTTTGCGGAAGGACTATCTTTCGCCGGAGGTGAAGCTTTCAGGATTTACCAGCATGCAGAGAGTCTGCGCATTCTGCGAAAGCCGAATCTGAAAAACTAAGAGTTCAGTGGCGGAAAGTTATGTCTGGCGAGTGTTGCGTTCCGCGGGCGTGCGGGCAAATCGCGCGCGCAGTTCGTTTTTCAGGACCTTTCCGTAGGCGTTTCGGGGAAGAGTTTCAACAAATGCGAATTTTCGCGGCAGCTTGAGCTTGCTTAATCTCTTCCCCAAGAATGCGTTGATCTCATCGCCGGTGATCTGGGTTCCGGCTTGCAGCACGAGGAACGCAACCGGAACTTCACCCCACTTCTCGTCGGCGACGCCGATGACTGCCACATCTTTAATGGCGTCGTGCTGTAGCAGCTCGGCTTCGATTTCAGCCGGATAAACGTTCACGCCCCCGCTGATGATCATCTCCTTAAGCCGGCCGGCGATGTAGAAAAATCCTTCGTCATCGTGCTGAGCCAGATCGCCAGTGTGGAACCATCCATCCGCGTCGAGCACCTGGGCGGTGGCGGCCTCATTGTTCCAGTATCCGCGGCTGACGTGCGGACCTTGCAGGCAAAGCTCGCCCACTTCGCTCGCGCCGAGCTCCTCTCCGTTCGGTCCAATGAGCTTTGCCTGCGTAAACATCATCGGTTTGCCGATTGAGCCGGGCTTTCGCACCGAGTCGCTTGCGGTCATGGCAAAGCAATTGACGCCGACCTCAGTGAGGCCGTAGCCCTGCTTGAACGTTACCCCGCGTTCCTGGTAGGCGGTGATGATGTAGCGCGGCAGTGGAGCGCCTCCGCTGATGCACCAGCGCGCGTGGGCGAAGTCTACGGAAGCAAACTCTGGCGCTTCCATTAAGATCTTAAAAATCGTTGGCACACCAAAAATGATGGAGCATCGATACTCGTTGAAAACGCGCAGAACTTCTGCTGCGTCGAAGCCATCGTGAAGAAGAATGCGTCCGCCAATCGCGAACAGCGGCGTCAGGCAAACGGCGAGACCTCCCGCGTGATATAGCGGAGTGAAAATCTGCATGCTGTCGGTATCGCGCAGTTGCCAGGAGATCACGGTGTTGTAGGCGTTCCACGCAATTTGGCGGTGCGGAATCATCACTCCCTTGGGCTTGCCCGTCGTGCCGCTGGTGTAGAGCAGGCAGTAGATATCTTCAGGCGCGATGCTGTTGGGAAGCGGGGCCGAGTTGCCAGCGACACAAGCTTTGTAAGTCAGCTCGTTCGAAGAGGGGATCATGGAATCGAGACCAATATAAAGTTCTACCGGAGCGAGGCTTCGCAGTTCTTGTACGACCGCTTGGTATCGCGAAGAGTACATCAGGCAGCGCATGCCGCTGTCGCGAACGATATGCGCCAGTTCATGTGCTGTATTCCGGGTGCTGAGAGGCACCAGGATGATGCCCGATTGGCCGGCGGCGCAAAAAGCCTCAATGAACTCCACTCTGTTTTCGGCGAGGATGCCGACTCGATCCTTCGGGCGCAGGCCGCACCTGTCGATCCATCCGCTGGCGCAAGCGGTCGCACGCTGGTCAAGCTGGCCGTAGGTAAATTCCTGGCGAGTGCGAACATCAACGAGCGCGACGGAATCGGGAGTGATGCGCGCGCGTTCTCCTAGAATGTCGCCGGTAATCACAATGATCTCAACCTCGCGAGAAACGAGTGTGATGCTGTCGAGCCTGAAATTCCAGTCGCGTTAGTTAGGTATTCCGTTTCGCACTTAGCCGGCAGTTTTGCTTTGCGGCGGCTCGGTCGCAAGCAGACGATGCAGCGTTTCAAGCAGCCGCTCGGGGCATTCGAGTTGTGGAATGTGTCCGCAGCGCTCAATCACTGTCAGGCGCGCGGCTGGCAGCTGAGCCTCCATCTCGCGCGCATAATCGATGGGAATCAATTCATCGGATGCTCCCCAAATAATATCCACCGGCACTGGGAACCCCGCCAGTTTGCCATCCAGCGTATACCCGGGGATATCGGCTGCCATGGCGGCAATCCGCGCGATCGGCCCTCCCTTGGCGATCCGAACGACATCGTCGAGTACGAAGGCTGGCGGCCGGGGAGATGATGGATCGAGAATTGCATCAAAGACCTTGCGAGCTTCTTCTCGATTCTTCGGCAGAAGCGTGACCTCGGCCTGTTCGCTTCTCAGCGCTCCGCCACTTATCAGTAGTAAACGCGAAACACGATCGGCGTGGGTGCGGCTATATAACATTGCCATCCACGCACCCAGCGAATTTCCCGCCAGTATAAAGGATTGCGATTTCCACGGCGCAGAGTCCAGAACCTGATCGAGTGCACCGAGGATCGTTCCGATGCTCAGCGGTCCCGAGGGTGGTGCGCTCTCGCCGTGTCCAGCCAGCTCGGGCATCACGAGCGAGTATTTACGAGCCAGATCGGGCGCAGTCTTGTGCCATGTGCCAGCCTGATCGCCTGCGCCATGCAGAAGAACCAGCAACGGGCCGCTGCCTCCATGCCACACGATCTGTGGTCCCGCAGAGGTTGGCACAGTAGTCTTTACGAATCCCGCGCGTGCAAGCCGCTTTCGCCGAAACCAGACCGTGGCCGCGACCGGCCTGCGGAGAGTCAAGATGAATAACGATAGGATGGCAACAAGCGCAATTGCGGCCAGCACGAGCGCGACTTGACCGAGCACCGGCAACGTTTCTCCTAAGCGAAAAACCAAGTTCGGTCCCAGCGGCTAGTGCGACGGCATACGAAACGCGCAGCCCGCCTGGTTGTAGCCCACTCCCGAGCCGACAAGCACAACGAGGTTACCCGGTTTGATTTTGCCCAATTCAATGGCGTGGTCAAGAGCCATGCCGATGCATGCCGAGCCAGTGTATCCGTACTCTTCCATGATCGTATGCGAGCGCTCGACTGGCGCACCCAGGGTGTCCATTACGGTTGCAATCGTCGGCTTTCGCACCTGAGTGAAGATAAACATATCGACATCCCCGATGCTGAATCCGCCCTCTTTGGCGAGTTTGCGCACTAACACCGGCCACGTTTCCTGGTTCAGTTCTGGTGGATAACGATTCTTGATTGTGCACCACGTGCGTCCGGATTTTACAGCGTCTTCATTGGCCGGTTCGAAAGTTCCGCCGGCATAGATACCCCAATGTGCGTGATAGGAGCCATCGGCTTGAAACGCGGACGCCATGAACCCCGGCTGCGAATCCGCTTCCAGCACCGCCGCGCCCGCGCCGTCGCCATAAAAAAAAATCATAGGATCGGCCGGAGCGGCGAGCTTGTGCATGAGATACACGCCGACTACTAGAACGGTCTTAATGCCGGGGTTGCTGGCAATAATTCCAGATGCGGCCGCCAAGCCCGTGGGAAACGATGCGCACGCGCAGCCAACGTCGAAGGTGCCCGCGTTCTTTGCGCCAAGTTTGTGCTGCAAAACCACGGAAGTTGCGGGCGTGATGTAATCGGGCGAGTCGGTCCCGAGAACAATCAGGTCTACATCTTCGGGCTTGCGGCCTGCCCGCTCCAGCGCCAGCTTTGCCGCGGGCAGGGCCACGTCGCTGGTGACCCAGCTTTCCGGGGCGCGCCAGCGGGTCTTGATGCCGCTGGAGGCTTCCATCTTGTCCACGAAGTCCGGAATATGCGTGAACTGCTCCCGCAGCATATCGTTGGTCACTTCGATTTCCGGCACGAACCGGCCTGTAGAAACAATTGTTGCGTAGCGAGCCATTTGAGTTCTCATCCCAAGCTTAGTCTGTTCTCCGCAAGCCTGTTGGCCTCGCGCTCTGGCGTGAGGGCCTGGGTTAGGTTCCGAGCACCAGGCCCCCATCCACGGAGAGCACGGTGCCAGTAATGAAAGAAGCCGCGTCGGAAGCCAGCCAAACGTAAGCCTCTGCAATGTCCTCGGGCGTACCGAGGCGACCGAGGGGCGTGTGAGAAACCATTGCCTGCGTAACCTTCTCCGGCATCTTCAATACCATTTCAGTGGCGATGAAACCGGGCGCAACTGCGTTCACCCGAATTTTGTATTTGCCGAGTTCACGGGACCAAGTCTGCGCAAACGAAATCATTCCTGCTTTGGTGGCAGCGTAATTCGTCTGGCCGAAATTCCCGTACAGACCGACTACAGACGAAGCGTTGAGGATCACGCCTCCTCCATTGCGGATCATGTGCGGAGCGACGGCGCGCGTGCACAGGAAAACGCCCTTCAGGTTTACCGAAATCACCGCGTCGAATGCCTGATCCGTCATGGTGCCGGCCGCCTGGCCGTCCTTCCATTTGATCAGTTGGGCGTCGCGCGTGATCCCAGCGTTGTTGACCAGGATATCCACCCGGCCCCATTGCGCGATCACCTTGGCAACGCCTTCTTCAACGTCCTGCGCGCTTGTCACGTCCGTCTTGCGAAAAATCGCCTGGCCGCCGGCGGATTCCAGTTCGCGGATCAAATCCGCTTGACCGGCATCGTTGACATCCCAGGCCGCTACGCGGCAGCCTTCGCTGGCAAACTTTCGGGCAGTGGCGCGGCCGATTCCGGCTGCGCCGCCGGTAACGATCACTACCTTGTCGCCTAATCCACTTGGACTCATTGAAGAATTCCTTAAGACGACGGGCACGCGGTTGGCGTGCCCGCCGTCGTTGATGCGGCTAAAAGTTGTACTTGAGAGCGAACTGAATGATGCGCGGGCTAGCCGCTGTTTGAGTGATGGCTCCAACCGGACCGGCAAATTGCAGAGCGCTCGTTGAGGGGTTCAGAACAGAGAGCGTGTTGGTATACGGCTGTCCGAAGTTAACGAAATTGAAGATGTTGAAGAATTCGGCTCGAAATTCTATCTTGGAAATCTCCGTAATCGGGAAGAACTTCACCACACTGAAGTCGACATTCTTTTGGCCAGGCCCGCGCAGGAAGTTTCTCGGAGATGTCCCGAAGGGAGGGACGTTGTTCGCGTCTGTGCAATAAGCAAACGCGGCCGGATTGAAGTAGTCAGTCAGCCGGGAAACCGTCGAGCCCGAAGACGTCACAGTGGGTTGCCCAGTCAGGTCGGCACGATTGTTTAGATCAGAACCGTTCGAACAATAGACCGTATAGGGCAACCCGGTCTGCAACACGACCAGTCCGTTAGTCTCCCAATTATTGGCCAGCGATTTCGCAAGGCCAGAGCCATCGTAGAACTTGGGCAAATCGTAGACTCCGCTAAACACGAACCTGTGTTTGCGGTCGAAATCGGAATTACCAAACTGCGATCTCAGATTCTGCTGGTCGCCGGGAAGCGGCTCGAGTTCACTTTCGGCGTTCGGGGTGTTATCTCCCGAGTTATTGTCGATGGAGTGCGACCATGTGTAGGAAGCCAGGAATTGCAGCCCATGATTGAAGTGCTTGGTCAGGCTGGTCTGCAATGCGTTATAGCGGGACTCGGCTTCAGTCTGAACCTGATCGAATCCGAATAAAGCCTTGTTGTCGGAGAAGCCGTCGGCAGCGTATGGCGCAGCCGGTGGTCCGGCCAAGCCCTGATTGAAGTTGTAGAGATTGATGAGGTGGTTGCCACGGTTTCCGACGTAACCGATATCCATCAGCCAGCTGTTGGCAAATGAGTATTGGACGTCGAAGTTGTAGTCCATCGTGTAAGGAGTCTTCATGTTGGGCGCGGCAAAGAAGCCGTTGATTGGATTCGTACCAATGGGTATTCCGTCAAAGGGGAGTAGAAGCGGAGACGGAGCCTGCGCCGGGAGTGGGAAGGTGGTACCGGGATTGGGGAACGGGATGGAGAAAAATCCTGCGCTGAATGCACCAGCCGCAACGACGTCATAGGGGTAATTGAAGACTTGAAGGTTAGCGAAACGGGACGAGAAGCGGTCGTAGTAGACTCCGAATCCGCCGCGAATCGACAGATCGTTTTGCGAACGTGGGCTCCAGGCGAACCCAAAGCGCGGGGCCACATCAGACT
>JBAVYO010000098.1:0-5322 GCA_049698855.1 Terriglobales bacterium
GACAACATGGAAGTTGATGAGCAATCCAACGGGAAGGTCCAGCAGCCGGAGGTGAGACAAGAGTCGAGCCTCATCCACGGGATGTAACGCCTCTTTGCACTTCAGTTCCACCGCGACTAGGCCGTTAACGACAAGGTCGGCGCGGAAGCCGCAATCGAGCTTTACCGCTTCGTACACCAGCGGTACAGCCTTCTGCCGCTCCACCTGCATTCCGGCCATTTTGAGTTCGTACTCCATGCACGCCTCGTATGCGGACTCCAGCAGGCCTGGCCCGAGTTTTCGATGGACTTTCATTGCCGCGCCGATGATTTCGGAAGTAATACGATTCGGATTCATGGCTTTGCCCTCCACATGGTGCTGGTGGCATATCCAACCGCGAACGTAACACACGTGCCAGTCGCAACCCACCAGGTGAAGGCCACGCTAGTCCATCGCCACAAGTACAGCTCGACGGCCAGGCCCGCGATCATCCCCGCGATTGCACCGCCTTGTGTTGCGCGTTTTGTCAAAACGCCGAGCAAAAACACTCCAAGCAAAGCGCCATACGTGATCGAGGCGATCTGCAATCCGACCTCGACAACCCTGCCCGCGCGATGGAGTGCGAGCACCGCCAGCCCGAACAGTACCAGCGCCCACGCGACCGTCGTCAGCCTTGCCAGCCGCATACGGCGCGCCTCGTTCACCTCCGGCCGCAGGCGGAAATAGAAATCCATCATCGTGCTCGAAGAAAGCGAATTCAGGGCCGCGCTCAGGTTTGACATTGCCGCCGCGAGAATCGCCGCGATCAGCAGTCCCGATATGCCATGCGGCATGCGGCTCACAATGAACATGGGATAAATTCGGTCGGCGCGGCCGAACGCCGCGGAAGGAATCCGGTAATAGACGAAGAGCAGGACGCCAACGAAAAGAAACAGCGCGAACTGAAAGAAAATTGCCACACCGCTTGCGAGCAGGGCCGTGACTGACTGTCGTTGATTCCGGGCCGCTAGCAGCCTTTGCACGATCAGTTGGTCGGTGCCGTGACTCGCAGTGATAAAAAACGCGCCGCCGATGATGCCGGCCCAAAGCGTATATGGCTTCGAGAAATCCAGAAACGGCCAGTGCGCTGAAACGGCTGGATCGAACACGCGAAACTTGTCGAAGCTCGCCGCGATGGCATGCGCCGAGGCCCACCCTCCCGGCAGCAGATGAAGAATGGTGGCCAGTCCCACCAGCGTTCCGCCGATATAAATGAAGGTCTGCACGACATCGGTCCAGATAACCGCGGCCAGTCCACCCTCAAATGTGTAAATCAACGTCAGCAGTGTGATGATGGCAATCGATGCGATCTCGCCCGTCCCCAAGGCAATGGAAACCACGATGGAGACTGCATATACGCGCACGCCCTCGGCAGCCGCGCGCGTCACAAGAAAGATGGCCGCGGTCAGCGTGCGAAGTTGCGGCCCGAAGCGGCGCTCAATCAACTGGTACGCGGTATAGAGTTCTCCGCGAAAATACTGGGGCAGCAGCACAAAGCTGATAATGATCCGCCCCACCACGTATCCCATGACCAGTTGCAGGAAGGTGAAATTCGAATCGTAGGCGAGGCCGGGGATGCTGATGATGGTCAGCGTGCTGGTTTCGGCTGCCACAATCGAGAGCGCAATTGCCCACCAGGGAATATCGCGGCCGGCTAGAAAGTAGTCGCGCATGCTGCGCTGCCGCTTGCGGAAGCGCAAGCCGAACAGCGTGATCCCTGCCAGATATGCCGCGACGATTAGCAGGTCGATCCGATTCAGTCCCATGCGCATGTTTGTTTTCGAGCATTGTACAAGCATGTTCCGCGCGCCAGACCTCGCGCCGAACCTGTGTTAGAACTAGCGCGATGGCTTACTATCTCGGAATCGATGGCGGAGGGACAAAAACCCGCTGCGTTTTGGGCGACGAAGCCGGGGTCCTCGCCAGCGCCGTCTCGGGCGGTAGCAATATTGTCCGACTGGGCGAAGCCCGCGCGCGAGAATCTCTACACGCCGTGATTCGCCAGGTGTGTGCGATCGGCAGGGTTTCTCTGCCGCAGATTCGCGCCATTTGCGTCGGCGCATCCGGCGCTGGGCGGCCTGAAATCGCAGATCGAATTCGCGCCATCGTCGCCGAACTTGATCCTCATCCTTCCGCTTCTCGTATCGAAGTTACCGCCGATACGGTCATTGCGCTGCAAGCCGCGTTCGGCTCCGGGGCGGGCGTGATCGCAATTGCCGGTACGGGATCGATCATTCTTGGACGCGACGCTGCGGGACGAACAGCGCGCGCGGGCGGCTGGGGATTTGCCGTTTCCGATGAGGGCTCCGGCCAATGGATCGGCCGGCAGGCCGTTTCCCTCGTGCTGCGCGCCCGCGATCAGAACGAAGAGACCGCTCTCGCCGCGCGCATTCTCGACGCCTGGAAACTTGCCAATATCGATGCGCTGATTCTGCAAGCCAATTCAACACCGCCACCGGAATTCCCGCGCCTTTTCCCTGTGGTGTTGCGCGCCGCCGAGGAGGGCGACCGCATTGCGCGAGAGCTTCTCGCTCGCGCCGGATCTGAACTCGCCGGGCTTGCAGAAATCGTCTTGCGGCGTATCTCGCCTGCTCCACCGCGCGTACCAGTGGCCCTGACAGGAAGTGTCTTTCGTCAGTCGGCGGACGTGCGGCGTGTTTTTTACAATCACCTAGTCTCGAGTTTTCCAGGGATCGACGTGCGTGACGATTTTGTCGACCCGGTCCTGGGAGCGCTCGCACTGGCGAGGGCTGCGGGACAAGCGAAAACAAGTTGACGTTTGTGACATGTGCCCCAATTTCGCGCCCGTCTTTTGGGCGCTAATCTGGTGCGGCAGTTCTTGGTTCCTTATGAGTGATCAGGGCGAGCAACGTGAGTTAGCTCAGGCTTCAGCACACAGTCCCGAGGCCGGCGGTCGCCTGCCGCTGGAAGAGGCCGTCCACTGCGCCACCAGTGACGAGTTGCTAAAAGTTGCCGCAGACCCCGCGCTTACGGCCGGTCTCGCGCTTGCCTTGCTTCGGCGCGCCGATCTGCCCGGCGACGCGCTCGAACAACTCGGCAAGAATCGCTCGCTGCTCAAGCACCGCAAAGTGAAGATCGCGCTAGTGTTACATCCACGAACGCCGCGTCATGTCTCGGTGCCCCTGATCCGGCAGTTCTACACATTTGACTTGATGAAGGTAGCGCTGCAGCCGACCGCTCCAGCCGATGTGAAACGAACCGCCGACGAAGTTTTGATCGCGCGGCTTGGCACCGTCACGTTAGGAGAGCGGTTGACACTAGCTCGCCGAGGCCCGGGAAGAACTGCCGGCGCATTGCTCTCCGACTCAGAAGAACGCATCATGCGCACCGCTCTTGAAAATGCCCGATTGACCGAGGTCTTCGTCGCGCGAGCCGTGCTTCAGCCCGAAGCCGGCGCAGCACTCATTCAAGCCGTCGCTCAGCATCCAAAGTGGTCATACAGGCGCGATGTGCAGCTCGCGCTGCTGAGAACCGAATATCTTTCGCTGGCCAAAGCACTGGCGTTCGCGCGGGAAATCCCGCCAGCAGAACTAAGCGAGATTCTGCAAAACTCCCGCCTGCCGAAAAAAATCAAACGGCAGCTTCTCGGCGAAACGAACCGGTCCCGACTGACATGACCTTCGAATCCAGCTCTGCAATCCGACTCCTGCCTTCTGCAATCTGAATTCAAACCTCTGACCTCAAACCTCAAACCTCTGACCTCTGCCTTCCCCTCACTCCACCCAATCGGCAATCAACACATTGGTTTCGTGCGGCTGCTTGCCGTTGCGGTGCGAAATCCAGACCAACTGCTTTCCATCTGGACTAAACATGGGGAAGCCGTCAAAACCGTCGCTGAACGTGATGCGCTCAAGGCCAGTGCCGTCCACTTTGATCGTGTAAAGCTCGAAATTGCCCATTCCGCCGGTAGAGCCAACGTTCGTCGCAAAAATAACGCGCTTGCCGTCGGGAAAGAACGAGGGCGCAAAGCTGGCTGCATTCAGACCGGTGAGTTGGCGCTTTCCGCTGCCATCGGCCTTCATCAGCCAGATTTCGAGAGTCGTCGGCCGAATCAGATTCTGCTTCAGAAGTTCCTTATATTCGGCGACCTCCGAATCAGTCTTCGGATGGTACGCGCGATAAACGATCCACTTGCGATCCTTCGAATAGAACGGCCCGCCGTCGTACCCGAGTTCGTGCGTGAGTTGCTTGACGTGCTTGCCGTCCGCATCCATCGAATAAATGTCGAGGTCTCCATTCCGCGTGGACGTGAAAACAATCTTCTTCCCGTCTTCAGAAATTGTGGCTTCGGCATCGTAGCCAGGCGTGGTTGTGAATTGCTTCACGTCGGAGCCGTCAAGCTTGGCGGTGAAGATATCGTATCCGGGATAGATCGCCCACACGTAGCCTTTGGAGAAATCCGGCCGCGGCGGACAGGCCGCATCGGCTAAGTGCGTCGAAGAATAGAGGATCTTGTCTCCGTGCGGAAAGATGTAGCTGCACGTGGTTCGTCCCTTGCCGGTCGAAACCATCTTCTGATCGGTCCCGTCCACATTCATGGTGAAGATCTGGTCGCACTGCAGGTTGTCGCGCGTGGATTGGAAGATCAGTTTCTTTCCGTCTGCTGAAAAATAGGCCTCCGCATTGGAGCCGCCGAAGGTTAGCTGGCGTACGTTGCGCAAATGCTTCTCTTCCGGCGTGCGAAGGTCTGCGGTGGGCACGCTCGAAGCGGATGGATTCGCCGCAGCCGGAGCGCTTTGCGCCGGAGCGATCCCCACGATCAGGCTCACAGCGAGCGCACAATAGATAAAGATTTTTGGGGCGTTCATATATGGAGAAAGAGTGTAGCAGGCTTCTATGGAACAGCACGGGATGAGTTAGTTCTTCGCGGCGAGTTTTTCCTCGGCTAGCCGCTCAATCCGCTCCACCACTTCGTCTTCGCTCATGTGAGTGGAGTCCACCACTACGGCGTCCTCCGCGGCAACCAGCGGAGACGCTGCGCGGGTGCGGTCGCGGCGGTCGCGCTCACGCAGTTCGGATGCAATCGATTCGGCCGACGCGCCTTTTACCTTATGCTGATCGAGCCGTCGCTGCTCGCGGATTACCGGATCGGCGTCGAGGAAAATCTTCAGATCGGCATCGGGAAACACTTTGGTGCCGATGTCGCGGCCTTCCATCACTACACCTCCGCCGAGTCCCATTTCGCGTTGGCGAGCGACCATCCATTCGCGGACTTTGGGATGGACGGAGATCTTCGAGGCCGCCTCCGTCACGTCGCGCTCGCGGATGCGGGATGAAATATCG
>JBAVYO010000099.1:0-17510 GCA_049698855.1 Terriglobales bacterium
GTCCTGGAAGGCTTCGGCAATGGCGCGCGCGTTGGGCTTCATGACGCGGAAGCGCTGATCGTAAGACTGCTTGGCATTGTTGCCGGCGACACCGCGGGCGCTGAGCAATCCATAGATCCTTCAGCAGGTGAAGAACGTGGGACTCAGGATGACAGCACTAAAAAAGAGGATGACAGCACTGGAGATAACAGCGCCGTCGATGTCAGCGCTGCCAGCGAAGCGTTCTACCCTGGCCCGTTTTTCTCTGCACTCCTCAAGCAGCTTTATCTTGGGCAGCCCTACGTTCCGCGCAACATCTACGTCCCTGTTGATTTCGAAGATCGTCCCGAACTCGAAGAGGCACTTAGCGAGCAACTCGCGGGCGAGGGCACTCGCGCCACCCGCGTCCACATTGACGTCCCGCAGCGGGGGGACAAACGAGAGCTCATCGATCTCGCCGGCAACAATGCCAAGCAGTCTTACGATCAGCGCTTCCGCGTCATGAAGCCCAACGCGCGCGCCATTGCCGAAGCCTTCCAGGACACACTCGCGCTCCCTGAACTTCCCAAGCGCATCGAGTGCTTCGACATTTCGCACATTCAAGGAGCCGAAACCGTCGCATCCATGGTGGTGTGGGAAGACGGCAAGATGAAAAAATCCGACTACCGCAAGTTCATCATCCGGACCGTCGAGGGCGTGGACGATTTCGCTTCCATGCGCGAAGTGGTTACGCGGCGCTACAAGCGGCTCTGCGAAGAAAAGAAGCCTCTGCCCAGCCTTATCCTCATCGATGGCGGACTCGGCCAGCTTCACGCCGCCGCCCAGGCCCTGGAAGCGCTTGAGATCATCAACCAACCGCTCGCTTCCATCGCCAAGCGCGAAGAGATCATTTACATACTTGGACAGGAAGACGATCCCGTCGTACTCGATCATCATTCGCCGGTGCTGCATCTGGTGCAGATGATCCGCGACGAGGCCCACCGCTTCGCGGTGACGTTCCACCGCAAGCGCCGGCAGATTCGCGATCGCGCGACCGAGCTACGCGAAATTCCGGGAGTCGGTGAATCGACCACGCGCCGATTGCTCGAACATTTTGGCAGCCTCGAAGCCGTAAAGCACGCCGACGTGGCTGCGCTTTCGGCGGTCGTAACAAGATCGCAGGCGGCGGCCATTCTGGAACATTTTCGGCAAGGGTAGGTTCGGATTTTGGCGTTGGGACGGTTTTCAGGAGATGGAGATTCCTCGCTTAGCGAGGATGACAATTCTACTGGTTTTCTGGTAGCAAAAAGCGCCCATATTTCCCCGAGTCACATCCAATCGAGGCACGGGAATCTTTCTAGCAAACAGCGCACCGGACGGGCTTTCTGAGAAAATAGGTTGTGCAAATAATTGCGCAATTTTAGGGTTGACATGCAGTGTGTGTAGAGTACACTCCTTGCGTGCGGGACACCAACACTCCTTCCCAGGGAGTAAGGCCCATTCCGCAATTCCTCCATGGAGAGACTCTCAATGAAAAGAACCCTAGTATTTCTGGCAGTAGTGTCGTTGGTCGCTTTCTGCTTCGGCACAATGGCCTTTGCATCAGAAGTTCCTCATCACTGGACAGTCAAGGCAGTTCCTAACACACACCGCACGAATGGAATCAACCCTGAGCTTGCTGGTCCACCCGCTGGCCTGTATCCCGGCTGGGCATTTTTTGGTGGAAGCCCGTTAACCTCGGCGACGAGCCAGAACTCCGACGGCACCGATCTGTGGCCCTGCTTCGGCGGCGGCGCAACTGCCAATGCTGATTGCCCGACCATCGGCGACCCATCACAAGCTTTCCCGGATAACGGTGTTGTAGTTGGAACCCCGTCTTAGTCCTGGTCTCTGGCTGCCTGCAAGGACGTCAGCACTGCTTCTGGCGCTTGCGGTCAGACTGAAACCTGGTACGAAGACGATTCCGGCGACTCCGCCGACGATCTGACCTACCTCCTTACCGCTGAGCAGGGGACGAGCTTCATTGTCGACTCCGGCACAGTGGACTTTGGCCCCAACGTTTATGGTGGCCTCGCAACCCCGGGCGTCAACGTAATCATTTACGGCGACCAGGGCTTCGGCACCATGGGACAGAGCGGCGCGAACAACGGCAACTGCACGGCAGCGTACAACTACCCAATCCCAGGCTACGTCAGCCCAACGGCCACGCCGACTGGCATTGTCTATCCGTACATCATCCCAGCCGGCAAAACCTGCGTTCAGCCGATCGCCAGCACCAGTGCGACCTCGGGCGAAGTTGCATTTGAGTCTGTCACCGAAGTCGGCACACCGAAATATGCCAAGCTGACCACGGGTGTGGACGGCGTAACTGGAGCTCCATGCACGACGGCGCATCCATGTGCAAAAGTCACCTACACGAAGAAGTACAGCGTCACGCAGAAGTGGACGAATTTCCTCGTGACTCCGTAACTCTTTGAGGCGTAGCTCTGGCGGCGGTTCGAGGGAGCCGATGCCAGAACGAGCTGATCAGGGAACGTCCCAGGGAAAGTAAGGCCCACCTGGGACGTTTTTTTTGTGGTGTAAGTTTTCAACTCTGGCGACAGCAAGATGTGCAGCTGCAAGGCGAAAGATCGCAAAGGGCCCAGCCCGTTCCGCAGTCGCCGCAGGGACGAAGACAACTACTGCTTTTGATCTGGCTTCTGATCCACAGGCTTCTTCTCTTCCGGTTTGTCCTTCTCGATCGAAAGCAGCTCTACCTCAAAGATGAGCGTTGAATACGGCAAGATGTCGTTTCCGGCGCCCTGATCGCCATAGGCAAGGCTCGGGGGAAGAACGAGCTGCCATTTCGATCCAACGGGCATGAGTTGCAGTGCTTCCGTCCACCCTTTGAGAACGTGGTTTACCTTAAACGTGGCGGGCTTACCCTTCTTATAGGTGTCGTCAAGCTCTGTGCCGTCAATCAGCGTGCCCCGATAGTTGCAGACTACGGAGTCGTTCGCAGTGGGCTTGGGTCCGCTGCCCTGGGTCAGGATTTTGTACTGCAAGCCGCTAGGCAAAGTCACGACGCCTTCTTTTTCTTTATTGGCGGCGAGGAAGGTTTCGCTCTCGACTTTATTCTTATCCATCGCCTCCTTGATCCTTCCGAGCTGCTTTTCCTGAATTTGAACCTGGATTTCTTTCACGAGGGCTTTGGCTTCGTCCTCAGTCATAAGAGTCTTGCCGGACAACCCATCCTTGAGACCCTCAATCATCATGGTTGGGTCGAGGTCGATAGACTCCTTCTTGAGGTTTGGGAGAACGTCGCTGCCGACGCTCATTCCCAGCGCATAGCTGAACTTCTCCGTTTTCGTTTTAAGCGGCCCGGTTTCGGCGCTCTTGTCAGTTGCCCCCTGCGACTCTTTCGAGGCTGTGGGGGGAGTTTGTGGAGGTGTCGCCGGCGGAGTCTGTTGGGCGCTGCCATTGGCCACAAACGTTGTCCCGGCGGCCAATAGGACCGCGGCAAACAGAGGTTTACGCATATCGGCTATTTTCTCATCGGAAGGCGTTCTGAGCCAAGACACGCTTGCGCCAGTGGGCGACAACCAGCCAATCTACCCTGAATACGGCGATGGCTATTTCGGGAGTCCACCCTTCCACCCGCGGGAGCGTTATTTAGACTTGATTGGTGGTAAAACACTAGCCAAGAAGGGGATTTCCTCGTATGATTGCTTCCTCGTTTCTAGAATCAACGAGGCGACTCCCCAGGGCCATGAGTAAAGTTTCCACCGTCATTAAAGCTGTAAGGCGATCTGGCGAACTGCTGGCTGCGCGGCAACAAACAACGGTTGCGCCTAAGTTGGTGGCGAGTTATCTGAGAATCGGGAACGTCGTCTACCCCTTCGATATCCCCCTCCGTTCGGGAGGCTCGATGCATGTCTCCACGCGAGGAGAGGTAAAGGTTTTTTGGCAAGTCTTCGTGCATCGGTGCTACCGTGTTTGGGCGGATTGCAAGACAGTCGTCGATGCCGGTGCAAACATCGGAGCATTTTCCGTTTGGGCAGCCAAGCGCCTTCCAGAAGCCCGTATTCTCTCCTTCGAACCCCACCCGGAGACGTTTGCGAAGTTGGAGCATAATCTCGCCGCCAATGGGCTGCTGACTCGCGTCCAGGCGGTTCATGGGGCTCTTGCGGCCCAGTCGGGAAAGCGTGCCATATCGAAGGGACCCGAATCGCAACGGCGCAGCCTGATCCCGATTGACCTGAACGCCGACCAGGAGAGTGGCATACCAGTTCCGTCCATCACGCTTACAGATCTGCTCGAGAAGTACAACTTGCCGCAGATTGACTTGCTCAAAATGGATATAGAGGGCAGCGAGTGGGAGGTGCTCCATTCCACGCCTGCGTCCACTTTCGCCCGGATACGGCGCATACAATTCGAATATCACGAAGTTCATGCGCGTTTTGGCTACTCCAGAAATGCGCTCTTCGAGTATTTGAAAAGTACGGGGTATGCCCTGACCTACTGTCAAGAGGATCAGCACAACACTGGAATTGCGATTGTGGAACGTGTGGGCCAGGCGATTGTGCCGCACATGGCTGCTTGACGAAACCTCAAAAGCCCAACTGCAACTCGGACACCATCCGCGTATTCCTCCATCGTCAGCGTTTCTTGAAGGCGAGTTATGATGGCAGGGTTAAGATGGAGAATCGGACACCAATTCCCCATTGAGGAGACTGTTTCTTTTGGAAACCGAGAATTACCTGACCCTGCGCGCTTTTCCTTCCCCTGAACACGAAGCCGTCTGGCGCGATTTTCTGGGCCGCGCGGAGATGCCCTCGCACTACGACTCTCCGGAGTTCTTTCTTGAACCGTGGTGGGAGGGGAAACGTCCGTTTGCCATCTTGGCTTTGCATGACGGCAAGGTAGTGGGAAGCCTCACCGGAGTTCACGAAACCAACCGCGCGGAGTGCGGACTACCGACGCGCCCCCAAATTTGTTTTGATCGCACAGCAGATAAGGCCACGGTGGCAGAAAGGCTCGTCCAGGGCTTATTGGCGGAAGCAGGGCGGTCATTAGCCATCCTATATTCCTGGGATCCTCTCCCGTCGCTCGAACAGCTGGGTTTTCGCACGCGGCAAGGAGAAGGCTCCGTAGTGCTCGACCTGACGCTGGGTCCCGAAACCCTCATGAAGCAGTTCCACTCGAACCGGCGGCGGAATATCCGGTTCGCCATCGAGAAGGGCCTGGAAGTCTCTGTCCTGACGAGCGAGCGCGATTTTGAGGAAGTTTATGCACTGCACTGCGCCTGGCAGCAAACCAGCCGCAAGAAAATCGTCGCCAAAATGGCCTCGCTCGAAAGGTTCAAGGAAACTTGGGGCCGTCCGGAAAACCGCCGAGTATTTCTCGTCCGGCTGAACGGTAAGCTCGTGGCAGCTGACGTAGTCCGGTTTCAGCCGGGCGGATTGCTGGAAGCTGCCGCCAATTTCTCTCTCGGTGAATACCTGAATCTGAAGCCAAACGATCTGGTGGTCTGGAAAATTATCGAGTGGGCGTGCCAGGAAGGGTTCACACGCCTTTCGCTGGGCGGGGCGCATTCGTTTCTCCGGTATTTCGGAGGGACCGTGGTTCCCATTTACCGTCATCGCGTGGATCGGACCTTTCTGCGCCAGCACGATTTGCGGGATGCGCTGGTTGATGTCGGCCGCACCACGCTGAGCAAAGCGCCGCCGCCCGTCGCCGGAGTGGTTCGCCGAATTTTGGGAAAAGAGTGAAGCCGAGGCGAGACACATGGACAACAAAGCCATCGCCACCGTCCTCTACGAAACCGCCGATCTGCTTGAAATCGACGGTCAGGATTCCTTCCGCGTGCGCTCTTATCGCAACGCCGCGCAGGCCATCGAAGCCCTGCCCCAGCAAGTCTCCGATCTGATCGAGGAGCCGAAGAAGTTGCTCGAAGTCCCTGGCATTGGCAAAGGTATGCTGGCAAATCTCCAGCATCTCCTGACCGAAGGCACCGTCGAAGTCCACGCCGAACTGCTCAAGAAATATCGTCCCTCCATGCTCGACCTGCTTAAGATTCAAGGCCTGGGCCCGAAAACCATCGCGCTCATCTGGAGCGCCTATCAAGTCTGCGATATTGAAGGCGTCGAGAAGCTGGCCCGCGAAGGCAAGATCCGGACCCTGCCGCGCATGGGCGAAAAGCATGAGCAAAAGCTGCTCAAAGCCATCGAAGATTACCGCCGCATCGCAGGACGCTTTCTACTTGATGCAGCCGAGCAGCTCGCCGAAAAGCTGGTCGAGCACCTGCTCTCCGTCCCCGGAATCGAAAAAGTTACGCCCGCCGGCTCGCTCCGCCGCGGGCGCGAAACCGTCGGCGATCTCGATATTCTCGTCACCGGCAAGGCCTGCTGCGAAGCCGAATCGCGCCAGACCGTCATCGAACACCTCATACGCTTCCCCGGCCTGATGGAAGTGATCGCACAGGGCGAAAACAAAGTCAGCTTCCGTCACCGCAACGGCATGCAAGTCGATGTGCGCTTCCTGCCGCCGGAATCCTTCGGCGCCGCTATGCAATATTTCACCGGGTCGAAAGCGCATAACGTCGCGCTTCGCCAACGTGCCCTCAAAATGGGCTTCTCGCTCAACGAGTACAGCCTGGCAACCCTCGACGACGACAAACCGGTGGCGCGCAAAACCGAGGAGGAGATTTACTCGAAGCTCAAGCTCGATTTCATTCCTCCGGAGCTGCGCGAAAATCTGGGAGAAATTGAAGCCGCCGCCAATCACGAATTGCCGAAACTGATTGAACTTTCCGACATTCTCGGCGACGTGCACATGCACACGATTGAAACCGATGGCCGCAATACCATCGAAGAAATGGCCGAAGCCGCTCGCGAGCGCGGCTACCAATACATCGCAATCACCGACCACTCCAAGAATCTGGCATTCGCCAACGGTCTCACCGATGAGCGCGCGCTCCAGCACATCGAACGAATCCACGCCGCTGACAAGAAATTCTCCGCCGACAACGAGAAGGCGCTTCGCATCCTCGCTGGCATTGAGGTCGATATCCTCGCCGATGGCACGCTTGACTTGAGTGATGACGTGCTCGCACAGATGGACATCGTTATCGCCAGTGTCCATTCGCACTTCAACCAGGACCGAGACACGATGACCCAGCGGCTGATCAGGGCGATTGCGAATCCGAATACGTCCATCATCGGTCACCCGACTGGCCGCCAACTGCTTCGCCGCAACGCCTACCCATTCGACCTAGACGCCGTGCTGAAAGCTGCCGCTGAGCATAAAGTCGCAATGGAGTTAAACGCCTACCCCGACCGTCTCGATCTTTGCGATGTTCATCTGCGCCGAGCCAAACAGCAGGGTGTCAAGATCGTCATTAATACCGATTCCCACCACACCTCACATATGCAAAAGCTGCACTATGGCATCACGCAGGCGCGCCGAGCCTGGTTGACGCGTGACGATGTACTGAATACCTTGCCCACTGCACACTTCATCAAAACAATGAAGCACATCTGGTAATCCATTGATATAACGCATCTTAGTAACACGCAATCAAGGAATACCAGTGCATCCAAAAGAGCGGAGCGGGCAAAAAACCAACTGCCGGAAATGGAAGCCCGAGCTTCCCTCCAGCAGGAGCGGTCTGCTCAAATTGTCTCGAAAACAATCCGGCGTGGTGAGTTGTAGCTTTTTTGTCACCGTCCCTTAAAATCAGGCAGTTAGAATAGACGGTACGGCGCTGTTTGGGACTCGGACTGCTGCGCGCCGCGTTTGTGGTTCCGCGAGGGGGACTTAGTTTGGGGCAAGAACTCGTCAGCGTGGTGATCCCCGCTTACAAGGCGGCATCAAGGATCCGGAAGACTCTGGACTCCGTCTACGCGCAGACCTACACGAACTTCGAGATCGTGCTGGTGAACGACGGTTCGCCGGACAGCAAGCAACTTGAAGACGAGATCCGCGGATACGATCAACGACTGATCTATATCAAGCAGGAAAATCAGGGCCCATCCAGCGCCCGCAATACGGCAATCCGCGCGGCCCATGGGAAGTATATTGCCTGCCTTGATAGCGACGACGTTTACCTGCCTGAACATCTGGCCCGGCTGGTGTCTCATCTTGAAAGCAATAACCTACAGCTGGTTTATTCCGATTGCTATTTCATAAAGGGCGGAAAGCATGTTGGCCGCTCCTTTGAACGCGAACCGCAGAGTCCGCCCGTCACCTTCGAAAAGCTGCTGACTGAAGATTGCTGCGTGGGTACGTCGGCCATGATGGCCACTCGTCAGGCCATGATCGACGCGGGGCTGTTCGACGAGCACTACTGGCGTTGCGAGGATTTCGACCTCTGGCTCCGCATGTCCTTTCGTGGGGCGAAGATGGACCTCGTGCCTGAGGTCGGGATGGAACATCACGTTCAGTCGGATGGTCTCGCGGCTGACCCCTATCTGCTCAACATTGCTCGAGCCGAGGTCTATCGAAAAACCCTGGCCACGCTTCCGCTCGGGCCGGAACAAAGAACCCTGGTGGAGAAATTGATCGCTCTGACCGATGGCCGTAGTCAAATGGATCTCGTCAGAAGTGGTTTGCGGGAGCACAATTACTCCCAGGCGCGGTCGGCAGCCAGCAAAGCCGCAAGTCTGCTGGGAGGCGGGAAAACTCGAACCCTGGCGGTTGCTCTCCAGTTCGCTCCCTGGGCCGTCCGGTGGTATATGAACCGGCGGGACGTGCGCCAACAGAATCGCAAGCGAGATTCCCGCTGTGTTACCAAGGATCAATCGGGGAATGGAAGCACTGAGAAGCCATCGGACGTTCAGCTACAATCGAAGGTATCAGTGAAACAATAACGAAGGTACCCCATATGCGGCGCGGCTACCCGATTGAGCCCCGCTCCCCTGAGATTGCCTGGGGTAGTCGATCAGCACAGCGAAAGACGTGTACTTATGATTGCAAAGCTCCGTGGATTACGAAGGTTGTTCGGCCTGCACCGCCCCGGCCGCAGTCTGGACGTGTGGCCGGACGACACCTTTCTGATTTCGTATCCGAAGTCGGGTAATACCTGGACGCGATTTCTGGTCGCGAATCTGGTTCATCCAGAGACCCGTGCGGACTTCTCCAATATTAATGTTCTGACGCCCGACCCGGAAGGTTTTTCCAAGCGTGAACTGGCGCGCATACCGCGGCCGCGTATTCTTAAAAGCCATCAATACTTCGATCCGCGCTACCAGCGCGTGATTTACATCGTGCGCGACCCGCGCGATGTTACGCTCTCCCAGTTTCATTTTCATCGCAAGCGAAAAGTGATTGGGGATGACTATCCACTGGAGAAATTTGTTGAGCGTTTCATTGCAGGGGAAACCGCTCCCCCCTACGGATCGTGGGGCGACAACGTCGCTTCCTGGCTGGCCACGCGACACAACCGGCCGGGCTTTTTGCTGCTCCGCTATGAAGACATGCTGGAGGATACGGCGCGTGAGTTAGCCAAGGTCGCTGCCTTCCTCGACATTCCGGCCGAATCCGACCGCATTCGAAACGCGGTTGAGCGCAGTGCGGCGGATGAAATGCGCAAACTGGAGAAGACGCAGGCAGGCCTCTGGTCTACAACCAAGGATACGCGTCAGGACGTGCCATTTGTGCGGGCCGCCAAGGCCGGCGGTTGGCGCACCGGCTTATCCGATGCCGCCGTGGCTCAAGTGGAAGCGGCCTGGGGACACTTGATGACCTATCTGGGATACGAACTGCATTTCCCCGAGAAGGGCACCAGTTTCGACTCCGGCCGTACCGAAACGCTGTTCAGCGGGCCGGCGCGATGATCTACGGCATCAAAAAGGTTCTCAAGTACGCGCTGGGCCGCGACATTGCCGGACGCACACTCGCCGTCCGGCCAGACGATACCTTCATCGTCTCCTATCCCCGCTCCGGCAACACCTGGACGCGATTTCTAGTTGCGAATCTGCTTTATGCCGACCGCCCCGTGACCTTCGCCAACATCGAACATCTCATCCCGGACGCCGAAGCGCAGTCCAGTTTGTATATGAAGCGCGTTCCCTCGCCGCGCGTGATCAAAAGCCATGAGTACTTCGATCACCGCTATCCCAAGGTTCTCTACATTGTGCGCGACCCGCGCGACCTCGTGCTCTCTTATTACAACTTCTCCCGCAAATACCGGCAGATTACTGACGCATACCCCCTGGAGAGCTACGTCCACGATTTCGTGAATGGCAAACTGACCTCCGCACCCTGGGGCACGTGGGCGGAAAACGTAGGCACCTGGACCGCGGCTCGCAGCGGAAGACCGAATTTTCTACTGATCCGTTACGAGGACTTGATCGAGCACGGTGAAATCGAAATGGCCAAAGTAGCGAAGTTCTTCGGCGTGGATTCGGCGCCAGAAAAACTGGTCGCCGCCATCGAGAAAAGCGCCGCCAGCCGTATGCGGGAATTGGAAAAGAAGGAAGGCGCGGATTGGGTAACGACCAAGGATAAGAGAGCCGACATCCCATTCATCGGGAATGCGGTATCGGGAAGGTGGAAGTCAAAGCTGCCGGCGGCCTCGGCGGCGGAAATCGAGGGTGCGTGGGGAGCTTTGATGGCTTCCCTGGGATATGAACTGACGGCACGCTCGATGGGAGGGAGTTCCGGGTGAGTCCTCGCTGAAGCGTGCAACACACCAAGGCAGCGGGAAGCCGTATGTCCCCGCACTTTAACCAGCGTCCGATCCACGATTGAATGATTCGCTTTTCCCATGCGCAAGCTTGAAAAAAAACAGTTTCTGAAGAACGTGGGATCGAGCTGGTTTTCGCTCGGTGTCAACGTTCTCGTGGGCGTTTTCCTTTCGCCGTTCATCATGCACCGGCTCGGCGACACCGCTTTCGGAATCTGGGTTCTGATCTTTTCCATCACCGGCTACTTCGGCATCTTCGACCTCGGCATCAGCACCTCGGTCATCCGCTACGTCTCCAAATACACGGCCACCGGGGAAACCGACAAACTGGCGCGCTACGTCAATACCAGTCTGGCCAGCTACGGCGCAATCGGCATATTCAGCATGGCTGCCACTGTCATGCTCAGCTTCTACGTTGATCGGTTCTTCAAAATTCCGCCGGGAATGCACTGGCAGGCCAGACTGCTTCTGCTGCTGGTCGGGGGATCGGTCAGCCTGGGGTTTCCTTTGGGAATTTCGATCGGCATCCTGGAAGGTCTCCAGCGCTACTACCTCAACAACTGGATCACCGTCGTGATGTCGCTCACACGTGCCGCGTTGATCGTGTTCTTTCTCCACCGCGGCTACGGCCTGATCACCATCGCCCTCATCACCGTGCTGCCCACCATAGCTGCGGCCATCGTTCGCGCCATTCTTGTCACCCGCCTGCTGCCTCTTCCATACGGACTCAAATACGTGGACCGGGAGGCGTTTCGCCACATGGCCACCTTTGGGGGCGCGACCATGCTGTTGATTGTGTCTGCGCGTCTCCGCTTTCAGACCGACGAAATGGTGATTGGCAGCATGCTCTCGGCCGCCGCCATTACCTATTTCTCGATTGGCGCCCGCATCATGGACTACGCCTTCCAGGTGGTGGCCACCCTCGCGCAATTGTTCGTTCCCATGTCAAGCCAGTCCGAAGCGGTGGGCAACATGGATCGTGTGCGAAAGATCTACATTGCCGGCAATCGCGCCTGCGGTCTGGTCACATTTCCCATCGTTGCTACCGTGCTGATTCTGGGCAAATCGATCATAGAGATCTGGGTCGGGCGAAAGTATGTCGCTCTCAGCTATCCCGTCCTGGTCACCCTGGCAATTCCGATGGCTCTGCTGATGGCGCAGGCAGCTTCAGGCCGCATTCTGATCGGCCTGGGCCGGCATCGGCAACTGGCCACGGTGGCGCTGATCGAGGGAGTGGGCAATCTGATTCTTAGCATCGCGCTCGTACGCCCGCTCGGCATTGTTGGAGACGCACTGGGAACCGCGATTCCCCTGTCCTGTACCATGCTCATATTCACGCCTCGGCACATGAAAAAGCAGCTGGGTGTTCCGGTCGGCACGTTTCTGCGCCAGGCTTATACCCTGCCCCTGTTGCTCGTTCTTCCCTTCGCCGCCGTGCTGCTTGTCATGCAGAAGCTGTTCTATGCCCATCACTTATGGCAATTAGCCCTGCAGGCAGGGGCGGGGGGCGTGGTCTACGGCATCGGGCTTCTGTGGGCTTACAAGACCAAACGAGCCTTTCATGTCGAGGATATTGAAAAAACACCGGTGGTTGAGCGGGTTGAGCTTCAGCCTGTTCCCGCTCTCCAAAGTGAGTATGGGGACGAGGTCTGAAGGAGGTATTGAAGATGGTATTGCGTGGTGACTTCCGGCATCATGCGCCGGGTGCCCGATCTGCCATACTGTTGCAATGTGTTTCACCCTGAAAAGCCGGCTTTTGGGCCGGACATTTGGAATGTGTATTAACCCAATATTTATAGTAGCTTATAAGTACGGCCTGATACTTGGAAGGAATTGCAATTGCAGCACTTAATCATTACGCGCCACCCGGCTAGAATCTGAGATTTTCGCACTCGCACAATACCATTGTGTTAATACACCGTCATCACGACCTTGGAGGATTACTGAATTGACCGCACTAACCAGCCATCTTATTGCGCCCCACGGGGGCGAACTTGTCCAACTGCAGGTTTCTCCCGAGCGCGCCGCTGAACTCAAGGGCCATTCCAAAGAATGGCCTTCCTGGGATCTAACCGCCCGCCAGCTCTGCGACCTGGAACTTCTCATGAGCGGCGGATTCTCGCCCTTGCGGGGCTTCATGAATCGCGCCGACTATGAAAGCGTCTGCCACAAAATGCGCCTGGCCAATGGCACGCTGTGGCCAATACCGATCACCTTCGACGTTACGGAGGAATTCGCCAAGAAGTTGACCCCCGGGTCCAGCCACATTGCGTTGCGCGATCCCGAAGGCGTGATGCTCGCCGTGTTGCACGTCGAAGACGTATGGCAACCCGACCGCAAGGCCGAAGCTAAAGCCGTCTTCAATTCCACCAGCGCCGCCCACCCCGGCGCCGACTATGCCATCAATAAATCTAACCCCTGGTATGTCGGCGGACGCATTGAGGAATTCCAGCCACCTTCGCACTACGATTTCCGTTCGCTGCGCCTCACTCCGGCCGAACTGCGCTCCGAATTCACGCGTCTCGGCTGGACCAACGTGGTTGCGTTCCAGACTCGCAATCCTATGCATCGCGCCCACGTCGAACTCACCATGCGCGCCGCCAAGCAGGTCGAAGCCAATCTGCTGATTCACCCTTCGGTTGGCATGACGAAACCCGGCGACGTGGATCATTTTATCCGTACACGCTGCTACGAGCTGCTGCTGACGAAATATCCGCACGGTACGGCAAAACTCTCCATGCTGCCGCTGGCCATGCGCCTGGGGGGCCCGCGCGAGGCAATCTGGCATGGCCTGATCCGTAAGAACCACGGTTGCACCCACTTTATCGTTGGCCGCGATCACGCCGGGCCCGGCAAGGACACCGATGGCAAGCCTTTTTACGGTCCGTATGACGCGCAGGAACTTTTCAAGCAGCATGAAAAGGAAATGGGCGTCGCCATGGTTCCCTTCCAAATGATGGTTTATCTGCAGAACGAAGACCGCTATGTGCCCGCCGACGAAGTCCCGCAGGGCGCCAAGGTCCTCGATATCTCCGGCACCGAATTGCGCCAGCGTCTCAACGAAGGCCGCGATATTCCCGCATGGTCCACGTACCCGGAAGTGGTAAAGGAACTGCGCCGCAGCTATCCCCCGCGGGATAAGCAGGGCGTGACCATCTTCTTCACCGGTCTTTCCGGCTCGGGCAAGTCGACGATCGCCAACGCGCTCATCACAAAATTCCTGGAAACGGGCGGGCGTCCGGTCACGCTGCTCGACGGCGACCTGGTCCGCAAGCACCTTTCATCGGAGCTGGGCTTTTCCAAGGAACATCGCGACATCAACATCCGTCGCATCGGCTATGTGGCCTCGGAAATCACCAAGAACGGCGGCATCGCGATTTGCGCTCCCATCGCGCCATATGAGGCGACGCGGCAAGCCGTGCGCCAAATGATCGAACCCTTCGGCGGCTTTATTCTGGTTCACGTCGCCACTTCGCTGGAGGTCTGCGAACAGCGCGACCGCAAGGGCCTGTACGCCAAGGCTCGCGCCGGCATTGTTAAGGAGTTCACCGGCATCTCCGATCCCTATGAGGCGCCCGCCAAAGCCGAGGTCGTCATCGACACGGCCAAGTTGAGCCCTGAGGAGGCGGCCCAGGCCATCATCCTCACACTCGAACGCGAAGGCTTCATCGGAGTCAACGGTACCGCATAGCGATCGGCCAGGCTGGCGAAGCCGGCCTGGTCTTCCCGCGAAACGGCATCGAAAAATATCGATCGATAAACATTGCTCGATAAACATTCGGAAGACAGCATGGAATTGTTGTTGGCAAAGATACTGATCGGTCTCTTAGTCGGAACCTTGATCGGGCTAACCGGGCTGGGTGGCGGCGTGTTGCTGCTGCCCATCCTCATCTTTGGCCTGCATATCCCGCCGATTATGGCGGTCGGCAGCGATGCCATGTGCAACTTCTTCACAAAAATCCCTGCGACCATCATTCACTTGGTCAAAGGGACGGTGCGGAGAAAAGTCGTCCTGGCCATGGCGGTCGGCAGTATTCCCGGCTCTTTTCTCGGCGTGAGACTCCTGGTGCATCTGCGCGAGCTCCACGGGGCGGGCGTGAACGATTTCATCAAGTCCGCGGTGGGACTACTGCTGGTCATAATTCCCGCGCTGCTTCTGTTTCAAAAACGCATCGAAGATCGTCTCGTCGGGCGCCAGCCCACCATGAAGTCTTTTGCTTTTATGGGCGTGATCGGTCTAGTCGGCGGATTTCTGGTGGGCATCACTTCCGTCGGATCGGGCAGCATCATCATGATGTTGCTCCTCCTGTTTTATTCCTTCCCCCCAAAAATCATGGTTGGAACCGACATTGCCCATGCTGTGATTTTGACCGGCGTTACCGGTCTGATGCACTTATTGGCCGGCAACGTCGACGGACACTTGGTCGGAGCCATATTGCTCGGCTCGATTCCCGGCGGCATTCTCGGGTCGTATCTGGCAACGCGCGTCCCGGTGCTCTGGCTGCGGCGAATTCTGTGTATGGTCTTGCTGATGACGGGCGCAAGAATGTTGTGGGCGTAAAGCAGTACCCGGTTCTCAGTTCCCAGTTCTCAGTGAGAATCGCAGACAAGTATGATTCCGAAGATTGTCTTGGTGTTCTGAGAACTGAGAACCGGGTACTGAGAACTTATAAAATGACTTCATCCAAAGAAACTCTGCAACGAATTCACGCCGCGCTTGAGGCTGGGCGCGAAGTCCTGAACCGATTCACTCCCGGCGCCATCGAGGCTCAGTATAAAGCCGGGCATGACCCTGTTACCGAAGCGGATCGCGCTGTCGACGCCCTGCTTAAGAAGCACCTGCTGCGCGATGGCGAGGGCTGGCTCTCCGAGGAAACGACTGACGATCCCTCCCGTCTCGACAAGGCGTGTGTGTGGGTGGTCGATCCTCTCGATGGAACACGCGAATTCGTGCAGGGCATCCCCGAATTTTGCATCTCGATCGCCATGGTTGAAAATGGCGTACCGGTCGCAGGTGGAATCTGTAATCCCGCCACCGACGAATTGATTCTCGGATCGCGCGAAGCAGGTGTTACTTATAACGGCGTATCCGTCCGTCCCAGCCAGCGGCGCAATTTGCACGGCGCGAGCGTTCTTGCCAGCCGCAGTGAAGTGAAGCGCGGCGAGTGGAAACAGTTCGAGTCCGCCGAACTCGACATTCGTCCCATGGGATCTGTGGCTTATAAGCTTGGCCTGGTGGCCGCGGGCCGCGCCGACATCACTTTCACCCTCGTTCCAAAACATGAGTGGGACGTCGCGGCGGGAGCCGCCCTCGTATTGGGCGGCGGTGGCTTCGTACAAACGCTCGAGCACACCGACTTGAAGTGTAACCAGAAGAATCCTTTGATTACCGGCCTGATCGCCTGTGGCCCGCATCTGGGGGCGGAACTCATGGCTCGGCTGAGCGGGCACCTTAACCCGGTGGAGCGCTGAAGGACAGACGCCGGGTAGAATCGCAACGGAGGAGTCTTTTGAACGCCCTAACCAGCGCGCAGTCCAGAAGCACGGCCCCCGTATTTGTGGTGGGCAGCGCTCGCTCGGGCACAACCCTGTTCTACGACATGTTGCTCTCTTCCGGCGGATTCGCCGTTTATCTTGCCGAGTCCAACGTCTTCAACATGCTGGGACCGCACTTCGGCGATCTGCGCACCCGTGCCGACCGCGAAAAACTGCTGCGCGTGTGGATGGATAGCAAGCTCTTTCGCGCAACCGGACTGGAAAGAGCCGACATCGAATCCGAAGTCCTGGAGCACTGCCACAATGCGGGCGACTTCCTCCGCACCGTCATGGAAGCCATGGCCCGCCGGCAAGGCATGCGACGCTGGGCCGAGAACAGCGTCGAGGGTCATATTCCCACCATCAAGGCTCACATTCCCGATGCTCTGTTCATTCATATGATCCGCGACGGGCGGGACGTCGCCACCTCACTGCACAATTCGCGGTACGTGCGCACTCTTCCCTGGAAAAGCCATATCAGCCTGCCCGGAGGCGGCGTCTATTGGGAATGGGTGGTCGAGCGCACCTGCAAGGCTGGCCGGCAGTTCGGCAACGACTATATCGAGGTTCATTTCGAAGATCTGATGGCCAATCCGCAGCAAACTCTCGCGAAGGTCGGCGGATTCCTGGACCACGATCTCGATTACGACCGGATTCGCCACGTCGGCTACGGATCAATCAGCAGGCCAAACACTCATTTCAGCGCGGAGCTAAAGGGAACGTTCAGTCCCATGGGTCGCTGGAAGAAGAAATTTTCCGAACCCGAGTTGCGGCGCACCGAGGCCATGATCGGCCCCACGCTGCTGGAGCAAGGTTATGCGTTGGCGAGCGAAGGCGCGAAGCCTGCAATGAATTTGGAAATGCGTGCCGCCCGCCAGCTCTACCGGACTGTTTTCGAGACCAAGTGGCGTTTAAAACGCCTGCCGCTTGTGCGTTTGCTTCGCCCTCTTACACCTCAATTTCTCGATGCCATCACTCAGGCGGAAGATCATCCACCGGAAGTGCGCACTCCGGTTTCCCAGTCCTCCTCCGGGAGCGCCCAGTGAAGGTGCTGTGGGTCAAGAGCGGCAAACTTCTCCCCGTCGATACTGGCGGAAAAATCCGCTCCTACAACCTTCTCCGCTTCCTCGCCAAAGAAAAAGAACACGAGGTCATGCTGCTCTCCTATTACGGAGGCCGGCGCGACCCCGATTACGAAGCGGCGCTCGCTAAGGAAATTCCCGGCTCGGAAATCATCTACACGGCCGCGCCTGATTCCAACGCGCTCGACCGTGGCCTCGACTACCTCTACCGCTTGCCGCGGCCCGCGCCCTATGCCGTCTCAAAGTTCACGAATCCCAAGGTGCGAACC
>JBAVYO010000100.1:0-6170 GCA_049698855.1 Terriglobales bacterium
GTGTCCGCCATCGCCGTCATGCTCAGCAGGACGAGCAGTACCACGGTCACCGCAAGAGATTGCTTTTTCATGGTTGCCATCCTCGTTTTTGAATACCGGCTCCACACCTTTTAACCGGTTAGTTAAATAGATGCCTACCGGTATACGGAAGATGTACCTGCCGGGCGGTTTTACAAAGTCTTACAAACACCCGCGCAAGTGCTTGATTTTACCGGTTATTTGACAGCTAGTTGTGATAACGACTAATCTCGGTGCATGGCTCGTGGACTCCAGGCGGAACTAAAACAGAATGTGCCGTTCCGCAGCCGCGAGCAGGAAGCCTATCTTTCCTTGCTTCGGACCTCGGACGCGCTTGAGGCTATCGTAGAAAGCAAACTCAAAGAGTTTGGCCTGACTGGCACGCAGTACAATGCGCTGCGCATCCTGCGAGGTGCGGGGGCCGAAGGCCTGCCGTGCAGCGAAATCGGCGAGCGGATGATCACTCACGATCCTGACATTACCCGGCTTCTCAATCGTTTGCAGAAACGCGCCTTGGTGATCAGGGCACGTGCGAAGAATGACCGGCGTGTCATCTATGGAAAGATCACGCCCGCCGGTTTGAAGCTTTTGCGCGAAATGGATGAACCGGTCGAGAAGCACGGCCGGGAGATGCTGAAGCACATGGGGCAGGAAAAACTGGCACAGTTGATTGAGTTGCTGGAATCGGTACGAGGCCGAGTTGCTACCGCCGAGACGCGGAGTTCGCCGAGAAAGCTTTAGAGAACGTTTCGGTTTCGACGGACGTTGCCAGACGTCGCCCTTTATTAACGCCTCCTATTTCCTGCGTCCTGCCGCCGTTCCCTTTGACTTCTCGGTCTTCTTCCTGTTCCTCGCTCTCTCGCCGCGCTTGGGAAACACTCTTGCGAAAATTTTGTCGATGTTCTTTAACTGCCGCTTCAGGTCGAATGCGCGCTCGATCTTCGCGCGTGGGACGCGGACGGTGATCGCTGGATCGCTCAAGACAAGTTCGTGGAAATCCAGATCCTCTCTCCACGCGCGCATGGCATGGCCTTGCACCAACCGATAGGCGTCTTCGCGCGAGATGCCACTTTCGACCAGATCGAGCAGCAGTTGCCCGCTGAAAACGAGGCCCCGCGTGCTGTTCAGGTTGGCCAACATGCGATGGGGATAGACGAACATCGTCTCAATCAAGTTCGCAGTCTTGTTCAGCAGATAGTCGGCGAGGGTGGTCGAGTCGGGGATGATGATGCGTTCGGCCGAGGAGTGTGAGATGTCGCGCTCATGCCAGAGGGGTACGTTCTCAAATCCGGCTTGCGCATTTGAGCGGACTACACGGGCGAGGCCGCTGATTTGTTCGCAAGTGACCGGGTTGCGCTTGTGCGGCATGGCCGACGAGCCTTTTTGCTTTTCGCTGAAGAACTCTTCGGCTTCGCGAACTTCAGTGCGCTGCAGGTGGCGAATTTCGGTCGCGATTTTGTCGAGCGTGGAAGCAATGACAGCGAGGGTCGCCAGATAGTGCGCGTGCCGGTCGCGCTGAATGACTTGCGACGACACGGCTGCGGCTTTCAGCCCCAGGCGAGCGCACATCTTCTCTTCGAGTTCGGGCGTGAGGTGAGCAAACGTGCCGACGGCTCCAGAAAATTTTCCGACGCGGAGATCCTCAGCGGCGGCGTGGAAACGCACGATATTGCGGCGCGTCTCCGAATACCAGTTGGCAATTTTGAAGCCGAAGGTGATCGGCTCCGCATGCACACCGTGCGTTCGGCCAATCATCGGCGTGTCCTTGAACTCCCACGCGCGGCGCTCAAGCACGTCGGCGAGCCGTTCAAGGTCGCCGGCAATCAGCGAAGAGGCCTGCTGAATGAGCAGCGCCTGTGCGGTATCGACAACATCGTTGGAAGTGAGGCCGTAGTGAAACCAGCGCGCATGGGATCCGACGATCTCGGCGACGGCAGTGGTGAAAGCGATGACGTCGTGTTTGACCTCAGCCTCGATTTCGAAGATGCGCTCAACATTGAAGTTGGCGCGCTCGCGGATGGCTCTGGCCGCATCCTTCGGAACAATGCCGGCGGCGGCGAGGGTATCAGTGGCGGCAACTTCAACCGCGAGCCAGGTGCGGAAGCGGTTTTCGTCGCTCCAAATGCGGGCCATTTCCGGCCGCGTATAGCGTGGGATCACAGCGTTCTCCTGTAATGAGGCGCGTTGAATGGGAACTCAGGATTGTAAATCAGGCGCGCGATGCGTGTGTAGCGCAATGCGGCGGCGCCGGCGCGCTTTAATGTGACACCACTACTTCCCGTAATTGCAATCGACAGGAGGCGCGCTTCAACCCAGCACACAGAACCCCTTACTTCGTGGGTTCGACGAAGACGGCGGTGCCGTAGGCGAGCACTTCGGTGACGCCCTGCATCACTTCAGTCGCGTCGTAGCGAGCGCCAACAACTGCGTTTCCGCCCATCTCGGCCGCATGCTGCAGCATGAGATCAAATGCTTCGGACCGGGCTTTTTCGCACAGGTTCGTCAGCAGCGAGATGTTACCTCCGACAAGCGTTTGCAGACCGGCGCCGATGCTGCCGAAGATAGACCGCGACCGAACCGTAATTCCTCGAACCACGCCCAGCGTGCGAACGACGCGGTAGCCATCGAGTTCGAATTGCGTGGTCACCATATTGTGGCTGACCATGCGTCCTGTTGCTGCGGAATAGGTGGCCATGGAACCTCCTAAGGGTTTGCTTACGGTGCGCAGATTATGTGCTGCATGCGCACGGAAGCCATTTGCCTAAAGTCTTTCAGATTGAAAGTGTAAATCCTTTGTGCGGCGCATTTCTCTGCGCAGCGCAGAAGCAATGCGTCATAAATTTTCGCGCCGGGCCAGCCGGAGTTCGACACCGTCGCCAGCGCCGCCAGATAATCTTCCTTCTCAATCGCAACCGCTTCGAAGTGCCCCAGAAGGTTGTCCCGGATAATGTTGGCCGCTTCCAGCGGGTGGATGCGAGGAACAACCGGCATGCGAGTGAGGGCGGAGTACACTTCCGCAATCGAATGTTGACTAGCATGTCCCCGGTCTTTTCCGGCTACTACCCGCGCCACCGCGGCGGACGCTTGCACAAAGTGCCGATGGGCGTCGGTTGAGGACGCCACCAGAACACTGGTGTCAAAAAACACTACCATCGCTCAACCCCGCATGATTTGTTGAATACGCTCCTCACGCACCGACTCCAGCACCCCATCCAGGTCCGCACCCTCTTCGGCACGACCATGGTGAACCAGCAATCCGTTGACTCTTATCAAAGAGGGCCCGGATTCCACGACGCGTAATAGAAGCCCGGCGGGGTGGTCGACGAGTTCCAATTCTGTGTTGGGCCGGAGGCCCAGACGTTGACGGAACTCTTTGGGGACAACAATTCGTCCGGCTTTATCTATGGTAACAACCATACCATTTATTATGGCATATACCACTTATGATAGCACCATATTTTCTACTTCCTCGTAATATTGGTGTCACGGAGAATTTGGCATTCGGCCGGAGGATGATATGCACATCCTTTCCGACGGGGCGGAGCTATTCACGCCGCAAAGTCCTTCGCTGGAGAATCCGTTTGGCCAGGCCTCGACCGGGTCTTGCGGCTGTTATTTTGCAGCTCTCATCAACTCGCCCAGTTCGTGCACGTCGGCGCGATTGGCGTCGCTGACAACAACGTAACGCAATTCGCCGTCGCTCCACGTTTCCACGCTGAATGCGAGTTCGCGCTCCGCGGTTACTCCTGCCGAGAGCGAGCCTGTTCCCGCGCGGTCCTGAAAAATAAATACGGAGAGCTGGTGACTGCGAATCTGGAACAGCAGTTGAGCGCCGGGAGCGTGCTCGAAATACATGACGCGCCCGCCCAGCAGTTTGAAAGGCGAATTCTGCAATTCGGGGAGATTGAAGGTAAAAGGAAGCTTGCCCTGGAACCACGGCTTCACCGTGTGCCGGTCGGTCGAAATCACATCGACAGGATTGGCGCTTGCCAGGGTGGCAACATGAAGGTCAACCAGTTCGGCCAGAGCCTGCTCGCGCGCCGAATGCCTTATCCACAATGTGCTGCCAACGGCAAGGAACACCAGCGCGATCGCAAGAAAAGCGAATTCGGGGAAACGCGCGAACGCCCAAAGGGGCCGGCGCTTTGCTTCAATACTCTTCTCAATGCGCAGGCGGAATTCTCGCGACGGGGCATAGCGCGCAGCGGCAGCCTTCGTCATGCGCTTCATCTGTAACCGGCTCAGCGCTTCCGCCGCGCACGAGGAACAACCTTGAAGGTGGGCCTCCAAGGCCGCCACTTCATCCGGGGAGCAGGCGGAATCAACATACGCGTCCAGCTTGTCGCGCCATAGGTCGCAACTCATCGCGAGGCCCTCGCTAACTTTGCCACCAACAATTCGCGCATCGCTTTTCGCGCGCGAGAAAGGCGCGACATCACCGTTCCCATGGGAATCCCAAGCGTCTCGGCGATTTCCTGATAACTCATCTCCTCGAGATCGCAGAGGAGAATGATCTCTCGAAACTTCACCGGCAACTCTTCCAAAGCATTCTGGATCGTTTCCTGCTCGACTCGGGCAAGCAAAGCAGATTCCGGAGTTTCCGGGATCGCGGGCTCAACGGTCTGGTCGTCACTATCGAGTGAAACCGAAGCCCTTAGACCCGCCAGCGTCGTCAAGAACGTATTGCGCAGGATTTTGTACATCCAGGCGCGGAAGTTTGTCCCCTGCTTGAATGAGGAAAAACCTCGCAGCGCCTTCATGTATGTTTCCTGCACCAGATCCTCAGCCGAAGCAGCGTCTTGCGTGAGCCAGTGAGCGAAGTTGTAGAGATTGGCGAACAGAGGCATCGCCAGTTCTTCAAACGACCCGGTATCGCCAGAACGATCCGCCACAGTGCAACAGTGTAACTCGGAATGGTGCGAGCCCAGCCCTGCACGGCGATGCCTTCGCCGCTGAGGCTCTCAACGGTCACCAATCAGCGGTCAGCGACAGGCGACCAACCCGGCGTCCGATCGGCCTGTACGGGCTTCGGAACTCTACTCTGTCTCCATTTGCGCAGCAGCACTGCATCTAGCGACCACTTCCCCGGACCGTTCACTAACAGGAAGATCGTGGTGAGGATTTGCGCGTAATCGGATCGTATCTCATGCAACACAGCCCAAGCGCCTATTTTCGGGGGTGCCGGTGGCAGAGGCAAAGGATATGTTCCGAGGTACAGGGAGATCTTAGTGGTGAGAATTGCGACGATCATCTCGATCACAAACGGAATCGAGATTAGTCTCGTCATGAGCCCGGAAATCAACAACAGCCCGCCGACGATTTCGAGGCAGCCGATGGAGGTTGCCGTGTACTGCGGATACGGGATGCCGAGCTTGGTGAAGCGGCCAACACCCTGGTTTACATATACGAACTTCAGCAGCCCTTCCCAGAAAAACACCCCTCCTGCCATCAACCGCAAAAGCAATATGGATTTCGGGCCATCCGTAGGAGGGTTCAAAAGCCACAGGAAGATCTTGGTCATAGGTTGCTCCCTTCACGTCATATAACTGGAGCAACCGCAAAATATTCCATGAAATATGCGGCCAGAAGATCGCGGGAGGCGAGTCATCTGGCCGCGGGGTGAGAGGAGAAGCCATTCGCAAAGCGGAGTATTCGCTCTCCGACTCAGGCTTCGGCGATGAACCTTTTAATCGAATACGTGTTGATCGATCGGGCGATCCTGCTTTAAACGAAGCGCCGCCCATTGCTTCTTGATCGCGACCGACAGCCGACGGATGCCTTCGCGGAGTTGCTCCGGCTGCGCGTTCGAGAAATTCAGGCGGAAATGGCGCAGGCCTTCCTCGGCATACCCGTTGCCCGAATAGAAACAATCACCCGGAACGAAAGCGACATTCTGCTCGATCGCGGCCTCGAACAGCCGAAGGCAATTCATGCCCTCAGGCAAAGTTACCCAGAGGAATAATCCGCCGAGCGGGCGCGTCCACGTCACTTCGGGCGGGAAGAATTCCTCCATCGCTTCGAGCATCACATTGCGCCGCTCGCCGTAAACGCGGCGGATCAGCTTGATATGTTCGTCGAGGAAACCGTCGCGGGCCACTTCATAGGCCACCATCTGGCCGAAAGTGGAAGTGTGCAAGTCGGCTGCCTGCCTG
>JBAVYO010000101.1:0-33464 GCA_049698855.1 Terriglobales bacterium
AGCAAAACCTGCCGCACCCGCGACTCCTGTGGCAGCAACTCCCGCTAAGCCCGGTACACCGGCAGCCGCGCCTGCAAAGCCAGCGGCGCCGGCAAAACCCGCAGCCCCCGCCAAGCCCGCAGGCCCGGTGCCAACGCCGTGGTCTTCGCCGATGGTGGAAAAATACAAGCGCCAGTACGGCTCCGGGATCGAAGCGCAGACCTATCTGGGCCAAAACTACTTCACTGTCGATCGTTCGTTGATCCCAGACTTTCTCCGCCTGTTGCGCGACGAGGAGCAGTTCGACTATTGCGTGGACCTCACCGCCGCCCACTATCCCAAGCGCGAGAAGCAGTTTGATGCGATCTGGATTCTCTATTCCTTTCCCCGCAATGAGCGCATACGAGTCAAAACGCAGATTGCCGATGGCGAGTCGCTGCCTTCGAGCTTTCCGCTCTGGCCGACGACTGACTGGCTGGAGCGCGAAGTCTACGACATGTTCGGCATCAAGTTCACGGGGCACCCGGATATGAAGCGCATCCTGTTGCCCGACGGCTGGAAAGGCCACCCGCTGCGCAAGGACTACGACATCCTGAAGCAAGACACAGAGTGGGTGCAGATCAACCTCGGAATCGAGAGCGGACAATGAACGACGAAAAAACGCTCGATCCAAAAATGATCGCCTCAAAGCCGCTCGATCCAAAGACAATCGCCGAGAGAGTGCCAGGGACGGCCGGTTCCAGCCTCACCCGACCGAACGCTGCCTCCTCGAATCTGGACCTCGACGCTCCCGACAAGCCCTACCTCGATTCGAACGAGCTCATCATCAACATGGGGCCGCAGCATCCTGCGACGCATGGCGTGCTGCGCGTCATCCTCAAGCTTGACGGCGAAAAAGTCCTGGGCACGGAGTGCGTAATCGGCTACCTGCATCGCGGGATCGAGAAGATCGCCGAGAATCGCACTTACACGATGTTCAATCCCTACGTCGACCGCATGGACTACTGCGCCGCCGTGTCGAATGGGCTGGGCTACTGCGAAGCGGTTGAGAAGCTGATGAACGTGGAAGCGCCGCCGCGCGCGCAATATATCCGCGTGATCCTGACCGAACTGCAGCGCATCGCCAGCCACCAGCTGTGGCTGGGCACGCACGCGCTCGATATCGGCGCCATGACGCCGCTGTTTTATACATTTCGCGACCGGGAAGAGATCCTCAAGATTTTCGAGAAATACTGCGGCGCGCGCCTTACCACCCATGCCTTCCGCATCGGCGGCTGCCAATACGAGATCTATCCGGGCTTCGAAAAAGACGTCAAGAATTTCCTGACGTTCGTGGCGCCGAAAATCGACGAATACGAAACCCTGCTCACGACCAACCGCATCTGGCTGGAGCGCACGAAGAATGTCGGGGTGATTTCCGGCAAGGACGCGATTGCACTTGGCGTGACCGGTCCCGTGCTGCGCGCCAGCGGCGTGAAGTGGGACATCCGCAAAGCCGTCCCCTACGCGAACTACTCCAAGTTCGATTTCGAAATTCCAGTCGGCAGCAACGGCGACACCTACGACCGGTACCTGGTGCGCATGGCGGAAATGCGCCAGTCGCTGCGCATTGTGGAGCAAGCGATCAACGGCATCCCCGAAGGCCCAATCATGGCCAAGGTCCCCAAGGTGATCAAGCCGCCGGTGGGCGAAATCTATCACTCGATCGAAGCGCCGAAGGGCGAACTCGGATTTTTCATCGTGAGCGATGGCTCGACACAGCCTTATCGTTTGCGCGTGCGTCCGCCGTCGTTCGTCAATCTGCAGGCCCTTGATCTTATGGTGCGAGGAGCGCTCGTAGCCGACGTGGTTGCCGTGATCGGCACGTTCGACATTGTGCTCGGCGAGGTGGACCGCTGATGAACATTCTCACGTCCTACTTCGGCAGCAACCTGCCTCCCGGCAATGCGGGCAACCAGCTCTGGGCGCTCATTTACGTATTCATTATTTTTGCGGGCGTCGCGGTCGCAGTCCTCTGCATGAACTGGATCGAACGCAAGGCTCTCGCTCATTTCCAGATTCGCCTCGGCCCCATGCGCGTTGGCCCGCATGGATTGCTGCAGCCCTTCGCCGACGCGCTCAAGCTGATGCTGAAGGAAGACATCATTCCCGCCGAAGCCGATGCGACGGTTTTCTGGGTTGCGCCCGTCATCGGATTGCTCGCGGCGTTCACGGTTTACATCGTGATTCCGTTCGGTCCTTCGCAGGCAGTGACGGACATGAACATCGGCATTTTGTTTATGCTCGGGGTCTCGTCGCTCGGAGTGCTCGGAATTGTCACCGCTGGCTGGGCTTCGAACTCGCACTATCCGCTGATTGGCGCGCTGCGTTCGAGCGCGCAGATGGTTTCGTATGAAGTTGCGATGGGCATGGCCATCATCTCGGCCATCATGATGACCAGCATGAATGCCGGCGGCATCGGCACGCTGAGCATGATTGGAATTGTCCAGGCGCAGCAGCAGCAGGGAATCTGGTTCATCTTTAAGTTTTTTCCGCTCGGATTCATTGCCTTCGCAATTTTTGCAATCGCGATGGTGGCCGAGACCAACCGCGCTCCGTTTGATCTGCCAGAAGCCGAATCGGAGCTGACTGCCGGCTTCCACACCGAATACAGCGGCCTGCGCTGGTCGCTGTTTATGCTCGGAGAATACGCGGCCATGATCGCGGTTTCATCGATCGCGGTCACGTTGTGGCTGGGCGGATGGATGCGGCCATTCCCGAATCTGCTGAACGGTCCCGCATGGGAATTTATCTTCTCGTTATTCCCCGCTCTGACATTTGGCGGACTGGCGTTGATTACTTTTATCGGTACCGCTCGCATGCCATCGCAGTCGTTCTTCAGAATTCAGCGCATGGGCCTGGGAATTTTCGCTGTCCTGCTGGGCTTCATCGCCTTGTTGCTTCTGCTGATTGCGGTAGTCGGCCACTCAAATGATGCCAGCATCGCCGCCCGCTTCCGCGAAGGCATCGACTACGTGTACTGGTTTATTTTCAAAGTCGCGATCTTCATGTACCTGTTCATCTGGTACCGCGCAACCTGGCCGCGCTATCGTTTCGACCAGTTGATGAGCGTCGGATGGAAAGTGATGTTACCAATTTCGCTGGGCGTGCTGATTCTGACCGCGATTGTGGGGGTGCTGATTAAATGAACCCTCTTCTGATGAATCCGGCAGTGAACGCGGGCTCGGCTCCGGTGGCGACGCCGTTCTTCTTCTATTTTTTGGCGGGAGCGGCAGTGGTGAGCGGCCTGTTCGTAATTACGCGCCGCAATGCCGTTCATTCCGCGCTGGCGCTGATTGTCACGCTGCTTTCGGTCGCCGGGCTTTACCTGATGCTTTACGCGCCGTTCGTTGCTGGCGTCCAGATCATTGCTTATGCCGGCGGAATCATGGTGCTGTTCCTGTTCGTGATCATGCTGGTCGACATCGAGCGCGTGTCGAAGGAGAGGCAGTATAACCGCGTCTGGCCGGTGGGATTGCTGGCTGCATGCGCCTTGCTCGCGCTGTTCGTATCCGCAATTGTGAAGGGTAGATCGCTGTTGCCCGACCGGATGGTACAACTGCCCGAGTCGTCGAATACGCAGCAGATTGCCGCCGCACTCTACGGAGAAGCGGGCCGCGTGGGTCAGTACACGTTCGCCTTCGAGATCGCGTCGTTGTTGCTGCTGGTCGCGATCCTGGGGGCGGTGATTATGACGAAGAAGAAAATCTAGTCGATGGTCGTTGGTCGATAGTCGTTCGGTATGCCGTAATAGAGCGACGAACTGCGAACGAGCAACGACGAAGGACGAACGACGGTTTTATGGTTCCTATCGCCACATTGCACTATCTGGTTGTAGCGGCGGCGCTCTTCGTGCTGGGCGTCATCGGCGTACTTACGCGCCGCAACGTGGTGATCATCCTGATGTCGATTGAACTGATTCTGAACGCAGTGAACTTGAACCTGGTGGCGTTCTCGCGCATGTGGGGCAACCTGCATGGGCAGGTGTTTGCGATCTTTATCGTCGTCGACGCCGCAGCCGAGGCCGCCGTAGGACTGGGCATCCTGATCGCCTTCTTCCGGAATAAGGAGACGATCAATGTGGACGAGATTGATTTGCTGAAATGGTAACAAAGCAGTTCTCAGTTCCCAGTTGTCAGTTCTCAGTGAGACCTGAGAACCAAGACTGAGACCTGAGAACCGAGAACTGAGAACGATGTTTCTAAACCACATCTACCTCATCCCGCTCTTCCCGGCCTTCGGGGCTGCGATGATGCTTTTCTTTGGACGGCGCTTACAGAAGGCGACCGTCAACGCGGTGTGCGTCGGCGCCGTCGTGGTCGCGTTCCTGTTTGCCTGCTTCGCAGTAGTCGAATACACGCATTTCGCGCATGGCACCGGACAGCCTTTCGAGAAGATTGTTTACACCTGGCTGGGCAGTGGCGACGGGCATTTGAATTTCCTCAAGAAAGACGGCACGGCCGCCGCATTCAACGCCGACTTCGGTTTTCTGCTTGATCCGCTGTCCGCCATCTGGCTGCTCTTCGTTACCGGCGTTGGCATGCTGATCCACATCTACTCGACCGGTTACATGGCGCACGAGGGCGGCTACTACCGCTTCTTTGGATACCTGAACCTGTTCATGTTCGCCATGCTCACGCTCATTCTCGCGAACAATTACATTCTGATGTTTGTTGGCTGGGAAGGCGTGGGACTGTGTTCGTACTTGCTGATCGGGTTCTATTTCCACCGCAAGTCTGCGAGCGACGCAGCGAACAAGGCATTTATTACTAACCGCATCGGCGACGCCGGATTTCTGCTTGGCGCGTTCACGCTGGTGTGGTATCTGGGCTCGTTCCGGTTTACCGACATTAACGCGCTGGCGCGCAGCGGCCATTATCTGGTCGGCGATCCGATTCTGACTGCGGCAGCCTTGCTGCTCTTTCTGGGAGCGTGCGGAAAGTCGGCGCAGATTCCTCTGTATGTTTGGCTGCCCGATGCCATGGAAGGCCCGACGCCGGTTTCCGCTTTGATTCATGCGGCGACCATGGTGACGGCGGGCGTCTACATGGTGGCGCGCTCGAATGCGATTTTCGTTCTGGCACCCACTGCGATGAAGACAGTCGCGATCATCGGCGCGCTCACAGCAATTTTTGCGGCGTCGATTGGACTGGTCCAGAACGACATCAAGCGCGTGCTCGCCTATTCGACTGTTTCGCAGCTTGGATACATGTTCCTGGCTCTTGGCGTGGGCGCGTTCGCCGCCGGAGTGTTCCACGTCTTTACACATGCGTTCTTCAAGGCGCTGCTCTTCCTTGGGTCCGGCTCCGTGATTCATGCGATGTCTGGCGAGCAGGACATGAAGTTCATGGGCGACCTGCGTTCGCGCATCCCGATCACCTATAAGACGATGTTCATCGGCATGCTGGCCATTGCTGGCATTCCCGGATTCGCCGGCTTTTTCTCCAAAGACGAAATCCTCTGGCAGGCCTACACAAAAGAAGGCAGCGCTTACCACTTCCTGTGGTTGATCGGCTTTGCCACCGCGCTGATGACGGCCTTTTATATGGGACGGCTGATCTTTCTGACCTTCTTTGGCAAGCCGCGCATGAGTCACGAAGCCGAGCACCACATTCATGAGTCGCCCAAGTCGATGACGATACCGCTGGTCATCCTCGCGATTTGCTCGGTTCTCGCCGGATGGTTGGGGCTTCCGCACAGCCTGGGAGGCTCGAACCGGTTTGAGAAGTTCCTGGAGCCGGTCTTCGCGAAGGAAGCTCCCATGATGCGGGCGGAGGAGCCGGCTCAGCTGGCCGCGGGGAAAAAAGAAGAAGAGCACACAGACCCGATGGAATACGGGCTGATGATCTTGTCGGTGGGCGCAGCGGTCGTTGGACTTGGCCTTGCCTACCGCTCGTACGCGAGGGCAGGGAAGGATTACAGCGAGCCGATTGCCGTCGCCTCTCCGCCGCTCTACAGAGTGCTTTACAACAAATGGTTTGTCGACGAGGGATACGACTACATCTTCACGGGCCGCCGCAAGCTGGGAGACGTGCGCCTGGGCGTAATGGGCGCGGGCGAAGCATCGTCGTGGTTCGATGCCAAGATCATCGACGGAGCCGTCAACGATGCTGGCTGGATTACACGCGCGATCGCGACTCTTTCCTCGTGGTGGGATAAGTGGGTCATCGACGGTGTGTGTGTGAATGGCCCGGCGATTCTTGCGCGCATGATGTCGTATCCGGCGCGGTTATTTGAATGGGGCCTGGTGCAGTGGTACGCGCTGGTAATGGTCACCGGGCTGGTTGGATTTGCAGTGTATTACGTGTGGAAATGAGCTCCGGGCTACCAGCACTCGGGCTTGCGCTATGCAGTAAAGGGTTTGCTCGAAGCTCGCGGCTCGAAGCTCGCAGCTGAGATTTCTTATGCAGAATCACATCCTATCGATCATTCTCTTCACGCCGCTGGTGGGCGCGTTCGTTCTCCTGTTCGTTCCCAAGGAGAACAAGGACGCGATCCGCTGGATTGCGAACATCTTTTCGCTTGGCGGCCTGCTGATTTCGCTGCCGTTGGTGCCTATGTTCTGGGCGCAGCGCTACGATGCGCAGCAGTTCAAGTTTCTCGAAGGCACGGTGAACAACTGGATCCCTTCGATTGGCGCGGGCTACAACCTCGGGATCGACGGTATTTCGTTCCTCCTGATCATGCTGACTACGCTGCTCGGCTGGATTTCGATCCTCTCCTCGTGGACCGCGATTGAGACCCGCGTCAAGGAATACTACATCTGGTTCCTGGTCCTCCAGACCGGCATGCTCGGCGTCTTCATGGCGCTTGATTTCTTCTTGTTCTTCGTTTTCTGGGAAGCGATGCTGGTGCCGATGTATTTGCTGATCGGCATCTGGGGCGGCCCGCGCAAGCTCTACGCCGCCATCAAGTTCTTCCTCTACACGCTGCTTGGCTCCGTGCTCATGCTGCTGGGCATCATCTTCCTGTATTTCCATCACCACACGCTGACTGGCGTTTTCACATTCAGCATTCCAGAGTTGTATAAGACTGCGCCACTGATTCCGTTTCATGCCGCCATCTGGTTATTCCTGGCGTTCTTTATCGGTTTTGCGATCAAAGTTCCGATGTTCCCGTTCCACACATGGCTGCCGGATGCGCACGTCGAAGCGCCAACCGCTGGCTCAGTCATTCTGGCCGGCGTTTTGCTGAAGATGGGAACCTACGGATTCATACGCTTCTCGCTGCCGTTCTTCCCGCAGGTGATTACAAGCACCAACCGCTTCCTCGGTTACACGCCGCGCGGATGGATGGCTGGGCTTTCGGTGGTCGCCATCATTTATGGCGCACTCGTTTCGCTCATGCAGAAGGACATGAAGAAGTTGGTGGCCTATTCGTCAGTCAGCCACCTCGGCTTCTGCACGCTCGGAATCTTTACTCTTGTTCCTCTGGGGCTGACTGGGTCGGTTCTGCAGCAGATCAATCACGGCATTTCAACGGGCGCGCTCTTCTTGATTGTCGGCATCCTCTATGAGCGGCGGCACACGCGTGAGATCGCGGAGTATGGCGGCATTTCGAACGTCATGCCCCTTTACGCGACCATCACCATGATCATGTTCCTCTCTTCGATGGGACTGCCGCTGCTGAACGGCTTCGTTGGCGAGTTTGCGATCTTACAGGGTGCATTCACGGCCAACTGGAAGTGGGCCGCCTGGGCCGCGCCCGGCGTGATTCTGGCTGCCGCTTATCTGCTGTGGCTCTATCAGCGAGTTTTCTTCGGCACGGTTACGAATCCGAAGAACGAAAAATTGCACGACCTGACGCCGCGTGAGATTTTGACGTTTGCGCCGCTCATAATCTGCGCTTTCTGGATCGGCCTCTATCCCAAGCCGTTTTTCCAGATACTTGAAACGCCGGTCAACCAGATCGTGCAGAACATTCAGATGCACAGCGCCGATGCTCCGGCCAATGCGCAAGCGGCACCCGCGCCCGCCTCAACGGCGGTGCCCATAGCCCAAGTATCGGCGCCAGCGAAAGCGAGCAACTAATTGCGAGTACTGTCTCCAACCGAATACCGCCTCATGTTGCCGATGGTGGAGCTGAGTATTTTCGCGCTCGGCATTCTGCTGATCGACCTGATGATTCCGCGTCAGTGGAAGTGGCTGAATGCCGTGGGCGCTTTCATCGGTGTGATGTTTTCCGCTTTGTGCGTGTGGCAGATTCAGGTCACGCTGCCGCGCGGCGCCATCGGCTTCTTCAATACCCTGCTGGTCGATCGCTTCGCCCTTTATTTCTGGTATTTATTTCTCGCTTCGGCAGCCATCACCATTCTGATCTCCGCGCGGTATCTGGAGATTGAGGATGAAAGCCACGGCGAGTATTACGCGCTGCTTCTGTTTTCAGTAGTAGGCATGATGTGCATGGCTGCGGGGATCGACATCGTGCTGCTGTTCATCGGTCTGGAACTGATGGCGATTTCGATCTATGTGCTGGTCGGTTTCCTGCGCCGCGATCGCCGCTCGAATGAAGCCGCATTGAAATATCTGTTACTGGGAGCGTTTTCCTCGGGCATCTTCGCCTATGGCCTTTCTCTGCTCTATGGGCTTTCCGGCAGCACCAATCTGAGGGACATCGCGCGAGCCGTGGGAGCCGAGGCCAGCCAGAATCCTCACAACCCTATATTGATCATTGCGCTGCTCACAATCATGGTCGGCTTGCTGTTCAAGATCGCCGCCGTTCCGTTTCATCAGTGGGCGCCGGATGCTTATGAAGGCGCGCCAACAAGCATTACGGCATTCATGTCCGTTGCCGTGAAAGCGGCAGCTTGGGCGTTGTTGCTGCGCATCCTGATTTTCGGATTACTGCCGCTTCGTTCTGTATACACTCCGATCATCGTTTTCGTCGCGATCGCCACGATGACGGGCGGCAATCTGGCCGCCATGACGCAAACCAACACGAAGCGTCTGCTCGCCTACTCTTCGATTGCGCATGTCGGCTACATGCTGCTGGCGCTGGTCGCGATGGGGACATCGCCCTTCGGCAGCCCCGGATTTGTCGACGGCTTCAAGGGAATCCTAGTCTATCTGCTGGTCTACACCTTCATGAACCTGGGCGTGTTTGCCGTGATCACTTCGCTGCGGCAGCGAAACGTGATTGGCGACGAGATCGACGATCTGGCCGGGCTCTATCAGCGCGCTCCCGTCGAAGCCGTGCTCATGCTGCTGTTTCTGTTGTCGCTCGCGGGAATCCCGCCTGCAGCGGGCTTTCTGGGGAAGTACTACATTTTTCTCAGCCTGATCGAAAGCCAGCATTACTGGCTGGCGGCGTCGGCCGTCCTCTACACATTGCTCGGACTCTACTATTACCTGCGGATCGCAAACGCGATGTTGATCCGCGCCCCCATGGAAACTGGGAAGTTGCCGCTCAGCCTGGGCATGCGCTTCGCGCTAGGATTGACGGCCCTCGCCACTCTCGTCATCGGCGTCTTCCCGGAGCCCTTCATTCAGACGGTGAACTGGTCGCTCGGAATTGTGCAGTCGCCGCATGTAACGGCGATGGTGAGATAGCCGCGAGGGCCATGCGCGTCACACCGCTGTTTGCATCGGTTCGTCTGCGTCCGTTCTTTCCCGCAATGCCGTTTTTGGAATCGGAATCACCACGCGTATTCGGGTTCCAGAACCGTCGGAGTCGATGCTCATCGTTCCCGACAATTGGAGAACCCGTTCCCGCATGCCTCGGATTCCAACACCCGAACCTTTCGACTGAATGTCCGACAATCGTTCGAAGGGCATGCCCTTGCCTTCATCCCGCACCTCTAGGATGAGCGCTCCGTCATCCCGGACGATGCGAATGCTGGCCGTCTTGCTTCCAGAGTGGCGATGAATGTTTGTGAGGCATTCCTGGACAATGCGGAACAACGCCAGGTCATAGTCGCGATCCAGACGCTCGATCTCTCCCGGGATGTCGAGCGATACTTGAATCCCGCTCCGTTCGACGAACCCCTGGATGTAGTTCTTAAGTGCGGACTTGATGCCAACCTCGTCCAGCAGCGGTGGATGCAGAAGGTGAGACATGGTGCGAATGTCGTTGGTCATTTGTACGATCAGCGACTCAATGTTGCTGAGCGACGAGGCGGCGCGCGAACTCAGCCGCTCGCGTTCCTTCGCTAAGTTGGAAGCCTCCATGCCGAGAGCGGCCAGAAGTTGTCCGGCGCCGTCGTGCAGTTCCCTCGCGATTCGCCGTCTCTCCCCGTCTTGAGCTTGCAAAATGCGGGCAGATAGTTCGCGGAGTCCTTCGCTTGCATTCAGCAGCTCCTCGGTGCGTTCCTGCACTCTCTGCTCCAGTTCGGCCTGACTTACCCTCAGTTGCGATTCCCGTTCTCGCTGCAGCCGGGCAATCTCAAGTCTGCCGCTAACGCGCGCCAGAAGTTCCCGCGCGGAGAAGGGCTTTATCAGATAATCATCCGCTCCCGCCTGCATGCCTTCCACCCGCGATTCTTCACCGGCACGGGCCGAAAGAAGGACGACGGGAATCGCGCAAATCCGCTCGTCTGCGCGCAGTGCCTTCAGAAGCTCAAAGCCATCCAGTACCGGCATCATGACATCGCTGACGATGAGATCCGGAGGATGTTTATGCGAAGACTGAATGGCCGCTGCACCGTCGGCAACAGTTTCCACTTCATACTGTTCCGACAATAGACGGGCCAGATATTGCCGCATGTCGGAATTGTCGTCGGCAATAAGGACGCGGGGACGAGCGCCGGCTTGGGAGACCGGTGGACATGGGATCGGCAGCAATTCGTCGTGCACGGAAAGACCTCTGCTGCCGTTAGTCGTGTCGGGAAGCCACCTGAGAGCTTCGTCCACGAACGGTTTCGCTCCCACAGCGGTTGAAGACAAGCTGCGGGATCCGCCCATTTGGCCGGACGTGAGATGATTTTGCCCAAGCGGTATGTTGACGAAAAATGCAGAGCCCTGCCCCAGAGTGCTTTCGGCCCTTATCGATCCTCCGTGCAGTCTCACCAACTCATGGACTAGCGCCAAACCAATCCCGCTCCCCTCGTGGGTGCGGCTGCGCGTATTGGGAACACGATTGAATCGTTCGAACAATTTAGGGATAGCTTCGGCCGGAATTCCTACTCCTGTATCCCGGACGCATAGTTCGACCGTATTTCCCACTCGATCGACGCTGACAGTAATTTCTCCGTCAAAAGTGAACTTGAAAGCATTGGAGATCAAATTCAGAACAATCTTCTCCCACATATCGCGATCGACGTACACCGGCTCGCCAAGATCGCGGCAATCCACTACCAGCCGCAATCCGGCTTTGTCGGTAGCGGAACGGAATACGCTGGCCAAGTCGGATGTGAACCCCGCCAAGTTCGTGGCCTGATACACCGCCTGTACCCTTCCAGCTTCGATGCGTGAGAAATCGAGCAGCGTATTGACGAGCCGCAACAGCCTTGAGCCGTTGCGGCTAACGAGGTCGAGTTGTTCTTTCGCCGTGGGCGAAAGATGAGTCTGGCTCCTTGCCAGCAGATCCTCCAGCGGCCCGAGCATCAAAGTCAGTGGGGTGCGGAACTCGTGGCTCACGTTACTGAAGAAGGCTGTTTTGGCGCGATCGATTTCCGCCAAAGCCTCCGCACGTTTCTTCTCGGCCGCGTACGCTCGTGCATTGGCGATACTGGCGGCGATCTGGCCGGCGACAAGGTTGATGAATCCGGCGTAGCCCACGTCAAGAGGCCGATACGGATTGAGCCCCGCGACGATCACACCAGCGGGCCTATCCTGACCTTGACTCGTGATGGGGAGGAGCAGCGCTCGCCAAGGTGATTTGTCCCAGGCGCCGTACGGGATCGACTCGAACTTGTGCTGCAGATCCTCAACTATGATCGAATCCTTCCCAGTGAGTAAGTCGCCGATTGGCCAAGGTTGATTCTTTTCGGACAATTGAATCGACTTCGGCGCGGCCGTGTGATCCTCCACCATTCCGGTTTGGCAGCCAAGGCGCGCTTCCTTCCCATCCTCGGTGAAGAAATACAGAAGAGTAAACGGGAGGTCGTTTTGATTTTCGCCGAGACAGCGAGCGACGCAGGCGACCACTTCCTCTTCCGTCATCGCCTTGTTTAATTCTCCTGCCAGCGAGCGCAGGGTCTTGAGCCGGCGTTCACCGATAACGCGGTCGGTTTCCTCGGTGACGACGCAAAGATGGCCTGCAACTTTGCCATCATCTCCGGACAACGGACTGTACGAGAAAGTGTGGTAGGTTTCCTCGCGATATCCGCTTCGCTCCAAGAACAAGAGCAGCGCTTCCTCCCACGTTGCCTTGCCGCTCTGCAGAACTTTCTGAATGCGGGGACCAATGTCGTCCCAGATTTCCGTCCACACCTCAGGAGCAGGTTTTCCCAGCGCCCAGGGATGCTTTTTCCCGAGGGTCATCCGGGCATAGTCGTCGTTATAGAGAAACGTGAGTTCTGGTCCCCAACTCATCCACATCGCAAAGCGTGAAGTCAGCAGGACGCGAACGATGGTTGTCAGGCGTTGTGGCCATTTCTCCATGGGGCCGAGCGGAGTCTTCGACCAGTCAAATTCGCGGACCAATTGGCCCATGGCTCCCCCGCCCCGAATCCATTCTTCCTTGAGTGCGGTTTCTTTCCCATATCCTTCGGTTGCTTCCGGTTCTCCATTGCCCAACAGCCTTTCAATCGCGGCCGGTAATTCGTGGGTCAGCTCCGACTTTGTCACCGACCCACTCGCATCGACGATCTCGGCTTGCTGACGCGCAATGGTTGCATGGTTCTGAGTGACAATGATCACATTGCATTCAGGATGTTCGCGCCGAATAATTCGGGTTGCCTCTAATCCATCCATACGAGGCATGTTGATGTCCATCAGTACGATTTGAGGACGCAGCTGCTTTGTTTTTTCAATGGCTTCGAGCCCGTCCCCAGCTTCGCCGCAAACCCGCCAATTGGGCCGAGATTCTATGAAGGATCGCAGGGTGCGCCTAAATAACTCATGGTCATCGGCAATCAGGATTTCGACGGCACTCATCTTCTAAACCTTCTGGCAGTTGAAGTTACAGAATCTCGTACGTAGCGGATAGGTATTATCCACGAACACGAGTGCGGAGCCTTTACAGTTTTCACCGTATTACTCATTGGTTAACAGGTAATCACTCTGTGACTTCTGACGGCAAGTTGTAACCGTCTCGGCTTCAGTGAATTGTCGAATCTCGGGCGCTCCGATTTGACCGCCCGCTGTTCACCAAAAGGTTAACATTGAGGGCCGTGGTGAGCTGGTGGTGTCTTCGATTTCTCCGGGAGTAACGGCTCTATGCATGTAATCGCCTCGTTACGACCTCTATGCCTGCTTCGATGACGCACCCTTCGCCTCCCACTGGAATACTTCACCCAAGGGGACATTGAATACCTGGGCGATAAGGAAGGCTGCCTCCAGCGATGGCGAATACTTTCCCGCCTCGATCGCGGCAATCGTCTGCCGCGTAACGCCGATGCGTTGCCCAAGTTCGGCCTGCGACATTTCCCCATGTTGGAACCGCAGGAAGCGAATCCGGTTTGTAATCGACCCGTCCATCACGCCTGCCTGCGATAGCTCACGACGACCATGCCGTAGTGAACGACTTCGGCAAGAACGATCGTTGCAAGCGCGGCATTGATGATGGTCCATCCGCTGGAATTGAACGGCATGACGCAGCCCACCAGGATCATGCCGCCAATCAGAACGTAATAAGCTAGGCTGATGGAACGGCGCATGATCGCGACATCCCGCTCGTCCGGCGGCAGGCGGGCCTCGTCGGCAGACCCGTGGCTGAGATAAAGATGCCCGATGCCCAGAATGGCCATCTGTACAACCGCAGCTACCGCAAAGAGGCCGAGCTGGCGAAGGCTCGGCACTGAGGGGCGTGAATGGGAACTGGCCTGAACAATCGCAAAATACGGGACAAAAGCAATCGCCATCGCAATTAGCGAAAGCCAGGCGGTCTTCTCTCTGTAGGTCATCGTCAACTCCTTGGCCAATGCGAATCAATGTAATGTATATTTAACATAATGTCAAGTATTACAGACTTATTGTTAATAATACATTCCATTGTTTTGGCGCGGTTTTCGGGAACCAAAATCAATGGATCACGTTCGGTAGCGGAGCCGACGGTCCCTATTACAGGCCGTGGTATGCTCAGGTGTCTTCGATTTCTCCGGGAGTAACCTCTGTGCGGACCTTCCTGTCTTCTGTCCTTGCCCTTTTTCTCCTTGTCTCAATCTTGCCCGCGCAGAACGACTGTAGTGGCATGTCGCAAGGCATCAACGCCAGTCTGAACGGCTTCATACCGTTCCCGGCAGACAATCTCTGGAACCAAAACATTGCCAGCGCGCCAGTCGATCCCAATTCGGACGCGATCATCAATTTCATCGGCGAAACGACGCCGCTGCACCCGGATTTTGGTTCCGGTCTTTACGATGGCTCAAACATCGGAATTCCCTATATCGTAGTGAGCGGCACTCCCCTGGTGAACATCACGTACACGGCCTACGGCACCGAGAGCGACCCCGGGCCGATGCCGGTACCGGCGGATGCTCCCATTGAGGGCTATCCCAATCCTGGCGATGGCGACCGGCACGTGCTCGTGCTCGATAGCGACAATTGCTGGCTCTACGAGCTCTGGAGTTCGTATTACACGAGCGGGACTTGGCGCGCCGGATCGGGCGCCGTTTGGGATTTGCTGAACGATGAGCAGAGGCCCTATACCTGGACGTCAGCCGATGCCGCCGGGCTGTCGGTTTTTGCCGGATTAGCGCGCTATGACGAAGTTGCCGCCGGCGCGATCCAGCACGCCTTGCGCTTCACACTGCAAAACAGTCAGGCCGCGTTTACTCCTCCTGCCAGCCATTGGGCCGCAAACTCGACCAATGCCTATGCGGCGCCCATGGGCATGCGTTTACGCCTGCAGGCGAGCTACGACATCTCGGGATTCCCCCCGCAGTCCACCGTGATTCTCACCGCGCTGCAACAATACGGGATGATCATGGCAGACAACGGCAGTTCGATGTTTATCACCGGCGCCCCGAACGATGGATGGGACAACGACGACCTCGCCGCGCTGAAATCGGTGCCAGCGTCGGCCTTTGAAGTTGTCTTGATGGATCCGGTCTACACCTCGGCCAATGTGCCCAAGGGACCGGCTCCGGTAATTTCGAGCTTTACCGCCAGTTCATCGACGGTTTTATCCGGCTCGCCCGTGACCTTGAACTGGACCGTCGCCAACGCGCAATACAACATCATCTCGCCACAGGTCGGAGTGATACGAGGAACGTCGGCGACAATCACGCCGACGGCAACAACCACCTACAAGCTCTACTCCACAAATCAGTATGGACGCAGCACCGCTCAGGTGACGGTAACAGTCCAGGCGAATGACTTTCCGACGACAACAGCGCTGACCTCGTCTCTCAATCCATCGGTAACGGGCAAACCCGTTAGTTTCACGACTACGGTATCTCCGCAATCCGCTGGAGCAGTTCCGACGGGCGAGATTATCCTCCAGAATGGCTCGGCTGTGTTCGCTACAGTGAAGCTGGTCAACGGAACCGTGAAGTATTCCACCACCGCGCTGCCCGCCGGATCGAACAGCATTACCGCCGTCTACAGTGGAGACATGAACTACAGCGGCAGCACGTCAGCGCCGCTGATTCAAGTCGTGCTCGCGACGACTAAGACCACCATCACCTCATCGCCCAATCCATCCTCCTACGGTCAGGCGGTGACCTTTACAGCCGCGGTTACTTCCAGTATTGGCTCTCCGCCCGATGGAGAGACTGTCACCTTCGAGCAGGGCTCGACGGTTCTTGGAACTGGAACATTGAGCGGCGGCACGGCGACTTTCTCCACCTCCACGCTCACCGTGGGCACCAAGGCCATCAAGGCGGTGTATGACGGCGATGCCAATTTCGCGGCCAGCACGTCGACTGGAGTCAGCCAGGTCATCGGCAAAGCCGCCGGCACAACCACTCTGACCTCGTCGCTGAATCCCTCGACCTACGGCCAATCCGTGACGTTCACCGCAACCGTTTCGACGGCATTCGGCGGTACACCAACGGGGACCGTTGTCTTCAAGGATGGCACGGAAACGCTCAAGACCGTAACCCTAAGCGGCGGAGTGGCGAGCTACACGACCTCGACCCTGGCAGTTGGTTCGGACAGCATCACGGCGACCTACAACGGCAGCGTGGATTTCACCGCGAGTTCGGCGGCGCTGACGCAAACCGTCAACTAATTTGAAACGGTCTCAGGCTAATCCCACGTTCTCTCCTGCTAACTTTTCCTTTCGGCGCGACGCTAGTACTATCGGGCACATGAAAAAAACTCCAGTTAAGGGGCATGCGATGGCAAATCCGCCTGGCACTCATCGAAATCACACCGTCACTTCTTTGCGAAGCAACTTCCTGCGAAACATCTTGCGAAATGCGGCGCAGTCCGCTCGAATTTGTATGATCGCGGCTCTGTGTCTGACAGCGTTTACCGCGCTCGCCATGGCTCAAAATCCGGAACGTGACCGCCCATTCGACCACGGCATTCGCGTCTCGCACGAGCGGATGATGACCGACTTCGGAGGCGGCAACGGCGGCCATCCTTCTCCCGATGCCGTATGCGGCGAAGACTCCGTCGCCATCGGATTCCACGTGCAGACCGGCGAGTACTTCAACACCGCGTGGCTCGATTGCGTCCACGTTCGCCCCGACGGCGAACCCGGGGACGAAGTCAGAATGACCGAGCGCACCGGCAGTCCCGGCGGGCGTCCTGTGCAAGACGCCTTCTGCCCGCGCGGCTTGGTATTGCGCGGCCTCCGCGGGCGCACCGGAGCCTCCATCGATGAGGCCGTCGGCATTTGCGGCCCGCTGCGCGAGATCGCCGAGAGAAGAGAACACATTCGCAGCGAACCGACGCAGGCCATCGTTCGTCCGAATGCCGCCGGACACCCAGCAGGCGCCGAATGCCCTCCCGGTTTCGTCGTCACCGGCTTCCACTCCAACAGCGGAGGATGGATGGACCACTTATGGGTTCTCTGCTCCGAACTCCGGCACGGCGACTAAGTTCGCATCATCCTGTGTACGGTGGAAAGGGCACTGCCGAGGCGGTGCCCTTTGTGCAATTTCTGAAATTGGCCGGTGTTGTTCGGTGCAGCGGAGAAAATCTCCGCTATTACCCAAAATCGAGACCCCCTCCTGTGCTTTGCCCAAAAAAGCCCCGCCTAGGCAAAGCCTCCCCTCCTAATCTCGATCTTTTAGAATCATAGATTTAACGATCCAATGGATGCTAGAGGTAATTATCCCTTGTATGTGATTGACGAATAAAGATCTTACCGAAAAAAGCGCGCGAGCGATTCCAGGTCTCCAACCTTCGTTTCGCCGAAACCCAATTCCAAACTGGATTACAATTCCCGCATGCCCGAACCGCTCAAGCGTTCCGACGGCAAGGATCCCTTCGTCTCGCTGGCGCGATACTCCGAGATCGGGTTCATCATTCCCGCAGCGGTGCTGCTGGGATTCTTCCTCGGCAAACTGCTCGACTATTGGCTGCATACAAAATGGCTCTATTTGGTCGGATTATTATTTGGGGCCGTCGTGGGATTCTGGCAGATGATACGCACGGCGCTCAGCGCTTCAGGCAAGGATTCGAATTCCAGCGATGCTTCTGATTCCGGCTCAACATCCGGCTCGACATCCAAAGATGAATGACCCGCCGAATTCGGAGCTCTCGCCCGCCGACTTGCGCCTCCAGTCGTTCAACGAGCGAGCGCTCTCACGCATGTTTCGCACGCTGCTGGTGGTAAGCGTTTTGCTGCTCGGGCCTGCGTTCTGGCAATACGGCTGGATTGGCGCGCTTGGATTTGCCGCTGGAGCTGCGATCTCATGCATCAATTTCCGCTCGCTCCAGCGCAGCGTGGAAGCTCTGGCCGACCGCATTGTGAACCGCCAGAGCCAGGAAAAAGGCGGCCGAATCGTGTGGCGCTTCCTCCTGCGTTATGGGTTGGTCGGAGTCGCTGCCTATGCTATATTCAAGGGTTCTTCCTTGGCCTTCCATGGTTTCCTGTGGGGTTTGTGTTTGCCCGTGGCAGCCATGATGATCGAGGCGGTGTTCGAAGCTTTTTTCGCATTTAGAGAGCGCTAGGGACTCCTATAGTTTCGTCATTCCGAGCCCGAACGAAGTGAGTGGGCGAGGAATCTGCAGTTAGCTCAAAGCTCGCGGCTCAGAGCCGGGTTTTACCGTATGGAACAACTGACTTTTACCGCATTCTTAAACCATCTCTTCGGCCCCACGGTGACGGCGCTGCTTGAGGCGCTGCACATTCATCCCAAGCATCCTGCCACGCCCATCACCAACCCTGTCGCAATGGAGATCGTGGTTGTGCTCCTGCTTACGATCTTCTTTCTTGCGGTGAGGATGCGGCTTTCGGTTGAGAAACCTGGCGCGCTGCAACACACGATGGAAGGCATCAACGGATTCATTCAGAACCTGGCCGACGAGATCATCGGCCATCATTCGTCGAAGTTCGTTCCCTACCTGACCGCGCTCGGGCTCTTTATTCTCACTTGCAACCTGTTGGGGCTGATTCCGGGGCTGGAATCGCCGACCGGTGTGCCGACCGTGCCGCTGGGTTGCGCGCTGCTGACGTGGTTCTACTACCACTACGCGGGCATCCGCGAAAACGGTGTCGGATATGTGAAACACTTCATCGGACCGCAAGAGGGCATGCCTTTGATGGTGCGCGTGCTGTTGCCCTTTCTCTTATTTCCGATTGAGATATTTAGTCACCTCGCGCGGGTACTCTCGCTGACCGTTCGTCTTTTCGCAAATATGTTCGCGGGAGAAATGGTGACGCTGGTATTTTTCTCGCTGTTGCCCTTGGGCCTGCCTGTGGTATTCGAGGGCCTGCACATCGGCGTGTCGTTCATTCAGACGTACATTTTCGTGCTGCTGGCTTGCGTGTATCTGGGCGAAGCCGTCGCGCACGAGCACTAAAGACATTTCTCAGTTCCCAGTTCTCCGTTCTCAGTAGAATCTGAAACGATCCTGAGAGCAGTGGGTTTCAGAGAACAGGGAACTGAGAACTAACCTCCAGCGTGAGGGCGCTAGCTCCCAAGGCATAGCGTCAACCACCCACTGGCGGCAAATCATAAGGAGAAAAGAAGAAAATGCGGAAAACAATGATGTTGGTTCTGTTGATGTTGCTGTGTTCGATCTTCGCCGTACCGGCGTTCGCACAGACCGGCGGAGGAGCAGCAAGTGGTACGAACTGGGTCGCGATCACATCCGGCTTCGCTATTGCTATCGCTGCGGGATTGGCCGCGCAAGGTCAAGGGCGCGCTGCGTCTTCGGCCTGCGAAGCGCTTGGACGCAATCCGGCTGCTCGCGCGGGCATTCAAGTGGCGCTGATTCTCGGCTTGGCGTTTATCGAGTCGCTGGTGCTGTTCACGCTCGTGATTATTTTCGTAAAGGTTGCTTAAGCAGATCGAGTTGCGAAGGGAAAAGGCCTCTGCTTTTGCGGAGGCCTTTGTTTTTGCTTTGCCCTTTACTTCCGCGTGGCCAGTTACGGTAGCAGGACGCGGGCGAAATGGCCCAAAGCTCAGAGCCTAAACGCCCAAAGCCTAGCTCTTGCGGTCGCCGTCCCAATCGGAAGAGTGGTTCGCCGGAGACTTGTCGAGAGCTTCCGCCAGTATGCGGCGCAGGCGATAGCGGCTGTCGAGGTCCATGCCCACGAACTCGAAGCCAATTTCGTTCACGCGTGCCCGGCGCAGAAGAACCTGCCCGCGAATCTTTTTGACGCCGACCGAAATTTCGACGTTAGCTTCCGAACCGACGCGGAGATTGTCGGTGCGAGTGCCCATTCCGCCGCCCAGACTCATCTCGCGCATCACGATATTCGACTTGCCCCACGAACTGGAAAGCGTTGCGGAGAGCGCACGGGGCAAAACGATGCGCTCGTAGCGCCGTTGCCGGACCCACGGACATCCAGGGGCGGGTTCAAGTGGGGCAATGGCGATCTCTCCCGGTTCAAGCCCGCTGTCGGCCAGAGCCTGTGTGCCGTATCGCGGATCGATTTTCGATAGGGCCTGGATAGCAGCGGTGCGCAGTTCGCGGTGCTGCACAAATCCAAACATTTTTTTCTCTTCGACAATGTTGCGCAGCACCGGGACAGCCTCGGTTTCGCGCAAGCGTCCCAGCGACTCGATCGCTTTAAGCTGTACGAAGGGCAAACGAGACTGGGTTTCGCCGCTGGTGGCAAGAGCGATCAGACTGGCACTGGCACTGCGATCCTGGCTCATGCCGATCTCGTCGATGGCCTCTGGAAGAATCATTGGATCCAGCAATTCCAGCAGTTCGAGCAGAGTTCGGCCACGGTCGGGAGCCGCGCCGTAGGCGATCTGCCGTACAACGACATCCTGGTAGAAGCGATTCAGCTCGCTCATGCGGGCTGGCAGGTACTCCAGCAGCATGGCGACATTCAGACGGCTCAGCAGTCCCACGGTCGAGGAAGCCTGCCGCGGCTGGCCATTCAGCAACAGGCCGCGGAGTTCGCCGAACGCCTGTTCTCCGAGTTCGCCTACCAGCTCGACGATGCGGTCGCACTCTTCACGCTTTTGTGCGCGGAAGAAACGGTCGGCAAGGTGCTCGACGGAGTTCTTGGGAAGCTGCCGAAGGACGTCAACCAGTTCGGCGGAGATTTGATCGGCATTGATGGCTTCTTCGATCATCTCCGGCAGGCGATTTTCGACTCCGATGCGCGAGCGAAGATCCACTCCCAAGCCCGGGCGTTGCGCCGTGATTTTTTCGAACGAAGCACACAGGGCCGCGATCGACTTGTATTTCTTGTTGGAGCAAGCCTCCTGCCCAAAGCGAGCGAAGGCGGCGCTTAGAAGGCTTTGGATTTCCGGATCGCCTTCGTTCGCCAGCGCTTTCCCCATTAAGGTAATAGCGTTCGTCATCACATCGAGCGGCACGGTAGCGTACAAGTCGGCAATTTGAGCCAGACCGAGAGCCGTCTTACGGCGCGGTTCGACATCCTTCGCCTCGAGGCAGTTACTGTAGTTGGAAAGGATTTTGGCGGCAACGTCGAAATCCTGGCGCTCGAACAGAAGTTCGACGAACTGGCGGATGTTGCGAGGCGGCACACAGGCCGCTTCGCTCGAAAGCAGAACGCTTTTCTTGCCGGCTTCCGGAATCTCAGCCCAGAACATGCGGTCGAGAATGTCGGCGTGCGACTCGACCAGGATGCCGGCCTTGGACATCTTATCTTCCTGAACACGCAGAATCTGCCGGAGCGTGTCCATTTGCCGGCTCATGTGTTCCATCATTTCATGGACGGCATTCACTTTGATTTCACCGCGCTTGTAACGGTCGAGCGCGTACTGGATTGCCATGCTCTCGGCCGCTTTCATGAGCAAGGGTGTGTCGGTTTCCGCGGCGTCTCTGGTAGCTTGCGCCGCCAGGCTCTCAAGAAGCTGCGCCAGATTTACTTTCGTTCCGTCCGAGGCTTTTGAAAGTTCGACCTTCAAATTGTCCTGGGATGAGTTCGGGTCCTGCATGGCTTGCCCGAAATGCGTGAGCAGCCGGATGGTCTGAATCACCTCTTCTTCTTGCAAGGGGACAACACCGCCGCTCCAGCCCCCTCCCGGTGCCTTGGCGCCCGGAAGACCTGTCGGTGCGTTCCCCAATGGAACGCTTCCGCCTTCGCCCACCCCTTCAGCTCGAGCCCCATTGGCGGCCGCGATCAATTGCAGCAGTTTCTGCGGATCATTGAGCCATTCTTTGAACTCAGGTCCCAGGGACTGGGCGGCGAGTTGCGCAGCGATGGAAATTTCGCCGGTGGCGGGATCGGCTGCGACGAACTTAACTTCATTGATCCGGATGGAGGAATCCTTGTTGTCGCCAAGGGTTTCCTTAATCTGCCTCGCGAAATCCTCCGCCTTGGAGCCACCCATGGCAAAGGCGCGCACCAAGCTCGTGAAGTCCTCGAGTGTAACCTTGTTCGAGAACAGTATGCTGGAGAGTCCGGCGGCATTGAGCAGTTGAGCGAAACTGCGCTCGGCTTGCCCAGATTCGAGCGGGATTCCATCAAGCAGAAGCTTATTGTCGGAGACGCCAAGCACAAAGCCCGTTTCTTCAGTCTTGGGCAGCGCCTGCTGCAACTCTCGCCACGCCGTTTCAAATTGGCCTTCTGTGCGTTTGTGGTTCGTTCCGTAGAGGCGCGTGTATTTGACGAGAATGTTGAGACTATGGAGGAAAGCCCGCGCCGATGCGCCGCGGCCGGCATCGATTTGAGCGACGTTCGAGATAAGAGCCTCCTCTAACTAACCGAGCTTTGGTGTTAAGCCTATGCCGGAAAGTGACCTAATGCACGATTACGCTGGTAATTGGAAGATAAGTCGAAAAGCGGGCGTATTGCCCGGAAGTACATGTCCCGCGGAGGGCATCGCGCTACACTATGGATGGAAGAGGCGTGGTTTGCCGGCACTTCGCCGGCGCATTTCCCGACGTCGTCACAATCCTGATGCAGATTCGCGTGCTGTTGTTTGGAATCCTCAAAGATGCGGTGCGGCGGCCCAGCGAGGTGGTTGAGCTTCCAGATGGGGCGCGCGTTGGGGACGTACTCGCACGCTATAGAGGTCGATTCCCTGAGATCGCTGGAGTCATGTCGACTGTTGCCGTTTCCGTGAATCAGGAGTACTCGCGGCCGGAGCGGATATTGGAGCCAGGGGATGAGGTAGGCTTGTTGCCGCCGGTGAGTGGAGGAGCGGCTGATGTTGAAGCGTCAGATGCCGACTCCGCACGAGGCGAAGTTCTTATCGTGAAAGAGCCGATCTCGACCTCGGCAGTGCTGAGCCGCCTAAAGCGCCCACAAGACGGTGCAGCAGTGGTCTTCGAGGGTGTCGTACGCGACAACACGCGTGGCCGGCGTACGCTTTTCCTCGAATATGAGGCGTACGGACCAATGGCGCTCAAACAAATGGAAGGTCTGAGGCAACAAGCTGGCGCACGGTTCGGCGTAGAGGGGATCTCTATTATCCATCGGCTGGGACGGCTGGAGATTGGGGAGACCAGCGTTTTGGTTGTAGTGGCGTCCGCGCATCGCGCTGCCGCTTTTGACGCCTGCCGCTGGATCATTGACACACTGAAAAAGACTGTTCCTATCTGGAAGAAAGAGCACTTCGAGGACGGAGCCGTGTGGGCGGATGGCGAGCCGTTTCCCGAAGAAATCCGACGCCCATGAGACACAAAGGGGCAGCACGCCGCATCCAACTGAATGTCTCCCCAATGAAAAAGTTCTTTCCCGGTACGCGACTTGGCCTCGTGATTTGTGGGTTTGCGCTGGCTGGAGGTGCGCTGTTGGCGCAACAAGCGCCGCAGACCACGCTCAAAGTCGACGTCAAACTCGTCAACGTTTTCGTAACCGTGACGGACGGGCACGGAGCGCCGGTAGGCGGCTTGGCGAAAGAAAACTTCCTTATTAAAGAGGACGGCAAGGAGCAGAAGATTGCCGTCTTCAGCCGCGAGTCGGAACTGCCGCTCTCGATCATACTCGCGGTCGACACCAGCCTCAGCACGCGGAAGGATCTGCCCTTGGAATTGGCTTCGGCGAAGAAATTCGCCCATGCGATTCTGCGTCCGCAAGATGGGTTGGCAGTCTACAAGTTCAGCGAGGAAGTGCGCGAAGTGGTGCCATTCACATCCGATCTGAAAGCGATCGATTCCGGTATCGACCGGATTCGCAACGGCTCGGCGACCGCGCTTTACGATGCGATTTTCCTTGGCGCACAAGCCTTGAATCGCCGGCATGGAAGAAAGGTGATGGTCGTTATCACCGACGGCGGCGATACGGTGAGCCAGGTTAATTATCAGGAAGCATTGCGCGCCGCCCAGGAGTCCGAAGCGCTGATCTACAGCCTGATTATCGTGCCCATTGAAGCCAGCGCCGGGCGCGATACTGGCGGCGAGCATGCGTTGATCCAGATTTCAGAAGACACCGGCGGCAAGTATTACTACGCCACTTCCGCGGCTCAATTGGATGACGCGTTTCGCAAGATCAGCGATGAACTGCGCACGCAATACTTGCTCGCGTATTATCCATCTCAGCGATTTGCCGGGTCGCCCTTCCGCCGGATTCAGGTAAATCTGCTTAACGCACCGTCTGGCGGACCCTTTGATCTGCGCAACCGCGCAGGTTATTACACCACGAAAGGGTCGTGGTAGCTGGACCACGCCGTAGGGGCGGACATCCTTCCCGGTCCCTGGTTTTCGAAAGAGTCTTCTAAAAAAGGCATACATCGCGCCTGTTCCCAGGCCGCATCTAGTAAACTGTCGTATTCCATTCCAATGGAAATTGAGACCTTTAGAGGCAGATCCCGTTCTTGTCGAGATTCTGCTCCCGGGAGAGTGGCGCTTTGTTTGAATGGTTTGGATTGCGCTTTCGAATTTCTATCACCCTTGGCCTGATACTTTTTGCTTTGTTCGCGGTTGTTCCGCTGAGCCGTTCGGCATGGGCGCAGGAGGCGGAAAATCCGAATGCAGGGACTATCCAAGGCACGGTCCGAAGTGAGGACGGCGCCTTGATTGAGGCGGCGCGCATTTCCTACAGCTCCTCGGCGACCGATACGCGCGGGGTTACGCGAACCGACAAAGACGGCAAGTACATTACAGAGCAATTGCCGCCCGGCGCCTACCTGGTGCAAGCGGATGGCCGCGACATGCTGGTTGCAGAGACCACGGTTGTCGTAATTGCAGGCTCTGCCGCCACTGTCAACTTCAAATTAGATTGGATCAATCCCAGCCCCGTTCGCCTGGAAAACCGCTTTTCCGGCGACGCGCCGGATCTCTTGCCCATCAATGGGCGCAATTTTCTGACCGCCGCAGAGATCTACCCAGGCGTGCAGGCGGTGGACGGAACGATCTACGATCCGGGCAAAAGCGGGTTTCAGTCGCTCTCGATCGACGGCGGGACCGGACGAACCACGCACTTCGACGTCGATGAAATCGAAGCGATGGACGAGACAAAGGGCGCGGAAGAGATGAATCTGCCCGCCGACGCGGTTCGGGAAGTGGTCGTTTCTCGCGTTACACCAGAGGTTTTCCAGTCGCTGAATGGGAATGGAGCGGTGCGAGTCGCGACGCGATCGGGTGGCGATGCCTGGCATGGCGATCTGTTTGGGAATCTGCGGGAGCAGTTTCTTGGACTCGCGGGTTTTCCCGCGGGCAGTTCGGATTACAGCCGTCAACAATATGGATTTGGAGTCGGCGGACCCTTGGTCGGCGGGCCGCTGACAAAGGGGAAGGCGTTCGTGTTCCTCGGCGGCGAGCGCACGAAACAGGACGGCCGCCTGCCGATGATGACCGAGGATTTGATTCTGCCCTCGCAGCAGGGATCGCCGGCTTTCAATACGACCGCTTTGCAGAGCGCATATTTTCGCGAAAACATGCTGACCGGACGCCTCGATTACAACTTCAACGAGGACAAGAAGCTTTTTGTGCGCCTCGGCTATGACAATGCCAATCTGGTGGGGCCGCAGAACAGCCAATCGATGTGGCGGAATCAGATCAACGTGCCCTCAGCTGCCGTCGGTTTGGATTGGAACCGGGGAAGGTTCGTAAATAGCGCGCGCTTTGGTTATCAGAAACTGGTCAACGCGATTACTCCCGATCTTGCCGATTCTGCGCCCGAGCCGTTTCACATGCAGCTTGGTTCAGTTTCGCTTGGCCCGACCACGGCAGGTCCGCGGCAGACGATTCAGCAGGATCTATTCGCCCGCTATGACAGCAGCACAATTTACAAGGTGAACCACGCGATTCGCTTCGGCGGCGCGTTTCACCACATTTTGCAGAACGATTACTATGCACCCGGCTCGTATGGTCCGTCGGTGACGAGTTCCAATGGCTTGGCTACGATTGCGGCGATCAATGGAGATACCAGTTTGCTGCCGCTCTATCCTGGCGACCCGCGCGGTGCGGCGGATGATCCCTTCAACTATCCGGTGGGGACGTTTACTATTTACAACGGTCTGGGCAACTTCAGCGAAAACTCGGCTTTCAACCGTTCCACAGGCGCGCATTCCGATTATCGGTTTGAAGGCTACGTGGCCGACACGTTCAACGTGATTCCGAACGTAAACGTAACCATCGGCGTGAACTATGTGCTCGATACCGGGCGCACCGACAGCGATCTCTCTGCGCTTCCTTGCTCGGCCATCAACACCAGCATAGTGGCTTCTCCGCCATGCACGGGGGACAGTCCAATCCTCGATGTGTTTGCATCTCCTCCGCCAACAGGTGCATATGTACCGGCGGTGGTGGGTGGGAAGATTGTTCGTCCACTCGAGAATTTCGCGCCGCAAGGCGGGGTGGCGTGGGACCCAGGACACAATGGGCGAACTGTGGTGCGGGCCAGCGGCGGTATGTTCTTCGATAACTTCCTGCTCCAGAATACCTACCAGGACCGCATCAATCGCTTGTCGAATGGCCAATACAACCGCAGTCTGACGTTATGCCCGACCGGTTCGGTGCTGTTTCCCAACGGCTCGATTGTCAACTCCGTAGATGGCTTGGATATCGCATCACAAATCTGCGGCCAGCCAATCGGGACGGTTTCAAACGCCCTGCAGGATCTGCAATCGCAGTTCATGAATGCGCAGGCAGCCATTCCAAGCAACGCTCCGAACGTTTATTCGCTGGCGAACAGCCTTGCCAATTTTGGCGGCATGCTTGCGCCCGATTTCAAGACGCCCCGCGTCGTCCACATGAGCGCCGGAATCGAGCGCCAGATGGGCGAACGCAGCATGTTCTCGGTCGACTACATACGCGAGATCGGCACACAGTTTCCGCTTGGCATCGATACCAATCACGTGGGCGATGCCAGCCTTTTGAATGATGGCGACAATCTCGATGTGGCGCAGAATACGTACGCAGCCGAGCTGACGGCAATCAATAACACGGTCGTCTCCGCCGGATGCCCGACCGCAACCTTCGCCGGCCAGGGACCGGGCAGTTCGCAGGCGGCCGTGCAGTGCTACATCAACAATGTGACGGGCGCGAGTATCACAGACTTCGCGCGCAACGGGCTCGACTCCTCGAATGCTTTCTGCGGTCCGTTCCCGTGTGCGGTTCTTGGAAAACCGCAAGCGTCGTTTGGGGGAGCGAATCCGGCAGTCGGTTCGAATATTATGTACTTCCCGAGCGGGCGCTCGAAGTATCAGGCCATTCACTTTACTTATCACACATCGAGCGCCACCAATCCTATGCACCGGGTCGAGAAGATCGATCTGGCAATCGCCTATACCTTCCAGCGCTACCGCAGTAACATCGCTGAGCCCAACGGCAGCGGAGGCGATTACTCCATTCTTAATGTCGCCGAGGATTACAACCGGCCGCACCTTGGACACTTGGGCGTCGCAGGGCTTGACCGGACTCAACAGTTCGTACTTACGCCGACGCTGGAGATGCCGCACGGGCCGCGTCTCTCTATGATCATGCTGGTGGCGTCTCCGCTTCCTTTAAGCGCGTTGACGCCGCAACTCAACGGCGGCGGTGTACCGGGAGAGATCTTCCGCAGCGATCTCAGCGGGGATGGTACCGTCGGCGATCTGCTCGCCGGCACCTACATTGGCAGCACGGGGAAATACTCTCCCACCAAATTGAACGACGCGATCAAGTATTACAATCTGAACGTCGCGGGCCACTTAACCCCCGCCGGCGGAGCCCTGGCGAACGCGGGACTATTCAGCCAGACTCAACTGAGCACGCTACAGGCCTCTGCGCCGCTGATTTCGTCATGCGCACCCGCAGCGCCCGCATGCGGATTACCCGGGAGTTGGGCGAGCGCAAACTGGCTCAAGACTATCGATTTCCGCCTGAGTTGGCCTTTTGCTCTTGGGGAGCGAGCCAAGATCGAGCCCAGTTTTGCGGTCTTCAACGTATTCAATCTTGCGAATTACGGTGGCCCCGGCGCTCAACTGAGCGGTGTGCTCGACGGGGCGCCAGGCACTTCGCTGAATAACTCAACCACGCCGGGTTATTGCGGGAACACGACTAGCTACTGCACGTCGCGGCTCGACCGGGTTCTACCCGGCTCGGGAACGTATGCCAACGGCGCTCCTCGCCAAATGCAGTTCGGAGTGCGCGTGACTTTCTAGAGCTTCGCATAGCGCTACGCTGGACGATGGCAGTGTGGCGCGCAATGGCGCGATTTTATGAATCTACCCTTGTACGTTCAGGGCACTACCCTGAGTTTGCGATTCACTGTTGGAACCTTCCCCAAACAAATTGAGAACGAGGTTCTGGTTGTTGCTTCCCTGTGCCAGATTGATCGTGACCTGCTCGCCAGTGCTTCCGTTCTGGCCCTGGGTTTGTCCGACCTGCAGCGTTAATTGATCTGCCGACCCATTGCTGCCGCCGAAGTTGATTTGAACTCCCTCCGGCGACCCTGTGCTGCTGGGCGACGGCATGTTTATGACTAGCTCGGAACCATTGGTACTTTCCGGCGTCGAGGAGGGGGTGGCTCCAATGTTGATGACAATCTCGGAGATAGATGTTGCGGCCGCACCTGCGGTTCCGCTCGATTCCGACGTGCCGGTGTGGTATTTGGAGCCGCCCGGGCCGGACTGGACCGGATTGCTTTGCTTGCCGAAGGTGTTTTCGAGTTGCGTAAAGGCCTGTTGTGCGCTTGTCAAGTTTCCGGACTGCAACGCCTGTCCGATGGCCTGAAAATCTTGAGTGCGGTCGGAGCTCTGGAACGGCTGACCGCTGGCAAACGGCCCCTGCTGTCCAAGCTGGACGAGGTTGGTGTAGTCCTGCTCGGCGGTTTTTGCGTCTCCCGAAGAAAGCGCCTGTCCGAGTTGCTGCAGATCCGTTGTGCGTTCGGAGCGGTAGCTCTGAAGTTGCTGGTAGAGCGACTCCGAACTCGAAGATGAAGGGGGCGTTCCGCTCGTAACCGAGATCTGGTTGGCGGCGCTCCGGCTACTGCTCAAGTTCACGGAATCCGCTTGAGAGTCCTGCCCATTGGAACTGGTCGACTGTCCACTCGACTGTCCAAAAGTCTGCTCCAACTTTGCAAATGAGGCTTGCGCCGTTGCCAGATCCCCCGAGGACAGAGCTTGGCCGATAGCCTCGAAGTCTTGAGCGCGGTCGGAGCGCTGAAAAGGATCGGAGCCACTGAACGGTCCGCTTTGCCCGAGCGAGACGAGCTGGCTATACGCCTGCTGTGCGGTGCTCAGGTTGCCGGACTGGAGCGCGCTGCCGAGCGACTGCACATCGGATTGACGGCTCTGATAGAAGCTTTGCAACTCCTGGTAAATAGACGTGCTTGAAATCGCTTGGGTTGACATGGAGAATCTCCCAACCGCTCGGAATGAGTTCCACAAACGACCCATTTGCGGTCACAGTGGGATTCATCGGCGGCTACCGTGCTGACTTCAGGCAGAGTATGGGTTACCAATGGAGCCGTCAAAATGGATGGATGTATATAATCGGCAGCAATGCGCCGTTTTTTTCACATCCTGCTTCTAACACTCGTCCTGATGACTGTGAGTCTGATTTCAGCACTAACGGCGATGCAGTTTGCCATACATGGGCGTGAAGTTCCCGTGCCTAAGTTGATCGGCCGAACGCCGGCTGAGGCCGAACGCGCCGTTTCCGCTGCCGGATTGCAACTGGCGGTCGAGCGCCAGTTTTACAGCGCAGATGTTTCCGAGGGAAGAATCATGACGCAACTGCCGGCGACGGGAATGAAAGTACGGCGCGGCTGGACGGTCCGCGCAGCTCAGAGCCTGGGGCCGCAGCGCGTTACGATTCCCGATCTGACGGGTGCGAGCGAGCGCGCGGCAGAGCTGAATATACGGCGACGTGGCCTTGTTTCAGGCTACGTTGGGTGGGTGAGTTTGCCCAATGTGCCACAGGACAAGGTTGTATCGCAAAGTCCGCCCGCGAATGCGAGCGGTGTTTCCGCTCCCAAGATCGATCTGCTGGTGAGCCTCGGTACAGAACCGGCTGCGTATGTGATGCCGATTTTCTCCGGTCAGCCGCTCGGGAGCGCAACGCTTGCATTGCAAGATGCCGGGATGCGAGTCGGGAAAGTCAGTGTACTTGCCGCTGCGACGCCGGGGGAGGTGCCATCCGTGCCAAGCGCGGCTTCACAGCCCAGTGCGTCAAGTGTGATCGTGAGCCAGAGCCCGGGCGCGGGAGAAAAAATCGCATCTGGCAGCGTGGTGAATTTCGAAGTGCGATAACCGCGTGACAGCCGACAATCATCGAAGCCAGCGGGCGTGTCTTGGGTACTGCGACGTTTTTTCCAATTGCCCTACTTTTTTCTTTCGATCACTGCGGCGAAAAAACCGTCACATGGATGGAGACCGGGAATCGTACGCAGGTAACGACCGCTGAGCAGCGTATCGATGCAGTCGACACATAGCTCGCAAGCCTTCTGCAACCGCTGAAGCTCCTCTTTGCAATCGATAATCAAGAATTCCGGCGATTGATCGAGTGCAGCTTTAACGACCGCTTCGTTCTCGTCGGGCTCCAGCGAACACGTGGAATAGACGAGTCTCCCGCCTGTTGCCAGTTGCGCAAGCGCCGATTTCAAGATGGCAATTTGTCGTGCTTGCAGGTCGTTCAGATCCTCAGCCTTGAGGCGCCATTTGATTTCTGGATTCCGGGCGAGCGTGCCGGTGCCCGAACAAGGGACGTCGGCGAGGATGCAATCAAATCGCGAAGAAAACGGCAGCTGTCGCGCATCCGAAGCTACTATGTGTACGTTTGGCAGGCTGATACGTTCTCGCAAGAGTCGTGCGCGATGAGGATGCAAATCGGATGCGACCACCAGCGCGGCCGGGCTGCGCCGGGCAAGCAACGCTGTCTTTCCGCCTGGAGCAGCGCAACAATCGAGCATCTTCTCTCCGCGCCCAACGAGCAAAGCGACCAGTTGCGAACATTCGTCCTGAATCGCGATACGGCCTTCTCGATAGGCTCGGCTTCGTGGTACATCGCCGGAAAGGACTGTCCGCGCCGCGGAAAGCAGTCGCCCCGGTCCAAGCTCAACGCCGTCGCGCGCCAGTTCATCTAGACTTTGATCGTCATAAACGTGAATGCTCGTCGATGGCGGGTGCTGATCATAAACGCAAATCTGGCGTGCAATCTCGATCCCATAGTGCTCAACCCAGCGGGATACAAGCCATTTGGGATGTGAGGAATCGATGGCAAGTGATTCCGGGCTGGACGACTTGCCGATCTTTGTAAACGGATCGCCGGCAGCCGTTCCGGCCGATTCCGCTGCGCCGATCCGCCCAGCCAGCTTGCGCAGTACTGCGTTTACGAATGTTGCCGCCGAACGCTTCCGCGCCGTCTTCACGAGTTCTACACTTTCGAAGATGGCGGCGCGGGCTGGCACGCGAGAGAGGAATCTCAGCTGATAAACGCCCATGCGCAGCGCCGCCAGAACCTCTTCATCCAGCCGTTCGAGCTTTTGCGACGATGCATCGGCCAATTGGAGATCGAGCCACGAACGCCAACGCAGAACGCCCATGACCAATTCTGTGGTTAGTCCGTGATCGGCCGGGGTAAGTTTTGCGAAGCGAGAAGAATGGAGAAGTTCGCCGGCGTAGGACTGGTCGCGCTCCACGCGCAGGAGAATTTCAAACGCAGCGGCGCGAGCGGGAGAGACGGCCATCGTGCTATTGTCCCACGGCGATTCCCATGGAACGCACTCCCTCAGGGGCTGAAGGCCTGCATTGTTGTATGCCGCTTACGGCACGGCTGAAGAGGCTGCGGAAAAGTCATTGTAGTCGCCAGTAGCCGCCCTCAGGCGCTGAAGCGCGAGTCTGTTTTCAGCGGCTTAGCGGCACGAGTGGAACTCGTGCCCTTCCCCAAACCACCGCGAATCGAGTTTTCCGCAGCCGCTGAAGCCGTGCCCTACCCAAAACTGTGTTCTATTCTCCAAACTGTTCGCCGGTTTTTGGCTGATAGCCGTTGAGGAATTCATGGGCTGTCATGCGGCGCTTGCCTTCCATTTGAACTTCAAGAAGTTCCAGCGCCGTGTGCCGGCCGCACGTCGCCAACAGGCGCGTTCCATCCACGACGATTGTGCTGGGGGGCGGAGCGGGCGGGACTTGCGACGGGTGAGCGCGATGTACCTGCAATGTCTTCGCTCTAAAAGTTGTGAAGGCTCCGGGCCATGGCCGAAAGCCGCGCATACGATTCAACAATTCATCCGCAGGCCTGGCGAAGTCCATGCGGCCATCTTCCTTCTTCAGGATAGGCGCAAGAGAAGCGAGGGCGTGATCCTGCGGCACTGGCCTCACTGTTCCGGTTTCGAGTTCGCCCAATGTCTCGATCATGAGTTCCGCGCCGATGGAAGCCAGCTTGGGAGCAAGCGTCTCCGCTGTGTCATCAGGCAAAATTGGCAGCTCACGCTGCATGAGGGTATCGCCAGTGTCGAGTCCGGCATCAATCCGCATCGTGGTGACGCCCGTCATCGTTTCGCCGCTTGCAACCGCCCATTGGATGGGTGCCGCGCCGCGATACTTAGGCAGCAACGAGGCGTGCAGGTTCAGATTGCCGAAGCGCGGCAGATCGATCATCCACTGCGGAATGATGCGCCCATAGCCGACGACGATGATTGCGTCTGGCGCAATCGCTGACAACTGCGCGCGGAATCCATCGTTGTTCTTGATTGCGGACGGCTGCACAATGGGAATGTCTAGTCGCATCGCAGCTTCTTTTACCGGAGACGCGACCAACTCCATCCCACGTCCTCGCGGGCGGTCCGGTTGCGTGACAACCAGCGGCACGGAATGACCGGCCTCGGCTAGTTTTTCCAGTGTCGGAACCGCGAAACTTGGCGTGCCGCAGAAAACCAGATTCATGAGTGCGTTCTCAGTTCCCGGTTCTCAGTTCTCAGTTGCAGATTCGGGGATGCAAGGGTCTCTGGATGTTCGCGGATGAGTCTGCCAGTGAGCCATGATGCATAGTTGGATTGGTTCTCAAGATGATTCTTAACTGAGAACCGGGAACTGAGAAACTGCCTTTCCTACCATTCTCCCGCTTTTACCAGCTTCTTGATCTTGCGCTTGATCAAGTCGCGCTTCAGGGCGCTGATGTGCGAAATGTATAACTTTCCGTTCAGGTGATCCGTCTCATGCAGAAAGGCTCGCGCCAGGAGATCTTCTCCCGTGTGCTCGAAGAATTTGCCGTTGACGTCTTGCGCTCGTACCGTTACGACCTTGGCGCGCGAGACATCTTCCCGAAACTCGGGAATGCTCAAACAGCCCTCGCTGCCTCGCTGGCGGCCTTCTTTCTTTACGATCTCCGGATTGATCAACACCAGCTTTGCTTCCGGATCTTCCTTGAATGTCACATCCACGACGGCGATTCGCTTTGAGATGCCAATTTGCGGCGCGGCGAGTCCGACGC
>JBAVYO010000102.1:0-6186 GCA_049698855.1 Terriglobales bacterium
CGGCACTTTGTGGGCATCGACCTGGGGCGGGCGCCGGTGCCGCCTCGCTGGAAGCCGCTGAAGGCGCCCGAGCGAACGCCGCTTTGACCGCGGGGTTCAGCGTATCCGCGGGCGGCGCGGTTGTTTCCTTCGAAAGGCCGGGCAGCCGCACCGGGATGATTGAAAGCCTCGCCACGGCCTGCTCCGCCGCGATAGAAGTTGCTGCGGTTATAAAACGTGGTGCTGCGGGAGGCATACCTGCTGTGATCAAACAGCACGGCGTGGTTATGCCAATCGAATCCCCAATGCCCCCAGCCCCATCCGAAGCCGCCAAACCAGCCGATTCCGAAACCGACTCCAAATGAGAGGTACGGCCCACCAAACCAGATTCCAGGGTAGGGATACCATCCCGGCCAAGCCACGACGGGATATCCGTAAATCAGCCACGGATCATACGCTGGAACGTACACGACGTCGGGGTCGGCGGGCTCGATGTCAATCGTCGAATCCTGATCCGAGACCTTGAGCTGCGGCGTGGTCTTAAGATTGCCCGCTTCTTCCGCTTTTCGGCGCATGAACTGTACTGCATCCATCACGTCTTGCTGCTGGTTGTAATAGGCATCGCCCAGGGACGACGTCCATGAAAGGTTCTTGTCCATATTTCCAAGGACAGACGGGAATGCAGCGAGCGCTTTGACGCTCGGGTCCCAAGGTTGTGGGTCCACGGCTTGACCCAGAGCTTCGCCCTTTAAATCCGGATGCGCCTGCACCCACCTGTCGGCTTCGACAACTTGCTCGGGAAATGTGGATGCCGTCAGGATCTGGGCGACCAGTGAATCCGGATACAGCGCAATGGGCGCGACCAACTGTTGCAACTGGTCGGGTGTCTGCTGGGTGTAGGGCGGCGCCGGTCCGCACTGGTCCGTGGCGGCCTGCGCCGGCGCTTGCTCGTCTTGATGCGCCGACAAAGTCTGAGGGTAAGTCACCAACAACAGGGCCGACGAAACCAGGAAAGCGGAGATCCGCTTGCCCAATCGAGGCATTGAGGCCCCTGCAGCGTGTCCGAGATCGTTCATATTCCTCACCCTCCGTTGTCGATTCTTCCTTTGAAGTCACCAACAGACTTTGAGATGACCAGGACCAGGTCGAAGCTGCACTTTTTCGTTTGATTATTTCCAAATCATCGAGCTGGATCTCCCCCAAAAGTAGGATATTCTACCCCTACTTTGGCCTGTTTCGATCTCGTTGCAATTGCCCTAACCTACGTGCGGAGGGTTTCTTGCAACGACTTTTTTCAACCTTCGCCAATGGTTGACCAGGCTTCGGTCTTTTACTCCAGCGAGTTCTGACTGGCACAATGCTCGTTCGCTTTGGAATTGTCCAGTTCTTGGCACCCCCGTTTCCACATCGATAATTCCGCAAGTCGTTGCTGCATGCGCCGGAATACTTCTCTTCGTCGGCCTATGGACACCCGTGGTGGGGACTTTGATCGCCGTCGTCGAGCTGTGGATTGCCTCGGCCTGCGTCGGCGATCCTTCGATTCCGATCGTGTTAGCAACTCTCGGTGGAACCGCGGCCATGATCGGGCCAGGTGCGTGGTCCATCGATGCCCGTCTCTTCGGCAGGAAGCACATCGAAGCCTAGAAGCGGACCTTAATTCTCACCCCCCAAAAGTAGCGCCCCTCCAACAGAGGATTGACGGATTTCAGGATTCAACTATTAGCGGTTGTTAGCGCAGGTCGGATTGTCCGACACTCATCTCGCGCCAAACACTCTTAAGCAATAACGGCCTTTCAAGTAGTGCGCCGTGATGGCTGACTAGGGTTCTTTTGGTAAGCGATAAACAAGCGAAAATTAAGGAGCGGGATATGACAGCAGCTGCAATAACGGCAATTCCTGGGCAACCTCCCATCAGTCTAGCGCACATACTTAGCCACAAATTGGAGTCGCGACCCATGTCACACGGCGCACCGATTGTGTTCGTTGTCGACGACGACGCCTCAGTACGCGAAGCGCTGGAAGCCCTAATTCTCCTCGAAGGCTGGCAGCCGAAGATTTTCGCCTCCGCCCAGGAATTCCTCGCCTGCCCGCGAGCCCTTGTTCCGAGCTGCCTCGTACTCGATGTTTCCCTTCCCGGCCTCAATGGTCTCGATCTGCAAAAGCGTGTCGCCGTCGAGCGGACCGACATGCCAATCGTCTTTATCGCCAGTCGCCCCGACGTACGCATGGCCGTCCAGGCGATGAAGGCTGGCGCGGTGGAATTCCTCACGAAACCACTCGGTGATGCAGTGCTGCTGAGCGCCATCCGGCACTCGCTCGAACGCAGTCGTGCAGCTCTTGCTCGCCAGACGCAGGTGCAGGCGCTCTGCAACCGTTACGCTTCGCTTACACGCCGGGAACGCCAGGTCATGGCATTGGTGGTCGCGGGCCTATTGAATAAGCAGGCCGCTGGGGAACTCGGCATCAGTGAGATCACGGTCAAGGCACATCGAGGCCAGGTGATGCAAAAGATGAAAGCCGGATCTCTCGCCGAGTTGGTGAAAATGGCCGCGACGCTCCCAGTCGAGGCTGCGACAGGGCCTCAAGGGACCCTGGTCTCCTGGTCATGGTGAATATGACCGGCAGGAGGGCGGCGAAGATCGCAGGCGCGTATCGAGCGTCCACGATTAAGCGACGGGCGTAGAGGATAAGCAATTGAACAATGGTAGTGACGAATACGTAAGTATCAGCCCCATCTGGGCTGATCGACGCGAGCCGCCACTCGCCGAGGCTGCCAACCCATTCAGAGGCGGCCTTGGGCGTCGCCAACTGATGCAACGGTATCGATTGATACCATTGTCCAATAGATTCTCCCCGCCACCTGTGGCTTAATTCTCTTACGCAGCGGGGCGGCACTGCCATCGCCCTCTCGCTGAATATTTAAAGAAAGGGTGGTAAAGAGATGCCGGAAGCAACCTGGAAACCTCACGAGAAACACGGACGGCTCACCATGCAGAGTGATTTGCCCGACAGCGTCTACGCCTTTCCGAAGCAGCGAAAAGAACCACTGACCGATGCACAACATGTGCGTAACGCGGTCGCGCGGTTCGATCAAGTCATCGACGTCTCCGATGCCGACCGTGCTCTGGCGTTCGCGAACATAGAGAAAGCTGCAAACTACTACCACGTCAACCTTGCGGAAACGTCATGGCACGACTTGGGCGCTCATCCTCAAAAAAATAGAAGTGAGGCTGCCGCCAGAGGCGGGGAAACGCGCGAACGCCGAGCGCAGAGCTAAGAATCTGCCAGTCCGACAGTCGTCCGGCGGAATGTTTGTGAAAGTTATGCCCAAAGTTAGGCCCAAAGTTATGCTCAAAGATAAATTCATTCGATCAGGTTGGCGATGTGATCGTTGCGGCGAACTCGTGTCAGATCTGCAGGCGGGATGGGTCGAATGGCTTGCGGCGGAGGATACAAAGGGAAAACCGAAAGTAAGCGGTTTGCGGTTAGTCCACCGCCGCTACACGAGCCCAAGATGGCGAGAGCCATTCGGCTGTCAGTATGATCCGCGACACGAATTCAGAAAGAACCGGGGCATCGTAGAGGGATTAGCTCTTGACCGGTTCGCCGGTCCCGACGGCCTTATGTTACTGCTGTCGATGCTCGCGGAACGCGAACTTCCAGCGCAAGAACTGATCGAACTTGCCAAGCGAGTCCAAATACCGGGCTACGAAGCAGTCCATGAACTGGTTCATGATGCCGTTAGCGAAGGAGTGATAGCGCCTTCTATCGCGTCAGGCTTCTACTTGCAATGCGAGATATGGGATGTGCTGAGGTGGGCGAAATACCGAACTCCAGCGAAGGCGAGCTAGGGAAGTTCTGATTAAGTCCCCGGCGTCTCCGTGCACCCCTGTGTACCCTGTGGTTTATGCCTTTTGACGACACTTAAGTCAGAGTTTGCGAACGGTTGCGTCGCTTCTCAATACATTATTTCGCTTCGCACCATACAAGGAGATGGAATATGAAAGCAGTCGTTGTCCACCAATACGGCGGTCCTGAAGTACTCAAGTTCGAAGACTACCCTGACCCGGTTCCGGGTCCAGGCGGGGTGCTGGTGCGGGTCGCCGCCACCAGCGTGAATCCGATCGACTACAAACGGCGTGCCGGGTTAACCAAGGATTTTTATCCCCTCCAGTTCCCGGGGCTCATAGGAGTCGATCTGGCCGGGACTGTGGTCAAGATTGGGCCCGGCGTGGAAGGCTTCTCCGTCGGCGACCAGGTGTTCGCTATGGCGGACAATACTTACGCCGAGCTTTGTGTCGTGAAAGCCGAGCTGCTCGCGAAAGTTCCCAAGGGACTCGATTTGATCCAGGCGGCGGCGCTGCCGCTGGTGACGGTGACCGGCAACCAGCTCCTTTCAGCGACGGGAATCAAAGCGGGCCAAACGGTTCTCGTCGTAGGTGCTGTAGGGAATGTCGGGCGTTCGGCAGTATTCACTGCGAAGCAACGCGGGGCCACAGTGCTCGCGGGAGTTTTGAAGAAACAGATAGATGAGGCGAAGACTGTGGGTGCGGATCAGGTGATAGCAACCGACGACGACACCGCGATTGCGAATCTTCCTCCGCTCGATGCGGTGGCGGACGCGGTCGGCGGTAGAACCGCCCAGAAGCTCATCGCCAAGGTGAAGCCAGGAGGAGTTTATGCGTCGGTTGTCGATCTGCCGCAGAACGCCGCGAAATATCCGTCAGTAAAGGTCGTGCACGTGTTCTCGAAATTCGACCGGAAGACGCTGGAGTTCATGGCCGAAGCCGTGCGAGATGGCAAACTAGTAATCCCGATTAGCCAAAAACTGCCGCTCAGTGAAGCGGCCGAGGCTCAAGCAGCCGCAGAAAAGGGTGGCGGCGGGAAGATATTGTTGGTCGCCTGAACTCTTTGCTTTTATCGACCGGAGGCCGCAGCCTGCTAGGGAAGCTCTGATTAAGTCTCTGGGGCCTCCGTGCCCCCTGTGGACTCTGTGGTTTGCGCTTTTTGCTGAGACTTAATCAGAGCATCCCTAGAGCTTCTTTCATAAATCGGCTTGGGGAAGGGCGCGGATTAAGCCGTGCCGTAAGTGCCCACCAAAATGCGGGCCTTCAGCCCCTGGGGGAGCGCGCCATGGCTCGAGATATGTTTATAAAACAGGCTTTAGTCATAGGCCGCTTCGTCAACCCCTCATCCCAGTAACTGGCCGGCGAGCCAGTAATCGACACTGAACCTTCCCGGTCCCGAGCAGATCAGCCAGATAAAGAAGAGCACGTACAAGACTTCCGGAAGGTAGAGGACGTCGTCGAGCCAGCTTAGAGGTGAAAGCCCTTTAGGCAAGGTAGAAAGCGCGCTGGTCAGGGTGGCGACAACCATATCGATCAATAAAGCCACGCTGGCCACGCTCGTAAGAAACCCCAGGGCCACCAACGATCCGCAAACGAACTCGACACCCGACACGAAATAAGCCGTCTGGCGGGGAAACGGGACTTTGGCCTTAACGAGCGTTTCGTAAACAGGTTTCGTGCCGCCGGCGACAAACAGTTTGTTTGCCCCGGAAATGGCGAAGAACAGCCCGATCGAAAGGCGTACCAGCAAGATGGCATATTGTTCCAAATCGCTGCTACCCAACAGCGCAAACTGGACCAACCGTTTCCAATCCATCTCTACCCCTCCGACCAAAGCCCCTCCGACCAAAGATGCGCTCTAACCATACCCCGTATCGCTGTGAATTCGGCTTCTCTGCTAATCGCGGACGAGCGTCAGCCGTACGTAAGGTCGGTGCTCTGTCCGATCTCGATAATGTAACCGTCGGGATCGCGGATGTAGCAGCGTATCTCGCCGTACTTGGGAATTGGCGGCGTGAGGAACTCGGCCCCCCGACTTTTCCATAACTCATAGCACGCTTGAATATCCGCAACGCGGAAATTCATAAAGCTGTTGATGTGATTCGGATCGGGGACGCTCAGCGTTACGGTCGGCTTATCCGCGGTCGGGCCGCCTCCAACGTTCAGAATCATCCAGATATTCGCAAGCTGAAGGTACCCCGGCGCGTTGCCGTCACCCAGGCTCAGAATGCGAGCGCCGAAGACTTTTTCGTAGTAGCGAGCCGATCGTTCGATGTCGGCGACGGTGAGAAAATGTGCGATGCTGATCCCCTCTCGCGGGGGCATCTCATAGCTCTTCTGCTCGATTTGTACGCTGCCC
>JBAVYO010000103.1:0-7579 GCA_049698855.1 Terriglobales bacterium
AATATATAAATCGGGCTGGGTCGATGCGCCCAGATTATGTATAACTTTCCCCGCTCCGCCGGGAAAAAGGTAAAGCGCATCGCTTCCCAGATTCACCAGAGACGGCCGATCACCGGCAATCCAGACATCATAGTGCCGGGCGACATCTTCCGCGGAAAGTTCGGACCCGTAAATGGCAATTCCTTGCAGCAATCCTGACCAGGTACTATTCCCCACCGGAGAGTTCGCGACAACCATTCGCCCGGCGAGGTCGTCTGCACTGAGTCCGTAGTCCGCCCGGGTTTTCGCCAGCTTGCCATCCACATAAACGCGCGTTCCTCGCGGGCTTGCCGTAATCGTCAACAGGACCGGCTTGCCTGCGCTAAAAACGTGAGGGACATTAATATACGGGCCCTTGGTCAACGAGCCATTTGGAATCCGAATAGCGTAAAACGAGTCTCCGCTTTGGCCCACCCGAAACTGCAACGGATTCTCGCGGCGCGCATACGCCAGAATGACGTTGAAGTCGTCCGTCACCCCTGGCGTAAGCCAGATTTCCAGACTGCAACTTCCATCCCGGCTGGCGGGCCGCGCCGTGTCGCTCAAAGTCCGGATGCTTCCGTAATCCCCAAACCACAAACCTTTCGGCGTCCACGTCACTTCATTCCGAGGATGCGGATTGAACGGCCAAAGCGCGGCTACTAAGATCCCGGCTACCACCAGCAGGCAAAGCGCCGGGATAGCTTTGTTTCCCAAGCCATTCCTCAAGCTGTGCGCCCCACCTCAGGGCGTCCGACTAAGCTGAGCGCGTTCTTTCTCGCGAAGTAGAAGCCGGAGTAGGCGGGCACGTTGTGCCCTGGAAACAATGGCATCCGCAGCCTGAGTTCCGGGGCTGCCCAGGAGTCGACCAGAACATATCCCGCGGTGGCGAAATCTGAAACAAGCTCATCTCTGTTCCGCACTATACAGGGAACGGCATAAGTCTTTTTAAATTGGACGGTCACAAATGTGCTCTCGTCCTTATTGACGGGAACGCGATTCACGATGATGTGCCTTGGCTGACAGGGCAAATGCGCGATAAACGCCTCTACGCCTTTCTCCCAATAATGAAACGCGCTCGATATGTGCACGACGTAATCGCCGTCGAGTTCCTTTAGTGAGGAAGCGAACTTCAAGTCGTGTTCACCACGCTCCTGTGCGAGCCTGCGGCCCGCGTCAACGATTGGTGGAAGGTCGAAAACGACCCACTCGAACTGGCCGGCAAGCTGTCGCAAGTGCTCGGCATAACTGTAATAGACGTTGCCGACGCTTCCGGCATAGTCCAGGATTCGTAACGGCTTCATTTGGGTGCGCGACAACCAGTAGAGAACCGCATAGTCGCTGGGACGCAACGTGCCAGACAATTCCACCTGGATACGCAGGTAATCGGGATGGTCGTGGCCGGCATAGGTCGTTTGTTTGGCGGCCTTCCATGCGTCGTCAAACGAGCTGAAGACACTGCGAGGGTTACTAAGCCGATTCAGCAGTTTTAGTCCGAGGTTGCTCCTCTCAAACGAGCCTAGGATCCACCGGAATGGAGGCACAGCTAGCGCATCCATAACTACGTCCCTGACTTTGATTGATGATTGCTCCATAGGAGATCAAGTTAGAAGGAAATATTCTAACAGGAGACGCATTCGTGTAAGTTAGAGATCACCGAATGGTGCGGGAAATCGCCGCCTTCAATGATTCGGCGAGATGTTTTACAAAAGGCTCGAGCAGCATGCCCGCGGGATAAACAGGCAAGGTCATGATCTCGACGCCTCCGAGAGCGAGACGGTTCCAGTCGTTTTCTGCCGGCTGGTATTTCGCGTACTGGCGCATCGGACGAAAGTCCGTGACCACGCCATCGTAAGGCTTCGCCTGATAGATTACGCAAGCCCGATCATTGATCTGCCACATCTTGCCCAATAAACGCGAGGCGGACTTGTTACTCCCATCGTTCGCACCGAACATATTCAGGAGAATTCCTCGCCAGACGTGCGTTCGGCTGCGCAGGATTTTAACCTTCTCCGCGAAGAATTTCATTTTTTCGCCCATATCGAGCAAGAGGAAGTTCTTAACGTGGTATTCCAGTCTCTGGCCGATTTGGCGCACTCTTCGCCAGGCATTGTCGGCGGGGATGGAAGACCAGTTCATCGTGTCGAAGAGCGCAACCAGAGCGACTTGTTCTCCCTCTGCCCTGAACTGCTGCGCCATCTCGTATGCGACGGTTCCACCCATGCAATAGCCGCCCAGATAATAAGGGCCGTGCGGCTGAACTCGCCGAATCTCCTTCACATAAAGAGATGCCATCTCCTCGATCGTTTCCAGATACGGCCGCACTCCGTCCAATCCCTGAGCCTCCAAACCATAAACCGGCTGGTCTGCTCCCAGATGCTGCGACAGATCGCGATAGATCAGCACATTTCCGCCGCCGCCGTGGATGCAGAAAAATGGAGGACGCGAACCCTGCGCCCGGATCGTCACCAACGGCGACCAAGCACGCTCGTATGTCTCCTCGCGCAGATATCCCGCCAACTGCGCTATGGTCGGCGCCTCGAATAGCACCGAGAGCGGAAGCTTCCTGTGAAATTCGGAGGCGATCCTCGCGAACAACCGAACGGCAAGAATCGACGTTCCTCCGAGCTCGAAGTAATTCTGATTCAGCCCAATCGGCGCGATTCCAAGCAAACTTTCCCAGATTTTGCCAAGCTTTCTCTCGGTTTCGTCGGCTGGGCGGCGCGGAGAAGTATCCTTGGCGGGCAGAGGCGGAGGCGCCTGTGTTTGTTGGCCGCGCGTTGTAACTTGCAACTCGCTCACATGCGCTTCAGGAACATCCCGCATCTGCTCGAGCACTTTTCGATAATCGTCCAGCACCTGCTGAATCGTCGCCGCGTCGAACAGGTCTGGGTTGTATTCGAGTTGCGCACGCACGCCCTCGTTGCGCTCCAGCAGCCCCATTTGCAGCTCGAAGTGCGTACCCAAACCAAAGTCCGGAAGAGGCGTGATCGCCAGGTCTTCAAGCTCCCGAGGACGCAAGAACGCCAGTTGATAGAAGAAGTAACATTGCGATAAAGGATTTCTTCCATTGACAGACCGCACTGCCAGGTCATCGATAAGGACTTCAAACGGCACGTCGGCATTGTTGAGAGCGTCTATCGTCACATCGCGGACACGAACCAGTAACTCCTTCAGCGTGGGATCGCCGGCAAGGTTCAGGCGCAGCGTGATCGGGCTGGCAAGAGGCCCGATCAGAGGCTCCGTCTCAGGCCGCCGGTTCGCGACCGGGGAGCCGATGATGATCTCCTCCTGACCGGCGCAGCGGCATAGCAGCGCCGCATAGCCCGTCAGCATCACGTTGAAAAAAGTCACGCCTTCAGCCCGCGTCAGCTCCTTCAGCGACTGCGTCAAATCGCGCGGCAACAACAGAGTTTCCATCGCAGGATGTGAGGCCGGACGGTTCGTCGGAGGACGATCTGTCGGGAACTCGAGCACCGGCAGCGGCGGTTGCAACCGCTTCTTCCAAAATCCGATTTGTTCGGCTGCGGCTTCCGACTTCAGCCATTCCTCCTGCCAGTGCGCAAAGTCGCCATATTGAATCGGCATCGGCGGAAGGTTGGGCTGCACGTCCTTCGTCAGACCTTCATAGATTGCCCAGAAATCCTGCTGGATCACATTCTGCGACCAGCCGTCGACGATGATGTGGTGCGTGGTGATCATCAGCACGTATTCGGCTTCGGTCAGCCGGAACAAACGAGCTCGCAGCAACGGCCCAACGGCAAGGTCGATTGGTGCGCTCGCCTCGGCCCGGATCGACTCCCAAAGTTTTTCTTCCCGGCTCGCTTCCGGAACGGAATCGAGCGCCGTAATCGGGAGTTCGATCGCCATCGATGGATGAATAATCTGCAGCAGTTCTTCGCCGGACTTCTCGAAAGTCGTGCGCAGCGTCTCATGCCGGTCCACTAGCAAATGCAAGGTCTGCTCGATCTTCGGAATATCGACTCTGCCTTTGAGCCGGACGCAGGCCCGCATGTGCAGGGCGGGATTGCCGGGCAGCATTTCTTCGAGAATGAAAAAACGCCGCTGCGCTACACTCGTGGGCAATGCATACGCCTCGGGGTGGGCGGGATCGATTGCGGTCTCGGCTGAGCTTACATTCGAGGTTTCGATCGAGCCTTCGATCGAGCTCGCATTCGAGCTTTGGTTCGAGTTCATGTTCGAGGGTTTCTCGAAAGAGGCCGAGTTCGAAAGCGATTCCGCATTCGTCGCCGCTAAAGCCGGGGCTGTCGCTGCTGCCGCGGCTCCTTGGGCTCTCGCCAATTGCGATCCTCCTCCGACTGGCTTTGCGGAAGAGTTAGCCCGCAGCCGCGTTTGCCTCGACTGCGCGGCTCCTTCGGAAACCGGGAATTGCGAAATTGGCCGGTCCGGATCGCGAACGATATTTTCGAGCAGGGCCTTGAAATCGCCGAGCAGGCACGTGATGGTGGCCGCATCGTAAAGGTCCGTGTTGTATTCGCAAGCCAGGCGCCAGCCCTCGTTGCGCAATACGAGGAAGATATTCAGATCGTAAAGGGCTCCCTGCGATTTCGAAGGGATCACCGTGAGCTTGATTCCGGCGAACTCCTGCGGCTTTACGGGATCGCGCTGACAGATGAAATTGAGCCGGAAGAGCGTGTGGTGGCTGGGATAGTCGTTGGGCCGCAGATACTTCAGCACCTGTTCGAAGCGGACGTTTTGATTCGCAATCGATTGCAGTCCAACTTCCTGCGCGCGGCCAAGCAGCTGCGGAAACGCCGGATTGCCGGAAAGATCAAGGCGCAGAACTACTGTATTGATGAACGGGCCAATCACCGGCTCCAGCTCAATGCTGGTGCGTCCGGAAACCTGCGTGGCTGCGCCAAAATCGGTCTGCCCTGTGTACTGATACATCAGCACGCCAAGCGCGGCCAGCACGGTATTGAAGAAGGTGGCGCTTTCGCGGCTGCCGATTTCGCGTACCGCATCGGTCAGCGCGACTGGCAACAAGAGCGAAGTAATCGTGGCTTCGAACGTCGGTGAAGCTTGCCGCGGATGATCGGCCGCAAGTTCGAGCAATGGCAGATCTCTGAGCTGGTCCTTCCAGTAGGCAAGTTCCTTCTGCACGGCCGGACTCTCCGCCTGCTCACGCTGCCATACCGCATAATCGCCATACTGGATGCTAAGTTCAGGCAACACCGGTTCTACTCCGCGCACATACGCTTCGTAGAGCAGGCCCAACTCGTTCGAGATGAGACCGATCGATTGGTAATCGATGATCGAATGGTGTGGCGTCACAAGCATCCAATGCTCGTTCTCTTCCACACGCAGAAGCGTCACGCGAAGCAGCGGACCGGTCGCAAGATCGAATCGCCAACGGGCTTCCTTCAGGGACAGCTTGTCGATTTCAGCGTCGCGCTCCGGTTTCGGAATCGGCCGGAGATCGATCACCGGGACTTTGATCTCGAGTGACGGCTTGATGACTTGCGCGGGTTCGCCGTCCACCACCGTGAACGTCGTCCGCAGAACCTCATGCCTCTTTACGATCTGATTGAACGCGCGTTCGATCAGAGCCGGGTCGAGGTTTCCTTGCAGACGAAACCGTACCGGCACACTCCAGGTTGGATTGCCGGGATTCAGCCGGTCCAGTCCCCAGAATCGTTCCTGGCAAAGCGATGCGGGCAGGACAAACACTTCCCCCTGTTCGTTCGCCGCATTAGGCTTCGACACAATAGGCTCCGAGTTTTCCACGGTCTTCATTTCGTCGCTTGCCACACTCAATTGACCGGCTCTTTCTCTGGCACCTGCAAAACGGTTTTCACGCGATAGCGATCGCGGGATACCGGCACAATTGCCGGCGCACTCTTTGCCGGTGCGGCTCCGTTGCCGATCTGCTCCACGACCGCCGCAATCGTCCTGTGCTTCAGAATGACCGCGGGAGCGATTCTTATCCCGGACTTGCTCGCGCGCGCCACAATCTGGAAAATATGCAGCGAGTCCGCGCCCAGTTCGAACAGATTGTCCTGAATGCCGACCCGGTCCAGGTGAAGAACCTCAGCCCAAATTGCCGTCAGCGTCTTTTCCTGTTCCGTGCGCGGAGCCACATATTCGCGCTGGCGCGCCGCACGCGTCGTATCCGGCGCCGGCAAGGCTTTGCGGTCGATCTTGCCATTCGGAGTGAGCGGCATTGCGTCCATGCGTACCACCGCCGAAGGCAGCATGTAATTAGGCAGCTTGCCGGTCAAAGCCTCACGGACAGCCGCGACGGTCAGCGCCTGATGGTCGCTGGTCACGTACGCGACGAGACGCTTGTCGCCGGGAGTGTCCTCGCGAACGATCACGACTGCCTCTCGAACTCCAGGATAGCGCGAAAGCGCGGTCTCGATTTCTCCCAGTTCGATGCGGAAGCCACGCAACTTCACCTGATGGTCGCGCCGTCCGAGAAATTCAAGCGTGCCGTCGGCCCGATACCGGACCAGGTCGCCGGTCTTGTACATGCGCGCCCGCGTTTGACCAGGCGATGACTGATCGGCCGATGATTGCTCGGCGAACGGGTCGGCAACGAATTTTTCCGCTGTCAGTTCGGGACGCCGGAAGTATCCACGCGCCACTCCGTCTCCTGCGATGCAGAGTTCTCCTGCCACGCCGATGGGCACTGGCTGGTCGTGCATATCGAGCACATAGAATTGGGTATTGTCGATCGGCGGCCCGATTGGCACCGCGCCGTCTCCGGGTTTCACCTCGATGGTCGAAGACCAGATCGTGGTTTCGGTCGGCCCATACATGTTCCACACCGATTGAGCACGGCGGAGAAGTTCGTCCGCCAGATCGCGAGGGAAAACTTCTCCGCCACAGAACGCCTTCAGAGCGGGCTTTCCATCCCAACCCGCTTCGATCAGCAGCTTCCAGGTGACTGGAGTGGCCTGCATGACGGTCGCGCCGCAACTGGACAGACGCTCCAGCAACAGGCTGCCGTCGGCGGCGGCTTCGCGGCTGGCAATGACAAGTTTCGCTCCGCACACGAGCGGCAGGAATAATTCGAGGCCAGCAATGTCGAATGAAAGCGTGGTCACGGCGACTAAAGTGTCCTTTGCCGTCAGGCCCGGCTTCTTGCTCATCGACAGCAGCAGATTCACCACCGAGCGATGGGAAATCTCGACGCCCTTCGGCTTGCCCGTCGATCCCGAGGTGTAGATGACATAAGCCAAATCCTCGGCGGTTGCAGCTGCGGGCAGTTCATCGGCCGAATGCTGTGCGATCTTCGCCCACTCGGTATCGAGGAAAACATGCCGCGCACTTCCAACGTTCACCGTCCGGAACAACGGCTCCTGCGTCAGCAGCATAGGCACATTGGCATCGTTGAGCACGAATGAAATTCTCTCCGCCGGATACGTCGGATCCATGGGGACATACGTGCCGCCCGCTTTCATGATGCCGAGCAGCGCAACGATCATGTCGAGCGAGCGTTCCACAAATACTCCGACCATCGTTCCGGGGCGTATGCCGTTGTTGCGCAGATAATGGGCGAGCTGATTTGATTTGCGGTCGAGTTCGCGATACGTCA
>JBAVYO010000104.1:0-2441 GCA_049698855.1 Terriglobales bacterium
CTGCACGCCTTCGCGCGAAACGTCCGGCCCGTGGCCGCTTTCGCGGCCGGCGATTTTGTCGATCTCGTCGAGGAAAATGATTCCGGAGTTCTCCACGCGATCGATGGCGGTGCGCGTCACCTGCTCCATGTCGATCAGGCGCTGCTCTTCTTCCTGGATCAGATACTCGAACGCTTCGTTGACCTTCATCTTCCGCTTCTTGGTGCGCTGGCCGAAGATGTTGGGCAACATATCCTTGATGTTGACGTCCATCTCCTCGACGCCCTGATTGGAAATGATTTCGAACGACGGGAACTTGCGCTCGCGGGTTTCGATCTCGACGGTGCGGTCGTCGAGCTTGCCTTCACGCAGCTGCTGGCGCAGCTTTTCGCGCGTGCGGCTGGCAGATTCGGTCATGCTCGTACTGGCGTCAATGACTACGCCGCCAGTTGATGTTGACGACGAAGACGCAGCATCGCTCCGAGGAGTAACAGGCGGGAGCAAGATATCGAGCAGACGTTCTTCGGCATTGAGTTCGGCTTTGTCGGCGACATCTTCGAGCCGCTCTTCGCGGATCATCTCGATGGCGATCTCAACCAGGTCGCGAATCATGGATTCGACGTCGCGGCCGACATAGCCGACTTCGGTGAACTTCGAAGCCTCAACCTTGAGGAAAGGCGAGTTCGCGAGCTTAGCCAGGCGGCGGGCGATTTCAGTCTTGCCGACACCGGTCGGCCCGATCATGATGATATTTTTCGGAATGACTTCTTCGGCGAGCTCCGGAGCGAGTTTTTGCCGGCGCATACGGTTGCGGAGCGCGATCGCGACGGCGCGTTTGGCGTCCTTTTGTCCGACGACGTGTTTGTCTAGCTCGGCCACGATTTCGCGCGGCGTCAGCTCGTCGAGTGCGACCTGTTCTTCTTCGGTGGTTCCGGGTAAGTAAATAGCCATTGTTAGTTCTCAGTTCCCAGTTGTCAGTTCTCAGTAAAAGCTAAGAACCGCCCGGCGCTCACTGAGAACTGAGAACCGGGAACTGAGAACTTCTTACAGCTCCTCAATCGTTACTTTGTCATTTGTATAGATGCACATCCGCCCGGCAATCTTCATTGATTCTTCGGCGATTTCACGGGCTGAAAGCTTTGTGTGGTCGGCGAGCGCCTGGGCGGCTGCTTGGGCAAACGGGCCTCCAGAGCCGATGGCCGCGATGCCGGTATCGGGCTCAATCACGTCGCCCTGGCCGCTCAACAGAAACGTCTGTTCTTTGTCGGAAACGAGTAACAGGGCTTCGAGGTGGCGCAGGTATTTATCGGTGCGCCAGTCTTTGGCTAGCTCGACGGCCGACCGGCCAACGTTGCCGTGATACTGCTCAAGCTTCGCCTCAAAGCGGCTGAACAGAGTAAACGCATCGGCGGTCGAGCCGGCGAATCCGGCGAGGATCTTGTCCTGATAGAGGCGGCGGATCTTCTTCGCTCCGTGCTTGATTACGGATTCGCCGAGGGTGACCTGACCGTCTCCGGCCATGACAACTTTGTCGTCGCGGCGAACACAGAGGACCGTCGTGGAGCGGATGAGGCGAGTCTTCGATTCGGCGGCCTGTTCGGGACCGGGTGGTACTGGTGTGCTTTTTGTCATGAGCGCAATTTTTAATTATACAGTCGTTCAAGAGGAAGGCACGTGCAGGTGGTGTCCTAATTTGTTTTTTAGGGCTCTGTCTTCTTCTCCCATACTTTTTTATTAGCTCGGTTCGCCTCCCAGCCAGAAGTCTTGTATGGCTTAAATCCAACGACGCCCTTTTCAAAAGCACAATTGAGCGTGACCGCAAAATGCTGGGTTCGTTCCACCTTGGAAACATCGACAAAAGTGATCGAACCTTCGACTTCAAAGTTGCGCAGTTTCCCGTTACTGTAGATCTCAAATTCCTCAGGTGTAAGCTGATATTCCATGACAGTCGAGTGCTTTCCGCGAGGCGGGAAAGTAGCCTCATTAATGGCAATCCCGTCCTTTTGTTTATCGATAATCCAATCCGCCCGACTGAGGCTCATGGGGTAGTTGGTTGGATTAACAATGTAAAAAACGAACATAAGGTTATGGAGAACCTTTTCTGCGTCATGCAACCATATGTCCTCGCCGCCGCTCCAGTCTTCGATAGTCACCCATTGGGCGAGTTGAGATTGCTGAAGGTCGGTGCTCCTCCGCATGGCATGCGTAGCCTTGGCGCTTTCTTGGGCTTGTTCGGCAACGGCTATCAACGTCAAAATGACTACCCAAGCTGTAGGCCCATCGGGCCATCTAAAGAAGCGAGACGAGAGCCGATACCAACGTGGCGTGTCCCCTTCGGCCTTGCGTACATTGGGGTGGGGCTGCTTTTCGTCCGCTTTAGCGGAGGTAGCCGCTCCGTCAAGCTGTGTGGGATATTGTGCAGCTTGCTGGGCGGTGCGTTCGTCCTGAACGGATACACAGAC
>JBAVYO010000105.1:0-12079 GCA_049698855.1 Terriglobales bacterium
TGGAAGATGGTTCCGTTGTAAAGAGGGTCTTTCGTCTTTTTGCGCGTCGTCGGATGCGTCCATTCGCGCTGGCCTTCGGCGAGTTCAACAAAATTCGCCACAGTCTTAGGCGCATCTTTCTCGAACAGACGGCAAACGATCGTGCCCTCGCTGGTTTCAAACACGGCATAGGTACCGGGTGTGCGGGTCATAGGCTCCCTTTCGGATTGCTGTATATATTCCGTCGACTTTCGGTTGCCGATTACGCTGCCGGTTTCGCTGCAGTCGACTTGTTCGCTGGCTTCGCGGAAGCTGCTCCAGCTTCGTGGATCTCAATGTGTGTGATCTTTACCGGGTTGGCCGGAAAGTCGTTAGCGCCACGCTTCATGCGGGCAATCTTCTTTACCAGCGCAACCGCGGCATCATCGCACTGGCCAAAAATGGTATAGCCGCCATTCAGGCTGGGATACGGAACTTCGGTGATGAAAAATTGCGAGCCGTTCGTGCCTGGGCCCGCATTCGCGTAAGCGAGGCGTCCGGGACGATCGAAGCCCACGCTGGACGACGTCTCATTCTTGAATTTGTAGCCGGGATCGCCCATGCCGCTACCGGCCGGATCGCCGCCCTGGATCATGAATTCGGGAATCACGCGATGGAAGATGGTTCCGTCGTACAGAGGAACGCCATGTTTTTTCTCGTGCGTCACAGGACTGGTCCAATCCTTAGTGCCCTTGGCGAGGCCGATAAAATTCTCCACGCCGATGGGCGCGATCTTCGGAAACAGCGTGCAGTGCAGGTCGCCGGCAGTCGTGTGAATAATGGCGGTCGGGTCGCCGCTAGCGGCGTCGCCCGTCTTATGAGCGGGTGTTGCTGGAGGCGCTGCCTGAGCAGCGGCGAACAGGGAAGTGAAAAGAATCAGGCCAAGCGTATGCAGTAGAGTGCGCATGTATGCTCCTATAAGGATTTTGACAATGTTCGATTGTACGACAAGAGGATGGTTCACGGAATTCTGCTCACACAAATCGGAACAGTGGCTCGCCGAAATGCGGCGCTTATTGTGATGCGCCTGAGGCCGTGACCGGCTCGGCTGTTTCTTCGGCCGGATGCTGCGGGAATAACGCTTGATTCTGCCGCCAATCTGCGTATCGTTCGGAGACCATGATATGGAAGCACCAATGGCGGCTTTCTTCCTCCGCTTCGACCAGGCCGAGCGCGTGCAGATAGAAGAGGTAATATTCGATGAAACGAATCTCATCCTTGCTCAGACCGCGCCGCTGCAGATCGACCGTAATGCCGGCAAGGTGTGAGGAAGCCGTTTCGCCTTCCGCCGGAGCCGCATTGCGATTGCGTCGCCGCAGCTTCTTCTGAACCTTCACCGTGCGCACGGCCGAGTTCAGTTGAATCTGATCGTGGAAGCGGTCGTAGTAAAGCTCCGAAAGATCCTCGACGAAATCGCGTGTCCACGGCCGACAATAGCGGCGCGAAGGATCGAGCCCGTGTTCAATCCGTAGAGTCTCGCTCTCTTCAAGAGGAACCAATTCGTGCGACGACTTCAACTCTTCCAGTTGTGCATCATCCTCTATGCGCGGAAGCGCGAGGCGGTCGATTTCCTCATTCTGACGAAGCAGGGAATCGTGCGTTGGAGGAAAGAGCGGGTTACGCAGAATCGTGTACATGCGGTGCAAAATGCGATGCGGACGCGCCATAAGACGGTGCCGGCGAGTGATACGAGGAATATTGTGTATAGCAAACGCAGTGCTACAGGTGCCGGCCAGCATCGCAACCAGCGCACAAATCCTCAACCACCGCATTGCGATCTTAAAACCTTGGCTCATTCGGAAAGCCCCCTGGGATCGGGGAAACCCCGATATTCCAAGAGGACTTGTCATTCTAACCCACACGTCCTTGATTTGTTGTAGGAATCATGCTGGTTTCCGTTACGGAAGGCTAACACTAGGCCGAAGATCAGAACTCTGGTAATAGTTACTGCCGGGTCGAAAGCTTGCTGTTCAGAAGCAGCCTCTTGTAGACGGTTCCCGTTTCTTGCCTCCCTCTGTGCCCCTCTGTGTACCTCGTGGTTAAGAGTCTTTGACTTCATCCGCTGAGGTCGGGCTTTCGTCTAGGAAATGCTCTTTCAGCGTTGTCTCAGTCCCCCGACGGCATCAACTCGTCTGCGTCGTCCGTGCGAAACAATTCTTCGTCGGAGAGTCCCGCTTTGTGAGCCTCTTCCGGACCCGGCCATGTCTTGTGGATCATCTCCATCAGGCGCTTCCGATCGGGTTTCACCATTTCGGCCATGCCTTCCTTGCTGACTTGCGCCACAATGATCTGCCCGATTTCTGTATGTACATCGGAGAAGATTCCCATGCGCTTCATCTTCTGCGCCTGGTGCCGATTGTCCTCCGTCGGGATGACGTAATGCACCGCGCTCGCCGAGTAGCGGTGAATCAGGAACAACTGCGTCAGCGTCATCAGCCGCTTCTTTCGGAAGGGCATAGTGATGTTCTGATCGCGAACCGACAGGAAGTTGCGCCCGCGCCGATCCTGGAGGCTCGCGAAAATTACGTTCGCTAGTTTCTCCTGATCGGTCCCGCTGAACACAGTCAACTCCAACAGTTCCGAACCGGCTGTATGTGGGCGCAGCTGGACGCGAATCTTTGCCGGATATTGATTGTGTTCGCCCCAAGCCGCCAGCCACTCCTCGAGCAGCCGCGGTGGAACTTCCGTTTGCACCAGATGCTGGAACTGCGTAGACCCTTTGCCCATGGCCTTGGTTGCAGCCGTGCGGCCCGATGACGCCATCAGCGCGCCATCGAGGCGAGGCCCGCCGACTAGCGTCTGCGGCGTGCGATATGGCGACTCCAGCAGCCGGAACTTGCGCTGTAAACGGGCCAGAGCCAGCATGCCATCCTGCTTGAGCGCGGTGGCGAAATCCTCCGCGGCCAAGCCGTCGATCTGATGCCCGCCATACGTGATGAAGTTGAAGACGTAACCGAGCTTGCCGAGTTCCTCGGGGAAGCGTCGCATCTGCTCGTCAGACATGCCGGTCGTATCCCAGTTGAATGACGGCGACAAGTTATAGGCCAACATCTTGTCGGGATACTGCGCGTGAATTGCATGAGCGAATTTCTCCGCGTCCTCCAGGTCAGCGGTTTTCGTCTCCATCCACAGCAAGTCGGCAAAGGGCGCGGCCGCCAGCGATTTGGCAATCGCGTAATCGAGTCCGCCCTGTACTTGATAAAAACCTTCGGGAGTTTTCGGCAGCTCGCACTCCCAAACCTGATGAATGCCCATCGACCGCGCCTGCTCGCGGACCTCATAAAAAGAAGCGCGTTTGGCGAAGTCGCGCCACTGTTCAATGGTCATGTCAAAGCGCTCGCCATCGTCGACGCGCGCCTGCATGGCGTCGGCGACCGCTCCACCGTAAGTCTTCAGCTTGGCTTCCGCCTGCCAGGCTTCCATGAAGAGCGTGTCCATGTTGTCGAGCGCACCTTCTATCTCGGTGGGCGCGGCATTGCGGAGGGTCTGCGCAGTGGCCTGAATCGCCGGTATGAGTCCGACTCTTTCGAGCCATGCGAATGCGGCTTGGTATTCGATTTCCGATACCGCGAACAGCAAATGTCCGTGGACTTCCTCGACTCCCAACTCGGCTAATTTTTTCAGAGTGGCGAGGTAGCCGACGCGATAACTGGGCAGGTCGGTGTTGGTCGCGCCGAGAATAAAAGGCTGATCGCGTTCGTCGCTGAGATTTTCGAGAAATGTCGCCGACTCGGCATCGGTACGCGCCACGATGATGCCCGGCACGCGCATGATATCGAGTTGCAGGCGAGCGGCGTTGAGCCGGCGGATTTGCTCATCCTCAGCGACCAACACCTTGCCGCCCTGGTGGCCGCACTTCTTCGCGCCCGGCTTCTGATCTTCAATGTGATATCCCGGCACTCCGACCTCAACAAAACGGCGGACCAGATTGCGCACGTGCGCATCTCCGCCATGACCGGTGTCGGCATCGGCAATAATAAAAGGACGGTAGTCGATTGCGGGAGTTGCCTTGCGCTGCTGTTCTGTCATTCGAGCGCGCGCGAAATGCTGATTCTTGTCGGCGGCGAGCAACGCACGCACCAGCACTGCGGCTTCGTCGGGCACCTGGCTGAGCGGATAGCTTGCCAAATCCGGGCCGGGATCTTCGTTGACCGAACCTTTGGCCGATGTCGCCCAACCGCCGAGGTAGATTCCTTCCATCCCCATGCGCTTCATGGCGACGGCTTGGCCCGGCGAATAAGGGCCGAATGTCGTGATCTGCTTGCGCTCCGTGAACAGCTCGCGCAGGCGCGCATAAAATTCTTCCGCTGCCTGCCGTGCCACGGTGTAGTCGCCGCGAATTGTGCCTTGCTGTTCGGCTACCTGCTGGGCTCCATAGAGGCGGATGATGCCTGAGAAACGGGAATTTGCGAACCAGTGGCGCGCCGCCGCGATCTGCTGATCGAACAAGGTTCCGGTTGGCTTTTCGGTTTTCTCGCCGTGCGCAGCTTCAGGTTTGGTCTTTGTCTTCGGGTTCACGCTGATAATCCTCAATTTCTATTAAGTCTTCGCCGCTCTTCACCGTTCTTGGCCGCCGTGCTTTGCCTAGCCGCCGCGCCCGATCTTCTTTCGGCACTTCTATGCACACTTTGTTCGGCACACTCGTCACGCACTTCTCGTCTTTCACGTCCTTTGGACAGTAGAGCCCCAAAACAATATTTGGACAACTCCGTATGGCCCGTGTGTCCCACTAGTCCGAATTGACCTAGTAAAAATAATTGCGCTCAGAATGGGCGGTATGATCTCTAGCATTATGAGTACAATTGCCTCCTTGGAAAACCCGACCCAGACCGCAATCCTCAGCCCGGAAGCGCACGCCTTTTTGTCGAAACTGGCGCATGAATTCGAGCCTCGCCGTCAGCAGTTGCTGGCGCGGCGCAAAGACGTTCAACAGAAACTCGACTCTGGGTGGACGCCCGATTTTTTACCGGAGACGGCTGCCGTCCGAAAAGGCGATTGGAAAGTCGCAGCCATTCCCAAGGATTTGCTGGACCGCCGCGTTGAGATCACGGGTCCGGTCGAGCGCAAGATGATCATCAACGCGCTCAACTCGGGCGCAAGCGTGTTCATGGCGGATTTCGAGGACTCGAATTCGCCGACCTGGAATAACAATATGGATGGCCAGCAGAATCTCTACGACGCGATTCGCGGGACCATCGAATACGTCAGCCCCGAAGGCAAGCACTACAAACTGGGATCGAAACTGGCCACGCTGGTTGTGCGTCCGCGGGGATGGCATCTCGACGAAAAACACTTTTTAGTGGATGGCAAGCCGATCTCGGGCTCGCTGTTCGATTTCGGTTTGTTCTTCTTTCACAATGCCAAGGAACTTCTCAAGAACGGCACCGGTCCTTATTTCTATCTGCCCAAGATGGAAAGTCATTTCGAGGCGCGCCTGTGGAATGAAGTGTTCTGCTTCGCACAGGATGAGTTAGGCATTCCCCGCGGATCGATTCGCGCCACCGTCCTGATTGAGACCATTCTCGCCGCCTTCGAGATGGACGAAATTCTTTACGAGCTGCGCGAACACTCTGCGGGCCTGAACTGTGGCCGCTGGGATTACATTTTCAGCTTCATCAAGAAATTCCGCGCGCGGCCCGACTTCGTGCTGCCGGATCGTTCGCTGGTCACCATGGAGCGCCATTTCCTCGGCTCCTACGTCGAACTGCTGATTCAAACCTGCCATCGGCGCGGCATCCATGCCATGGGTGGAATGGCGGCGCAGATTCCGATTCGCAATGACGCGGCCGCCAACGAACAGGCGCTCGACAAAGTTCGCCGCGATAAATTGCGCGAGGTCCAAGCCGGCCACGATGGCACCTGGGTGGCCCACCCCGGCCTGGTTCCCATTGCGAAAGAGATTTTCGACACCTACATGCCCACCCCAAATCAGATTGCGAAGCCGCGCACTGATCGCTCAATCACGGCGCAGGATTTGTTGAAAGTCCCCGCCGGCATCATTACCGAAGGCGGTTTGCGCTGGAACATTGATGTCGGATTGCAGTACCTTCATTCGTGGCTGGGTGGATCGGGATGCGTGCCGATCTATAACCTGATGGAAGATGCGGCGACCGCTGAAATTTGCCGCGCGCAGGTATGGCAGTGGGTGAAACACGGCGCGCGCATGGTCGGTGGCGAGACGGTCACGGAGAGCCTGGTGAAACAAATCATTCACGAGCGCGTGGCCGAGTTGCAAGGAAAAGCGGCGCGCCCCGACCGTCAGCTTCAAAAAGCCGCCGAGGTTCTTGAAACGCTCATGACCAGCCGGGAGTTTCCTGAGTTCCTGACGCTTGCCAGTTACGATTTATTGGATTAGAACGTCAAGGCATGGGCGCACGCCAGGGTTCCCCTGCCAGGCAAATTGACCGGGCCTTTCTTTCCCAGCTCCAGCAGCACGTGGCCGCGCGCGAAATTGAGCGCGGCCTCGCTTGCCTTGCATCGCACCGTGACTTAATTGCCGGGATCGACCCCGCGCAGCCCAATGCGGCTCGCCTGCTGGTGCTGCTCGCCATTTGGAGCGATATCGGTTTCGCCGGGTCGCCACCGGTCAAAGAGCTTCTCTCGCGATTCGAGTCTCGGGTGCGCTCGCGCCTTTCCGTCGCCGACTACCTTTGCCTGCGCATGGCCGAGGGCATGGCCGCGATGGCTGAGGAAGCCATGGACGTCGCCATCCCGCATTTTAATTTTGTCTTGAGCCTGCCAGAAGAACTCGACGACCGATTTCTGCTGGCGATCGCGTACTACTGGAAAGGCCGTTGTCTGCGCCGCAAGGGCGACTATGACGAAGCCCTGATCTATACGGGACAGGGGAGGGATCTCGCGCTCAAGCTTGGCCATCCGCGCATGGCAGCCGTGATGGAAGTCATGGAGAGCTGGCTGCTGTTTCAGCAGGGCAAGTGGAAGGATGCGGTGCGCGTTTCCGAAGCAGCCGAGGCCGTTCTCCGCCACACCGACGATCACGTGACGCTCGGCAATATCCAGTCGTTCTACGGGCGCATGGCGCGGCGAGAAAGCCGCTTTGATAAAGCGGTCGATTTTTTTGCGAGCGCCATCGAGCATTACCGCAAGCGCGATCCCAGGCATCCCAACCTGGCGCGCTCGCTCGCCAACATGGCCCTGGCCAAGCGCGGCATCGCCCAGCAATTGCAGCGCAGAATCGATATGGATGCACAGCGGCAACGCAAGAGTTCGGGTAAGGCTGGCAAGGCTTCTGCCGGCGCAACCGGGATTGCGGCGCGTCCCGACCATCGCCGCCGCTTCACGCAATTGCGCCGCGAGGCGCTTGAACATCTCGATGCCGCGCGCGAAATTTACCAGCAGCGGCCCACGCATCATGGCCTGGGAACGGTGCACCTGAATGCCGCCTACATCCATCTGGATGGCGGCGACTATCAGCGCGCGGAAGAAGAATCCGCTTCCGCGTACGAGTTGGCGAAAGAAAAGAACGACTACATCCTGATGGGCCGCGCGCGCATTCTGCAATGCATGATTGAAAATTCCAAGGTGGAGGAAGGAATTGGGGGAAACGCCGATCCCGGCACGCATGCCCGGCGGGCGCTCGACCTGAGCCAGGAAGGGGTGGATTTGGCAAAGCACACGCAACATCACTTGCTGCTGGCGACGGCTTATCTGTGGCAGGGACTGACGCAGTGCAATTCGTTTTTTGACAATCCAGAAGCGGCGCGCGAGTTGTATGACCTGGCTCGTGCGGCTTGCGGAGCCGCTCAGTCCGATAGCATTTGGCAGGAATTGCAAGCCTTACGCGCGCGCATTGTCAGCAAGGGAACGGTCGATCCCGCTCTGAAAGCCTGGTCGCAGGGCGCGGTGGGCGAGAAATCTTTCCGGCAGATCAGCGAAGAGTTCGCCGAAATTGTCATTGCGCGGGTTTGGGAACGCGAGGGACGAAAGGTCTCGCGCGTGGCGTCGCGCTTGTCGATTTCCCCAAAGAAGGTGCGGAGAATTCTGGCGCGAGTCGGCCGCCGGAAACCTCGCGCCCAGTAATCCGCATCGCTAAGTCCTCTGTCATCCCAAGCGGAGCGCTGTGAAGCGAAGCGCGCCCCGCGGAGTCGAAGGACCCCTACTCTCTCAAACGACTTCCGAACGCCGCAAGGCTTCGCTTACCCGCTTCGCTCAGAGCCTGTGACTTTATTGGGTGGGTTGTATGTTGGCGGGAAGCGTTCTCCCTGGAGTTTCTTATCGGCTTACTGCGGATACCCAAGCATTTCATCCTGGGAGCCTGTGACTTTTTTGTTTTCCCGTACAAATCGATGCTGAGAGAATCGCGTAAATTCAAAAGAGGCACAAAACCTGGCCGGAGTCGAAGGGGTCTAGGCGAACCGCACCTCGTGTCGGGTTTTGGGGATGCAACAATCGCGCGTTTGGCTCGCTTCCTTTTAAACTGAGCCAGTCACAGAAGATTCCTACTCGTCCTCTTCTTCTTTATCGTCGATCTTGATGCGGAGGGAACGCAGAAACTTCAAATCCTGATCGCTGATTTTGAGCTCGGGGTTGGTGCTCAAAGTCGAAACCAGGGATGTTTTTTCGGGAGTGCGCTCGCCCTGCTTGCTCACACCGATGGTGGCCTCGAGCACAAGAAATATGTCGTAGCCGCCTTCTTTGATGCGCGCCACAACTTCGGCGATCTGTTCGGAATCCGAGAGAGACCCGTTAATGGCCTCGCCCAGTTCCTTCATAAGTTGCTTCAGTTGTTGATCCACCAGCCCCCCTCGCCAGCTGAAGAAAGACGGCCAAAATGCACAGGAACGACCGTTGTCACAGTCTCCTGTGATGTTAACCACAACTATTGTACGCTTGGCCGCTGCTAAAATCGACAGAATGATTGCTGCCCAATTGCTGAGGAAACTCGGGATCATAGCGCGCGTGGCAGTCCAGCAATTGCGCCGTACCCGCATGGGCGGCGCACTTATTAAGGGGTTCCAGGCTACAGCCAGTTCGTTCGGAAGGGTTCTGCACCAGCTCTGGTTGGAAGTTACTGGATTCACCTTCCTGGCAGTCGCCGCCATCGGCGTCATAACCGGCCTGCGCGAGTATGGGAAGTACCATGCCGGTCAGGCATCCGGTCCTGGCCGGTTGATCTTGGCCATCGCCTTCACGCTTTGTTTCACCTGGTTCGGATTAAGTTCGTTCTGGCGCGTGAACAAAAGTGTAGCCCGGCACCGCGCCTCGCGCCTTCGTTCAGAGATAAGATAGCCGCATCGCGCAGCATGAAGCGCGATCGGAGGAATGCATGGAGTCCGCATCGGCGAACGGTCCCAACCCCCATGTTCCTCTGTGTACTCTGTGGTTAACAGTTTTTCGTTTGCTGCTCTGCATGTCTCTGGCGAGCCTGGCGTATGCGCAATCTCCAGCGGCCCACCCGGCACAAGCGCCCCAATCACGCGCGCCCCGCGATGTTCCTGCCGCCGATCAGCTCATCTTCGACGACGAATTCGACGGCAACCAACTCGACCTCACGAAGTGGTACCGCTGCTTCAACTGGTGCGATGAAAACGTCGGCTACTCCTACGGTCCTCCCTACGATCTCGAGTGGTATTGGAAACACAACGTCTCAGTCTCGAACGGATACCTGCACCTCACCGCTAAAAAACAGAGCGAGCATGGTTACGATTACACATCCGGAGTCATTACAACCGGAGGTTCGCCAACCGAGCCGCCCAGTTTCACCTTCCAATACGGCTACATGGAAATGAGCGCAAAGTTCCCGCCCGGAAAAGGCATGTGGCCCGCCTTCTGGCTCCTGCCCGCCGATGGCACTTGGCCTCCCGAGATCGACGCCCTGGAATGGCAGGGCGGCACGCCGACCATTGACTACGCCACCATCCACTGGGGCGTTGAACGCCAGGGCCATCATCCCTCGATCGGCACATCCTACGACACCGGCATTGATCTCTCCACCGGATTCCATACCTACGGTTTGGACTGGCAGGCCGATTCGGTGGCGTGGTACTTCGATGGCAAAGTGATCAAGACCTTCACCAAAGTGAACGACATTCCCCACAAGCCCATGTACATCCTGGTGGATCTGGCAGTCGGCGGATGGATTTCGTTCCCCGATCAAACGACGAATTTTCCAGCCACCATGCTGGTCGACTATGTCCGGGTCTGGCCGACCAAGCCTGAGTGAGACGAGGGCGGCGGTAAACGTGACTTTAACGCAAGCTCGTGAGATTGTGATCTGAGATTATCCCGACAGTAAGCTAACAGTAATCATCCAGCAGGCCTTATACTATTGTCGTTTGAACGGGGAGGAAAACTCATGAAGACCCTGTTATCCACGTTCGTCTTACTGCTCTGTAACCTGACCTTGTTTGCGCAGACCGGTCAGAGCCCTCGGATATTGCATGCCAAAGAAAAATCTGCGATCCACGTGCCGCCGCTAGAAATTGAGGCGGGTTTGAAAACGATCTACAGCAATCTTGGGGCGAAGACCGACCTTTATAACAGCAGTCAAGAGCTTGGACTTATGGGACCAAACGTCCCGAAGGACGGTGGCCACGACCAGTTCGACGGAATGGCATTTACTCCGAAAACAAACTCACATGTCTCGCAGGTGCGCGTTGCGATCCAGTATGGAGGAAGTGGAGCGAACCAAGTGAGTCTAAGCATCTATGGCGATTCGGATGGAATTCCCGGGACGCTGCTTGCAGGGCCAGTGACGGTGACGAATTTGCCGGACAACTTTACCTGCTGTACTCTTGCCGTCGCAACATTCACTCCAGTTGCCCTTACCGGCGGGACTCAATATTGGGTGGTTGCGAATACGCCTCTCACTGGCACAGGAAGCGACTTCTTTGGGGGCTGGAATACCGTTGCCAAGCCAGACCTTCGGATGGCATATATGTCTGGCGAAGTTGGTGAGGAGTCTTGGTTTGCGCAGAACGCTGACCTGCTCGCCGCTGGCGAAGTGCTCGGTACAATCCCGTAGGAACCTAACAACCGGAATTCCCAGCGGAGTGCCCCGTTCAATCCCTCCTTCGCTTGGAATTTCTCATTCCGCCGCCTCGCACTACACCTAGCTCTTCAGCCGCTTCCTGGTCCACGACGGATTTCTGCGACAGTCCAGCACGGCGTGAACGCTGATTAGATCGCCCGCAACCTTGTAGTAGATCGCAAACGGGAATCGGCGTGAAAGGGAACGGTGATACCGAAGACGATTGGATGAAGTGCATCAGTGAGTCGATGTCAGAAAAAAGGCAGTCGAGAAAATACGACCCTACGCCTAGTCTCTCATAGAACCGGAAGCCCTGAATCAGATCCTCCTGGGCTTCGTCGAGAATCTCAATTTTCACCGAAGCTTGCTGCGGATCTCAGCCTTAGCCGTCTCCCAGTCCGCGAAGCGCGCTTTACCCTCAGCCGCTCTCCGGCCGCACTCTTCCAGAGTCTCTTTGTGCCAGTCCGGCGATTCCACAGAGCCGGCACTGCGCGCCATATCCTCCCTCAGCACTTCCAGCACTTCCAGCTTCTCCCGCAGCGTCATACTCTTGAGAGGCAAGTGCACTGACATAGGCCCAGTATATCCTCACTAAATGCCCTCGCACGAGCGTCCATTTCGTGCTGAATAGAGTTTGGGTGCCCTATTCAAGCCTTGCTTTGGCTTGAGCGGGCTAGTCCTCATTCTGCGGTCTGGTAGTCGCAGGCCGTGCGGCAATCTTCGCAATACATCAGGCCATCGGTGCAGAGGCGCACTTCCATCATCGACCGGCACAGGATGCAATACTTCTCGCACATGCAGTCCGCTCCCACATGCTCACACTGCGCGCAGACAACATGGCTCGTCCCCGCTTTGGAGGTCATGCCCCAAGTGTAGGGTGGCCCGTTCCGCCAGAGAACGTGACCAAGGTAACGAAAAACGTCTCAGGTGTTGGGTCTCAGGTCTCAGGAAAATCCCCCGGTTCGGAACGGTAAGTTCGTCAACGGAATTCTGTTGACCGTCTCATCCAGTCCGCATTGCGCTTTCCTGAGACCTGACACCTGAGACCTGAGACCTGACACCTGACACCTG
>JBAVYO010000106.1:0-2179 GCA_049698855.1 Terriglobales bacterium
GTTGATGGCGTCCGGGATTGAATGGCGCGCAAAAGATTCGAGGACGTTCATTTTTCAGGCCAAGGTGCTATGCGATTCAGAAAATATTGTCTTGGACTTAACGGGCCATTGGTGTCGAAACGATTTCGTGCCAGAGATTCGATGGGGATTTAATTTGACGTTGGGCAATCACTGCATTCGCAGTTATGACATGAGTAAACGCCATAGAAACGTTAAATCTGGCAGTGTGCGCGGGCCACATAAGCATAAGTTTCACGGGACGAAGATTCCTCGCTTTGCGTATAAGCCAAGCCCTCCCATTGATGACAGGGACTGCAACAAATCCCTGATGGACTTTTTGGTCGAGGCCAATATCACGCTACCCACGGAGTATCAAACGGTAATGTTCAGTTAGCCTTGCGCAAGCATGAGCAGCTCTGCCCGTTCGGTGGCCCACCGTATGACAGGGATGTCGTATCCCGCAAAAACGCGTGTCACCCTTTGTTTCCAAAAGGCTTCCCTATCTCCTTCGTCATCAATGACGGTCACGAATTTTTCTTTTGGACGTACCTCGCGAACATCACGCATCTCAAAAACGCCCTGCTTTGATACCAGCATCGCTCCTGCTGGGGTCGTCGTTGTCATTGTCTTGACTAGCGTTTCAGTACCGTTTCTGAAAGAAAAGTTGAAGCGCCATTTGCCAGTTTTCCCTGCTGTTGGTTCGTTGGGAACGAAAAACCTCGCTTGATTCTCGCCCAGATACTTAGCAACGATGCTAGCAAAGTCTCTCGCTGGCAACTGACGTTTCACCGTTAATTGCAAGGCTAGGGCATTTTGAATGGCTGAAACGAAGTCGAAAACGTGCTCGCCCAAGTGTCCAGAAGCAACAAGTGTTAACTCGCTGCCGTCATCAGAAACGCCGAAATCATTGACTATTTCTTTGAACTCATCGGTTCTTTCGGATTCTTCATCGGACACATCCACGCCACCCAAATACAGAGTGTGGTGAGTGATTCCCAAATCAGAAATTTTCCAGGTTGTTTGATCAAGAGATTGAACGCCAACCTCTATAGCATCGCCATTCGGTTGAAATATGGGCAGGACGGCAGTCAGCACCCCAGAATCGTGCACATGGCATTCGATCTCGGAACCGAACCAATCCGTAATAGATGATTTTAATTGCTGGCAATCCATATTTCCCCTTCCGGGCTAGCGATGATACACTACCCCTAGAGAGGGGACAATCGCTCATGACCCGGCAAGGCAGCAGCGATCAACCCGACGCGAATAAGCGTTTGATGCCATCCAAAGAGGTCGCGGCTAAAATGGCTCCGGTATCACGGGCGTCATTCCACGATCTCTTGAGACGGGCGTCACAGCCAATTCGGAAACGCGCTTCAAAAACGAAGTAAAAATCAAGTTCCCGTTATCCCTCCGGTTGTACCTGAACGAATACTCATCCAAATAGCTTTGTAAATATTTTTGACTGACCTGATGATACACGCCACCGATCCCGCGCTTCACTAGCGACCAAAAACCTTCAATCGTGTTCGTGTGAACGTCTCCCATCACATAAACCTTGCTGCTGTGATTGATGCGCTTGTGCTCATTCACGCGAGCGCCTAGACCGTTATAGATTGAATATTCATCAGTGAATACGGTGCTCTTGGGCAGCACGTATTCATGCACTAAGCCGTGCACTTGATTTGCGGTGACATCTGGCGTTGCCAGAGCTTTCACGCGGCCAATTCTTTCAGGCGTGCTCCGCTCTACCATGCCGATCACGGGCGATTTTTGTTTGTCGCCTCGCATCGGACGGCCCGCATGACCCTTGCTCTTGCCGCCGACATACATCTCGTCCATCTCTATCGCGGCTCCCTCCAGTTGCATGTCAGTTTCGGACAGCAACGAGCGAATCTGGCGGAACATCCGCCAAGCCGTTTTGTAAGTCACTCCGGTTTCACGCTGAATCTGTTTTGCCGAGATGCCGCAACGAGTCGAGGCCATCAGGTACATGGCGTAATACCAGAGACGTAGAGACGTTGTGCTCTTCTCGAAAATCGTGCCAGCCATCGGGGAAATCTGCGTTCCACAAAAACCGCAGGAATAGACCGGACGCCCTGTGATCGGATGGTGCTTGCGGTCCTGTTGGCAAGTTTCGCAATAGGTGACGCCACCGGGAAAACGCTGCTCTTTTAGG
>JBAVYO010000107.1:0-9312 GCA_049698855.1 Terriglobales bacterium
CCTTTGGACTAACGGCCTGGACTAAGCGAGTTCTCTCTTAATAAGGGGAACGGTTCCGTCTTGTTGAGCGGAGACGTGGCTTCACAAAGTGACGCCGCGTCGGAGTCGAAACATCCCTGCCTGTCTCGATCCCGGCTTTTGGCCACGGTAAAGTCCATTGCCCTCGCTATGCAGCTACAATGCTGCTTCGAGCAATAACCAAGCATGCCGATAGCCGCCTCATCGTTCGATCGCGCGCTCGCTGACCTCGAAGCCGCCCGCTACCGCTTCAGCCCCGGCGACGCCGCACGCATCGAGAAACTGCTTCGATCGCTGGACCGTGCGCATTTCCCCGATCCGTCCTCACTGATTCGCTTTCACGAAGCGCTGATGTTCATCCGCGCCTTCCCGCAAAGTCCGGCGGTGCTGTGGCTAACAGAGTGCATCCTCAATAAGTTTCACGAAAAAGTCACAGCCTTGCGCGAATCTGGCGCCGATATGGATGCCTTCGACACTTTCGAAGTAGGCGGCATCGCAGGCACCCAGATGGAAGACACACTCAGCTTCGATGTCGCGTGCTGGCTTGTGCGCCGCATGCCCGGCCAGGTCGAGATCGCTTGGGATAACTATGAACCGGGGCGCGAACTGGGCACGACCGGCCCTAGATTCATGCCGCTGCTCGAAGACGACGCCTATGTCGAAGCCGACACCCCATTCCGCCGCTGGCTCGAAACAGCGGCAGGGTTGGCTGGCAGAAACGCATCTCGAAAAAAGAAAGCTGGCAATCCATCGCACTTACCCGCATGGCTCATTGAGCGCTTCGAGGCGCTCCCTTTGCCGGAGCAGCAAAGAGCCGAGCTATACGAGTCCCTGCGCATACCTCTGCGCTGGGACCTGGGAAACTCTCGCATCTCCCGCACGCGCAACTGGCACCCGGTTCGCAAGATTTTCTATCACGATGGCCCGCTCATCAGCCGCAGCCAGGTTTCGCTCGCGGATGAGTTGGCAAAACGTCCGCCCCAAGTCAAGCATCTCTCGCCGCAAGAGGGCGAACGCATCGCCAACATGATTCGCGAGGTCATGCTGGTGCGTTACCGCGAACTCTACGGCACCACGCTTGCCGACCCGCGCTCGGTAATACAAACTGATTTCGGCCGTGGCATTTCGGTTTATCTCTGGAACCTGCCTCCAGAGCGCCGTCTGCCGCTTCGTGCCTACGTCGCGGGCCTCACATTGAAGAACGGCGTCCCCATCAACTACATCGAGGCCATCGGCCTGTGCGAGTGGATGGAGGTTGGCTTCAACACGTTTTACACGTTCCGTGGCGGCGAGGCGGGATGGATCTATGCCCAGGTTCTGCGCTGCCTGTGCGCGCGGATGGGAACGACCGTGGTCTCCGTTTATCCCTACCAACTCGGCCACGATAACGATGAGGCGATTGATTCCGGCGCGTTCTGGTTTTACCGCAAGCTGGGATTTCGCCCCGGGCGAGCCGAACTGCGCAAGCTCGTCGAGCACGAAGAAAAGAAAATTGCCGCCAATCCAAAATACCGCACGCCAGCGCGCATTCTCAAACGCCTAGCCGCCGGCCACGTCTTCTACGATGTTTTGAAAAAGGAGTTTCTGAAAAGTGAGTTATCAGAAAAGACGGTGCCCCAGGTTCGCGCCCGGAATCACGCGTGGCTTTCGCGGAATGGGACGCTTGGGGGCGCTCACATGGGAACCTCCAGCGAGCCAGGGGCGTGGGATACGTTCTCAACCCGCAATATAGGATTTCGCGTCAACGAACGCATGGCCCGCGAGTTTGCCGGAGACGCCGGCCGCATGCGCGCTCACGCGCGAAAGGCGCTGGAGCGCACTCTGCACGTCAACACATCTTCATGGAGTCCGCTACAGAAAACGGCTTTCGACAATTTCGCTTTGCTGTTAACACCAGCTGCAGTGCGCTCCTGGACCCAGGGAGAAAAAGAGGAACTGCTCAAAGTCATCCGCGCCAAAACCAAGTCTGATGAAATGCTTTACCTCCGCCTCACGCAGCGCCACAACGGCCTGCGCAAAGCCCTGCTCGCGCTGGGCTCATAACTTTGCTGGTGGATCTGGGCTCGCTGAGAAAGCAGCGTAGCCCTGCGGCCAAAACGGTCCGCGGGCAATCCTCCAATCATCGAGCCCACCACGGTGCCGTATAACGCGGAGCCCATAGCTACGCCATGCAGCCGCGGGGCTCAGGCCCCACAGCGCTTGAATCGTTTTCTCAGCGCTCGAGATGACGACCGTGTCGAAACCGAAGAGGAACCCGGCGAGCGCCGAGGTCAATGACCAAAAGAAGATGCGTGCGTTCATAGATGGCCGAACCCGGACGCGCGGCCCGAGGATGCCTTCGGACGCCCTCACTTCTGAAGCAGCAGTGTATAGTGAGCATGCTAAAATACACAGTGCGCCGGCGAATTGCCTGAGAAAGTCCAGGGCGTTAGCCGATGCATTCATTGCTGTCCCTGCGGAAGTGGTGGAACTGGCAGACACACCATCTTGAGGGGGTGGCGCCGAAAGGCGTGGGGGTTCAAATCCCCCCTTCCGCACCAAACCTTTCCCGAGTTAGCTTTTCCAACCCCATGCAAAATATGACCTGGCGCCCGTAGCGGCTGCGGGGAGTTGTTTGTGGGAAACATACAAAGTGTTCGACGTGGGACATTTTGTACATATACACTGGTACGTATCTTGACATATGTATAACAGGCCGCCTTATCATGGCCTTGGCGTTTCTGCCGTGAGCAAGTCCACAAACAAGCGGTAGAACCGCTCCGTGTCCAGGTCCCGCTGAATCTCGACTGGATGGAGCTCGCGCTTGGGCTTGTCGTTCTCGGTCCAGGTCAGGGTGTCTCCATAGCCCGCGCCGCGCTCCAGATTGACGTCCATATAGCGGGTTTCCTTCTTTGTGATCAGGTTGGGATCGAGCCACGCCGCCGAGGCCAGTTCATCCCAAAGATAGTTGTATGTGCCGTAAAGACGGGCATAGGTTCCAATGTAGCGGGCGGACGGACTCTTCCCTGCTTTGACCCGGTCGATCAAATCCTGCGACATGTGGGTCTTGACTGAAATGTCGACAGGTGTACATACAATCCGCTTCCAGGGCGCACGCAGGACGATGTGTGCCGCTTCTGGATCAAACCACAGATTGAACTCGCGTCGCGGTGTGTCGGTGAACTCCGGGTCGTCGGTTTGTGGATCCAGGCTCGCGCCCATGAAAATCAGTTCCCTGGCAAGGCTGGCAAACTCGGGATCGATTGTGATCGCGAGAGCGAGGTTAGTCATGGGGCCACCTTCGTAGATCGTCACCTCATGCGGATACTTGCGCACCATGCGAATCAGGAAGTGAGCGGCATCCTCGTCGGCGGGCTTGGTCGTGGGCGCGCCTTCCGGCATCGGCGGGATCTCGCGGGGAGGATGATAGAGGCGTGGCGTCCACGCGCCCAGCCAGGCAAAAGAGCCGACGCGCTGCTCATCCTGTTCGGTCTGTTCTTTGGTGCGCACCAGCGGGTTTTCGGCACCGCGGACGACCGGGATGTCGGTGCGTCCTATTAGTTCGAGCATGCGCAGCGTGTGCGCGACTTCTTCGGTCAGCCATGCATCTCCGGTGACCACTGTGATGCCAAGCACCTGAGTCTGCGGCGATTGAATAAGAAGAAGAATCGATTGCTGATCGGTGCCAGCGGGGCCGGCGGCGTCCTGATCGATGATGACCTTGCGCTTTTCCTCGGCGCTGCTCAGCGCGGCCATCATGAGCACTACAGCGGCAATCCATTTCGCGTTTCGTTTCACTTCCCTCTTCACTTCAGACCTCCTTACGCGGAACTGCGATGCGGCGTGCCATTGTAAAGCGGCGCTTGGAACGATGTCATCTCAACATGAGGGGAGCGGGAAGAAGCTTGGCGTGCGAACGCCCGCTGACAGCCAGCGACGCCGACGCTACCACGCTAGGGTAATCGTTTACCTGACATAGGAGCGCAGCGAAGGAAAGGGCATGGTCGAAACCATGCCCTCGTGTGATTCGCGATGTGAGTAGCGTTATTCTCCCACCAGTTCCAACCTTTTAGGCGTGCTCGGCCAGCAGACGACCTCGTTCTCCTGAGCGTCAACAACGGCGATGGCGGCGACGCTGACGATTTCCCCTACCTCTGTGTCGCGCGGCACCACGTGGACGGGCTTGCTCATGCCCATCAGAATCGGACCCAGTGTCGTCCCGCCGCCAAGCCGAGAGAGCAGCTTGTAAGCGATGTTCGCGGATCCAAGATCGGGGAAGATGAGCACATTCGCCCCACCCTTCAACGGACTGAAGGGATATTGCTTCTCAAGCAACTCGGCCGAGACTGCGACGTCCGCCATCACTTCGCCATCGACGATCAGCATCGGATCGGCTTTGTGGAGCAGTTCAACGGCCCTGCGCACCTTTACACACTGCGGATGCTGTGTGCTACCGAACGTGGAGAACGACAGCAGCGCCACCCGAGGCGTGAGATCGAACCTCCGCGCAGTTTGGGCCGCGCACAGCGCGATCTCGACCAGATCTTCCGCTGTTGGATCGATATTCACGCTCGGATCGGCAAGCAGATAGAGTTGGCCGGACCGGGTGATCATCAGATAGCAACCCGAGACTCTCCGCAATCCCTCTCGAGTTCCGATGATCTGCAGAGCCGGCCGGATCGTATCCGGGAAGTGCTGGCCAACGCCCGCGACGAGCGAGTCCGCTTCGCCCATATGCACCATCATGGATCCGAATACATTCGGATCCTTCATCAAGACATGCGCTTCGGTCAGCGTCACACCCCGGCGCTGACGCAGCCTGTGCAATTCCTGGATAAAAGGCTCGCGCAAGGGAGAAGTCGCCGGATCTACGATCTCGACCTTTGTAAGATTCAGACCCAACTCCTTCGCGGTGCCGTGGATCGTAGCCGGGTTCCCGAGCAAAATTGGATGAGCGATCTTCTCCTCGATTAGGATGTGTGCAACCCGCAACATTTTTTCGTGCTCGCCTTCCGGAAAGACAACGCTCTTTGGATGCGCCTGGGCCTTATGGACCATCATGTGCGCAATCTCGTTTGCCTTGCCCAAGCGGCGTTCGAGTTGCTCGCGGTACTCGTCGAGGGCGATCGGAGTCTGCGCCACGCCAGTCCGCATCGCCGCTTCCGCCACCGCGGTCGCTTCCCACAGCAATACGCGCGGGTCAAACGGTTTGGGAATGAGGTAGTCCGGGCCGAACTTCAGCCGCTCTACTCCATACGCGCGGCACACTGAATCGGGCACATCTTCTTTCGCCAGATTCGCGAGCGCGCGGGTAGCCGCCAACTTCATTTCCTCGTTGATCGCCGTCGCGTGCACGTCGAGCGCTCCGCGGAAAATAAATGGGAACCCGAGAACGTTGTTGACCTGATTCGGATAATCCGAACGGCCCGTAGCAATAATGACGTCACTGCGGCACGCTTTCGCGTCGTCGTATGTGATCTCAGGATCTGGATTCGCCATCGCGAAAACAATAGGCCGGTTCCCCATGGAGCGCACCATGTCTTGCGTTATCGCGCCTTTCACCGAGCATCCTACGGCAACGTCAGCGCCTTTCATGGCGTCGGCCAACGTGCGCGCCTTCGTCTCGCGGGCAAACCGCTCCTTGTACGGATTCATGCCATTCGTGCGCCCTTTGTACACCACGCCCTTGGTATCGCAGAGCGTGATATTTTCTCGCTTCACGCCCAGCCGCACATAGTGCTCCGCGCAGGCGATGCCGGAGGCGCCCGCACCGTTGAATACTACCTGCACTTCGTCAAGCCTCTTGCCCACTACTTCAATCGCGTTCAACAACGCGGCTCCCGAGATGATTGCCGTCCCGTGCTGGTCGTCGTGGAAGACCGGAATCTTCATCGTCTTCTTCAAAGTCTCTTCAATGTAGAAGCATTCCGGCGCTTTGATGTCCTCCAGATTGATGCCGCCAAACGTCGGCTCCAGCAATTGGCAGACTTTAATAATTTCGTCCGGATTGTGGGTGTCGAGTTCGATATCGAAAACGTCAACGTCGGCGAACCGTTTGAACAGAACGCCCTTCCCTTCCATGACGGGCTTGCCCGCCAGGGCACCAATATCGCCCAACCCCAGCACAGCGGTGCCGTTGCTGATCACCCCCACCAGGTTTCCCTTCGCCGTGTACTTAAAAGCATCCTGCGGATTCTTTTGGATTTCCAGGCAAGGCTCTGCCACTCCCGGCGTGTACGCCAGGCTCAAATCGCGTTGCGTGCGGCAGGGTTTGGTTGAGGAAACTTCGATCTTCCCAGGCCGGGCCCCAAAGTGATAATCGAGGGCCTGTTGTTTAGTAACCATAAAGCCTCCTCCCTATTTGTCGGCAATTGTGGACCCAGCGGGTGCGGCCACGGGAACGCCTGAGGCGCATCACAAGGCACGCAGGGCCTCGGATTGCATTCTTCCCCAGAAGGCACCGGAGCGATGTGATCCCCGACGTGTCGAGCTGTGATCTGGATCATATCTGACGCTCAGGCTCCGCGTTCAAGCCGGCCAGCCAATCGACCCTAATCCGCGCGCTTCTGCGATCTTTTCCCCCCGATCGCCACGGCATCGTCCAGCGCCTTGTCGATCCGGTTGGCCCGGGCGGCTGGCGTCCGGTAGTAGAAGATACCAAGCAAATGAGAGCGCCGGCGTGCCGCCGACATCCGCTCCCACCCTTCCCGCGCTCGGGGATTGCGTGCCAAAGCACGCTGCAAGATCGGAGGCAGTTCCCTTTCCGCCTGCATCGTTTCCAGCAAGCGCTCGGCAATTTTTTCCGAGCGGCGGCCGCGCGCCTCCGCGCTTTGAGGCTGGTTGACCCACTTCGCAATCTCGTTCCGCGTAGAGTGATTCAACTGCTCGTACCAGCGACGAAAAGAGCGGTCGCCAGCGAGGATCCGCTGCAACGGCTCCGGAATCGTTGCTACCCGCTTCTCCGTATCACGCTCGATCTCGAACCGTGCAACCGCGCCCGCTGTCGCGCGAGCTCCCTTCTGCATGTGCTTATTCACCAATAGGATGTGGGCGCCTTCGCCCGTAGGAAACAGTGACGTGCGAAATGGAAAACCGTTGATCGTCCCCTTGATCTTGATCTGGCCGCGCGATCCCCAGGCTTTTGCCGCATCAAAAGGAACGCGAATGATGATCCAGTTCAGCCGCGATCGCATGCTTTCGAGCGTGGCGTTGAAGCGTTTAACAGCGATGGATGGTCTGTTTTTCGCGGCTTTTGGCATGGAGGAAAAACCTTGCGCACTAGCATTTTAATGCCTCTGAACGAGCCCTCAGTCTGGCCTTCTGAGCGTAAACTGTTAAGGTGCAGTTATTCGGAGAAACAACTGTGATCTGCCCGAACTGCGGCGAGGACAACTCGCCTGCTTTCCGCTTTTGTGGAATGTGCGGCACGCCTCTCGAAGCACGACGAGCTGCCCCAACTCCAGTCGTCGCAAGTTCACAAGATGCAGTCCACGCCGGCGATAGTCTTCGTGAGAACCTGGCTGGCAACCGTGGTGACAACAAGAGATTTGAGCCGCAACGCACCCCGGTTCCGGCGAATATGCGTCCGCAACCCGAGCATCCGGCAGGCACAATAGCAGGCCCATCGCTGTTGGGATTGAATCCCTCTCTCGATCCCATGGCGAATGTCGACGAGCTTAGAGATCGAACCCGGCACGCGGAGATGCTGGCAGAGCCCGACGAAGCAAACGGTGGCCGTCATCGCGTGCTCCTTCTCTTGGGATTGCTCATAGCCTTGTGTGCCGCCGGTTGGTGGACTTACAACAATTATCTCGGCGCCACCGGCGCAGCCGCACGGCGAGCCGCTTCGAATCAGCCGAGTCCGGCCACTCCACCCGAGACAGCAACAGCGCAGCCGGATGCGTCGCAACCGTCGTCGTCCGCAAACCCGCCTCAGTCTGGACAGCCGGCAGCTCCGGCTCAATCGCCGACCGCCCAGTCCGCAACGCCGTCTGCGCCAACGCAAGCTTCCAGTGGCCCAACGACATCTACAACGGAAATATCAACGCCGACGACATCTGCGTCGGCAACGCAGCCCAATTCCGCGCCAGCGGCCCCGCCAGTTTCTCCGCGAGCGGCGAAACCTAGTACTGATCGAAGAAGCGCCGAGCGGAGCGTAATAGCCGCGCCGAAGCCTGCTGCGAAGGTCACCGCCGAGGCCGTAAAGCCCGCGCGATCCAAGACTGTCCTTGAGCCAGCTCCGGCGCCCGGCGCTGACACCGACATTGGCGACAAGGGAGATGCGGATTACCGCAAAGCCGAGGCCTTTCTTTATGGCCGCGGCGCGACCGAAAATTGCGATCAGGCGGTGAAATATCTGAAGTCGGCCTCAGCCAAGCAAAACGCCAAGGCGCGGAGCATGTTCGGAACCATGTACGCAACCGGCCACTGTGTTGCCCGCGACCTCCCGACGTCCTACGGCTGGTTCGCGCTGGCACTGCACGTCGATCCAAACAATCAGATACTGGAAAAAGACTTGACTGCGGTATGGAACCAGATGACTCCGCCCGAGCGCGAGCTGGCGACGAAGTTTAAACCGTAGGGGAAGCAGCGCATTAGCCCTTGGCTGAGTCGGCTCTCTCGCGTCTCGTAAATTGCTGCAATACTGCGACAGCGTTCGTTGCCCTTCCTAGTTCCTTATTCGGCAGAACACACGCAAAATCCGGTACCGGTGAACAGATGAATCGTTCGGCATTTGCAATGGTAATGGTATTGATACGTGCCACCATTCGCTGATCCGCTCGGACGGCAGTGGGTCTGTTTTCAAACCGATGGATTGCGATCGCGACGTTGTATGCGATCGGCATGAATATTGTTCTTCCAAACGGCTGAACCGTAGGCCACTCGATGGCTTTCTGATGCTCAAGCAAGTCATCTGTAACTGCCAGCAAAAGGGACAGCCCAACGGGATAGTCGGAACACACGAACCACTCCGGGCCATCGGAGTACAGGAGTGAATAGTTCATTCCATCCAGTTGGTCTGCGATTGCGTGAGCTAGGCGCAAAATGCCCACAGATAGTTCCGTCTTATGTACCTGCGGAACGATATGTCCGCCCTGCAAGGCTTCAAGCAACCGACCTCGATCGGTGGAATCTATTTCGACGCCGTGTTTCTTGGCCGCCGCTAGCACTTCATCGAAAAAGTCGGAAGAGGATGCCATCTCTTGAATAAACGCCTTACGACTATCGATGACCAGATTCTCGTATTTGTTCTTTGCTGGCGGTATGCGAGCCGCCTGCAATGCCACGAAAGATGCTATCGTCCCGCGCTCCTCC